>JBBROQ010000062.1:0-14710 GCA_038229115.1 Planctomycetota bacterium | reverse complement strand
GCTTTTTCCGGCACTTTTTGGAGTGCGCTGAACCTAGTGTGTCGGACGTGGGATCTGACCGTGGTGCCGCCAGTCCTCGATCCGGCTGCCGCGGCCGACACCGATGCACGTCTGACGATCGCCAGCCCGATCCGACTGCGACCGGATCCAACCCACCATTCCTCGGAGTTTATTCCAAGCGCCGCGTTGGGCTTTGAACAGGTCCACCTGGAACGCCGGGCTGAGCAGCGGACGGACGGTATCAATCGTCAGATTCATGTGCAGGTGCGTATGCGTGGCGAGCCACGCTTAGACGCGATCAAACTCGATCGCTCGCAGTCGTTCTACGTCATCCTGGGCAACATTGCCGTCGATGCCGAAGGCCGGTGTTTTCCGCTGCAACAAAGTGAGAGCCACTCCCCGGGAGGCGACATCCTGTTCAGCGCGATTATCAGTGACCTCAACGAACCGCAGTCCGCTCTGGTCATCTCCGGCATGGTTACAACCACCGTCGAGCATCATTTCGTCACTGAGCTTGAGCTTCGCCCAGGCGAGCTGCATGCGCTCGATCTTGGCGGTGTTGGCGGATGGGCAGCGTTGCTGGATGACGACGCGGCCCTGGCCAACGGCATCGACCAGATCGGACTGCTCGTTCAACGCGCCCAGCCCACGCACGCGCTCCACTCGTTCATGCGGGCCGATGTAAGCACTGCCAGCGATGGACCCCTACTGTCGGAAGCAGACGGGAAAATTCAGGGCACTAGCGATTCGACAATCATCTTCGCCATGCCGCGCATCGCCAACCACGCGCATCATGTCACGCTGAGTGGTTGGATGGATAACGAGGTTGAGGTTCCCTTCACCGTGACCATCCCGCCGCCGTAACCGCGCGCCGGCCCCCCGCTCTGGAAACCCCGGCCTGCGATCCAGACTCCCCGCCCATGCCTTCAGAACTTCAGCCGTCAGCGCCCGTTTCCAGCATCCGCGTTTACAACACCCTCAGCCGGCGCGAACAGCCGCTGACGCCGATCGTGCCGGGGCAGGTCGGGATCTATCTGTGCGGGCCGACGGTGTACGACGATTGCCACATCGGCCACTTGATGGGCCCGGTGCTGTTTGACGCCATCGCGCGTTGGCTGACGGCGCGCGGCTTGCGCGTGCACTTGGTCAACAACATCACCGATATCGACGACAAGATCATCAACCGTGCGCTGGCTACCGGCGAGCCGTGGGAGTCGATCACCGAGCGCTATACCGCGCAATATTTCGCGTTTTTGACCAAGCTGCATGCGTTCACGAACCTGGCCAAGGTCGAGCATCCACGCTGCAGCGCGTACATCGCGTCGATGATTGGTTACATCACTGAACTGATCGCCGGTGGGCGCGCGTATGCCGCGGCCGATGGCGTGTATTTCGATGTGCAGCGGCAGCCCGGTTACGGCAAATTGTCGGGCCGAAAAATTGACGACATGCAGGCCGGCGCGCGCATCGAGCGCGATGCCAGTTTGCATCACCCCGCCGACTTCGCGTTGTGGAAGCTGGCCAAACCCGGCGAACCAAGCTGGCCCAGTCCGTGGGGCGCCGGGCGTCCGGGCTGGCACATCGAATGCAGCGTGATGTCGCACGAGACCCTGGGCGCGACCTTCGACATCCACGGCGGCGGCGATGATCTCAAATTCCCGCATCACGAAAACGAGATCGCGCAGGGCGAAGCGCACGGCGGCGATTATGCGCACTGCTGGATGCACAACGGGTTGATTCAGTACGAGGGCGTGAAGGTCGGAAAAAGCGATCCGCGCATGAAAGACCCGGCGTTTCGCCGGCAATTCGACGCGGCGCATTTGCTTGAGACCTATGGCGCGGCGACCATCCGCTTCCTGCTGTTGCAGGGCCATTACCGCCGGCCGATCGACTTTGCTCCGGCGGCAATCATCAGCGCGCGCACGGCGCTGGGCAAACTGCACAAGTTGATCGGCGCGACTTTGGACGCCGTCGGCGGCGACAATCTGCCGACACTGTTGGCGCGCGCGCTGCCTGCCGCACAGGCACAAGCGCGCGACGCATTCGCGGCCGCGATGGATGACGACTTCAACACCGGTGCGGCAATCGCGCAGGTGTTCACGCTGGCCTCCGAAGCGCGCAAACAAACCGGCGCCGAACAGGCAGCGACCATTGCGCTGCTGCGCGACCTCGGCCGTTTGCTTGGCCTATTTCAGCCCGGCGATGGCGCGTCGACCGTGGCCCATGCTGAGCAGCCTGGTGACGAAACCCTGGCCAAAGTCATGGCGTTGGTGCTGGAGCTGCGCCAGCAGGTGCGCGCCAACCGCGACTTCGCCACCAGCGACCGCATCCGCGATCAGCTGAAATCGGCGGGAATCGTGGTCAAAGACGCGAAAGACGGCGCGAGCTGGGGCTTTGGCTGAACCCGCGATCCGGCCACGTCGCGCTTCACTCTTCGCTCTTCACTCTTCACTCTTCACAGGCGCCCGAACCGACGGTACCCCTCACGCATGGTATTCCGGACATGGCTCTGACAGATTGGTTCGCGCGCAGCGATGGCGGTGCCCGCCGGCCGGTGCTGCCGAACGAAGGCGTCGCGATGCAGTTGCCAGGCGCAGCTGAACGCGAAGTGACGGCGAATCTGGTGCTGACGCTGTGGACGAGTGTCGCCGATGGTTTTCGCGCCGACGAACACGCTCACGAAGCCGCCGATTTCCGCGCTGACGCAGCTACCGCCCTCACTGACCTGGCGCAGTTGCCAAGCGATCGCGCGCCCAGCCCGGCGTTGTGCCGGCGGCTGCTGGCGGTGCTGGCGACACAACTGCCCGAGCGCTTTGCCGCGTTGCACGACCGCGTCGATGAACTGACTGACCAATGTCGCACGCGCGAACAGGAACTGACCGTGCTGCAACTTGGCAGCAGCTGGCAAACCGACGAACTCGACCGCTGTCGGCAGATGATTGCCGACGCGCTGCGCGGACGCGAAGTAACTCGCCCGACCGGCACGCTGCCCTTGGTCAGTGAACTGCTGGCAGCGCTGTTAAACGTCGCCCGCCCAGCCGCCGCGGTGCAGGCCTACGGTGGCGAACGCACGACGCGCACGGATGCTCCAGAAACCGCCATCGAACCCGAACCGACCAGCGAAAGCGAAAGCTCAGTCGTGCGCCGTGTGCTCAAACAAGTCCTCGACGGCACCGCCCACGCCGGGCGCTTGGCGCGCGTCTTAGACGACCAGGCCCTGGCCGAACGCATCACTGATTTAGCCGATGAAAACCGGCGTTATCGCGAATTGCTGCTGCGTATCGGATTGCTGCCGCGGGAGTGAACGGCAGTGAACCTTGCGGCATTCAGGCCGTGGGCTCAGTGACTGAATCGACGCTATCGGCTTTCGTCGCAGCACGCGGCTTTTCGGCATAGATATGTGCCGGGACCGGCTTCAGGTCCGAGATAATACCGACCCAACTCATGGTCTTGAGGATGTAGAAAGTGATGTCGATTTCGT
Organism: Planctomycetota bacterium; assembly: GCA_038229115.1. Lineage (GTDB taxonomy): Bacteria > Planctomycetota > UBA11346 > UBA11346 > UBA11346 > JBBROQ01. The sequence continues at coordinate 11,229 of JBBROQ010000062.1, read as the reverse complement.
ACCAGAAGAAACCTTGGCGGACGGTGCTTTGGTAATGGTGATGATTGTTGTGCCAGCCTTCGCCGAGGGTGATCAGGGCGAGCAGGAAATTATTGCGGCTGGTGTCGGTGGTTTGGTAGCGGCGCGAGCCAAACACGTGCGACAGCGAGTTGATGGTGAAGGTGCCGTGGGCGCAGGCGACGGTGGAAATGCTCAGGCCCCAGACCAGCAATTGCAGGCCATTGGTGTTCAGGCCCGGGGCGACCACATGCAGCAACCAACCCAGCATAAATAAACTGACACCCAACAGCACCGGCACCGCGACGTCGTAACGGTCCAACCACACCAGTTCCGGAAATTTGGCGAAATCGGGGATCAACTCCAACTGCGTGCGATGGTTGGCGCGGTTCATAAACCACAGCATGTGACTGCGCCAGAAGCCCAGGCGCGAGGGCGAGTGCACATCCTGCTCGTCGTCGCTGTGGCGATGGTGATGGCGATGATGCGCGGCCCACCACAGCGGCCCGCGTTGCACCGAGCTGTTGCCCAACACCGCGAAACAGAACTGCCAAAAGCGCGAAGTCTTGTAGGTGCGATGCGAGAAATAGCGGTGATAGATGCCAGTGATCGCGAACATGCGAATGAAATAGAGCGCGACCGCGACCGCGACCGCGGTCCAGCTCCATCCGACCCAAATCACCGCGAAACAGGAAACGTGCAGCAGCAAAAAGGGCAGCACGCGCAGCCATTCGATGCGATGGTTGGCCGGATCGTTGGTGTCGGCCGGCGGCACCGCGTAGGTGTCGACCCACCGGAACATGCGCACATACCAATGGCGCGACGGCGGCGATGGGATCAGCGGTGCGTTCATGGAGTCCTAAGCGAAGCGCCGCGATCAAAGGATCTGGGCGAGTGGCGAACTGAAGTCAGAGCCGGGCGGCGACGGGGCCGACGACATCACACGATCGGCGAAAGGTACCACAAACGGAACGATTGCACGGTTTACGTTGGGGAAATCCCGGTCGGATGTCTGCTGCTCAGCCGCGGCCAAGCACTCAACGCAAGATCGCGCGGCTGGTGAGCAGCGCGGTGACGCGCGCCACCACTTCCGATTCCGGCTCGTCGCCGCGAATGCGCAGATCGCATGGCGCGACGCTGACCCCGCGCGGATCGACCTCGATCACCACGCTGGGCGTGTCGCCGATCAGCGCCTGCACGGCGCTGTGATCGGCAAGACCGATGGCATTGGTGGTCGAGACCACCAACAGACCCGCGTCCAACAGCAAGTACGCCACCTCGCCGAAACGCCGCACCAGTTCGGCCTGCGTGGCATCGACGGTCAGGTCGTGGTCGACGCCCATCAGCACATTGGTGCCGTCGAGCAAATAGGTCGCACGCCCATGATCGAACAGCGCACGTTCCACCGCCATCGCGTAACGATGTTTGCCGACGTTGGCCTTACCGACGAACATGATCAGCGCCGGACGTTGACCAAAACGCGCGGCGCGCGCATCCAGACCAACACTGCCCTTCACCCAATTGAAATCGCGCAGGCGCGCTTCACTGCGCAGTTCGTCCTGATCGTCGCGCACGCTTTCGACGACGATGCCGCCGCCGGCCACGTCATAGCCATCGACGATCACAAAGCGGCCGGTGCTTTCGCTGTCGGCGATCAGATCGAAGGCGATCGGCACGCGCGTTTCCAGGATCACATCGGCGACGTCGTTGCGGCCGACATGATCCTTCTGCAGCTGGCTGTTCAGTTCGCTGGCGTCGATCACTTTCAACAGGCGATGGATGCGCACCGGCACCGCCGCGGTGCCCAGCTTCAATTTGTAATCGCGATTCGGCAGGAACGGTTTCTTGCCCAGCCAAATCAGATTTGCGCGCAGCCGCGTGCTAACCAGGGGCGCGTGTTCGACGTGGCTCATCACTTCACCACGCGTGATGTAGATCTCTTCGCTGAGCGTGAAACCGGTCGACCAACCGGCGTCGATCGACGTGCGCGGCTGAGTGTTGAAGCCTTCGATCGAGCGGATGGTGCTGCTCTTGTTGGAGGGCGAGAACACGACTTTGTCGCCGATGTTCACCCGGCCGGCTTCGATGCGGCCGGCGATGATGCGGCGGTCGTCGCCCTGTGCGGTGAACTTGTAAATCTGCTGCACCGGCAGGCGCAGAGGCTGATCCACTTTCGGCGGCGCCTTGATGAAACCGTCCATGGTTTCCAGGAATGTCGGGCCTTGGTACCACGGCATGCTGGCGGCGCGGTTGGCCAGGTTCTCGCCATTCAGGGCCGCAATCGGGATGAACTGCTTCGGGCTAACCGCACCAATACCGGCGAGGAATTCGCGGTATTCGCGCTCGATCCGATCGAAGTGTTCCTGGCTGTAATTGACCAGGTCCATCTTGTTCACGCACACCGTCACCTGACGGATGCCAAGCATCGCCAAGATGTAGCCGTGCCGGCGGCTGTTCTCGCGCACGCCTTCTTTGGCGTCGATGATCAATGCTGCGGCTTCGGCGCGCGCGGCGCCGGAAATCATGTTCTTCAGGAACTCGATGTGCCCGGGCGCGTCGATGATGATGTAGTCGCGGCTGGCGGTTTTGAAAAAACAGCGCGCGGTGTCGATGGTGATGCCCTGGTCCTGCTCGTCGGACAGCGCATCAAGCAGGAACGCGTACTCGAACACCTTGCCGGTGCGGGCGCATTCAGCGCGCACCGAATCCAATTTGCCCTGCGGCAACGCGCCCGTGTCGGCGAACAACCGCCCGACCACGGTGGATTTGCCATGGTCGACGTGGCCGACGATGACGATGTTCATTTGGTCGCGATCGACGACGGCTTCGCTCATGACAGACCCTGTTTAACGTTCGATGGATGTGGCAACCGCGGCAGCAACACGCTCACATGTAGCCCTGGCGACGCAGCTCTTCGAGGCCGTGTTTACCGTCCTGTTTGCGGCCACTGCGCTCGGCAATGTTCCTCAGTTTGCCGCTCTTCAATTCGGCAATGATGTCATCAACGTTCGTCGCCGTCGATTGGATCGGCGTCTGGCAGGGGCCACAGCCCAACGAACGGTAGCGCGTGCCGGCGCCCTGATCGTAATACAACGACACCGTCGGGATCTGTTCGCGCTTGATGTATTCCCAGATGTTCAGCTCGGTCCAATCCAGCAGCGGATGAATGCGAACGTGCGTGCCGGGCGCGTAATCGGTTTTGAACTGGTTCCAAAATTCCGGCGGCTGATCGCCGACATCCCAGGTATTTTCTTTGGTGCGCGGGCTGAAATAGCGCTCCTTCGAGCGGCTGCCTTCTTCGTCCGCGCGCGCGCCGACGATCACGCCGTGATACGGCTGACGATCGTTCTCGATCTCGTACACGCCGGTTTGCAGATTCAGTCGGCGGCGCACGCCGGTGCCATTCAGGGTCGCCGACAACGCGCCGGCTTTCAGCAGCGAGCAGCACGCGGTGCGCGCGGCGGCTTGTTCAGCATCCGTCATCGCCGGGTTGGCTTTGAATTTATCGGGGAAAGTGTTCTTGGCCGCGAGCGTAGCTTCGTCTTGGCCGACGATCATGGTCAGTTGGTATTCGCGCGCGAGACGATCGCGATACGCGATCATCTCGGGCAACTTGAAGCTGGTGTCGATGTGGACCAACGGAAACGGCACGTGCCCGAAGAAAGCTTTGCGCGCTAACCATAGCAGCACGGTCGAATCTTTGCCGATCGACCACAGCATGCCCAGGCGCTCAAAATGGCGGTACGCCTCGCGCAGGATGTAGACGCTCTGCTGTTCCAGCACGTCGAGATGATCCATGACTGCCTTTCCGGTGGAGTCGCGCAGTGTCGTAGCAAAGTCGACTGCGCAAGAGAAGGCGGCGCAACTATGCGGCAAACTAGGCAGCTCATCAAACACGCGACGGCGCTGCAGTTTCTGCTGACGTTCTGGGTCATCGCCGGTGCCCAGGTGCAGGCGGCAACCGCGAGCGCGGATGAATGGCAGGGCGTGATCTCGGTCGAGCAGACCCTGCGCTCATCCGCGGGCGTGACCAATGAGGACCACGCCGAGCTGGAGCGCTTGGCGACGCTCTTGGAAGCCCGGCTGCGTGAGGCGCGCGCGAGCCAGTCCACCGCGCCGCCGACGGTCGCACGGGTGTTGAAAGAGGACATCGGCTTTTTCGAGAGTGAACTTGAGCGCGTGGTGATCGCGCGCGGTGGCGAACTGGTGTTGGGGCGAACGGAATACTTGGTGAAGAACCGCCGGTTGTTGGTCGCAAGCGACGGGCTGCGGTTGGACCTGGATCGCGCGCACCAGCGCGGCACCGGCTACGTCGGTGGGGTGGCGCATCCGGTGCCTTTGCTCGCCATTCCCGAGGCCGTCGATCTGACCGGAAAGCCAGACGGCGCCACCGCGTTCGACCGCGCGACCAAACGCACAGAAATCCGCGAGGGCGGCCGGGTGTGGCAGGTCGACGTGATCGTCGGACTGCCGAATCCATGGGCGCTGGGCTTGCTCGCGACGCAGCAAGAATCGGATCTGTTCCGTGCCCTGGCCACGCTGCCCGGGTTGCCCGTGACGATCGAAGAAACCCAGGGCGAAGCCGTGCGCCGCATGCGCGTGGTGAAACTGGAAGCGCGCGCGCTGCCGGATGCGTTGTTTGCGCCCGATGCGGCGGGCCCCGTCATTCCGGAGCGCTGATGCCGGTTTCGTTTCCGAGCGGCTTGCACCGCAGCTTGACCCCGGATCATCCGCCGCCCTGGAGCCCGCCATGCCGTTGTTCGATGAGCTGACTACACTCGCTGCGCAGGTGCGCGCGCGCTGTGACGTGAAACCCTCGATCGCGATTTTGCTCGGAACTGGCTTGGGCGGCGTCGCCGAGCGCATCGATGCGAAAGTTCGCATCCCGTACTCCGACCTGAAGGGCATGCCGGTGTCCACCGCCGAAAGTCACAAAGGTGAAGTGGTGCTTGGGCACTTGAATGGAGTGCCGGTGGTCGCGTTCAGCGGCCGACTGCATTTGTATGAGGGCTATTCGCCGGCCGACGTGGTGGTGCCGGTGCGCTTGGCGAAAGTGTTGGGCGCCCACACCTTGGTCATGGGTTCGGCGGTCGGCGGACTGAACCCGCGCTTCCAGGTCGGCGACCTCGCGGTGCTGGAAGATCAACTAAATCTGATGGGCCTAAATCCACTGATCGGCGTCAATGATGATCGCGTCGGCCCGCGTTGGCCGGACATGTTCGCGACCTATGACCCGGCCCTGCGCGAAGTCGCTCAAGCCACCGCGCTGGCCGAAGGCATCGCGCTGCATCAGGCGATCTATGCCGGCGTGCTGGGCCCGAATCTCGAAACCCGCGCGGAATATCGCATGCTGCGTGCGCTGGGCGCTGACGTGGTCGGGATGAGCACCGTGCCAGAGGCGATCGCCGCGGTGCATTGCGGGCTAAAGACCCTGGCCTTCGCCATCATCACCGACCGGTGTTTGGCCGATGCGCTCGAACCGGCAAATGTCGCGCACATCATCGCCGCAGCGAAAAAAGCTGAGCCGATCCTGTCCGGCTTGATCGTGAAACTGATTCCCAAGCTGGCTTGAAAAAGCCGGCCTGAAAAAGGTTGGTCTGATTCATTCGCGTTCATCGTTCACTCGTCGACTCAGAAAGTCTTCATGCTCGACTGCACCGTCACTGCCAATCCCATCAAATCCGAACTGACCGTGGTGGTCATCGGCCACACCGGCGCACGCCTGCCGAAACTGGTTGAAGCGCAGGCCGCGCGCATTGCGAAAGGCGAATGCGGTGCGCCGTTGCAACTGGTCAGCAGCGATGGGCGCTACTTGTTGGTGAAGCTTGATGAAAAACCGTGGCTGGTCGGCGGCGAGAACTGGCGCCTGCTGGGCCGTGAAATTGTCGACGCGGTGCGGCACGCAAAGCTCGCCGGCGCGACTGTGCTAGTCGGCGGCAAACTGGCCAACACGCAGGCGCTTACCGAAGGCATCCTGCTGGCCGACTACCGCTTCAACTTGCTGCGCAGCGGCAAGGACGCTAAACGCACAGCGATCACGATCAGTTTGCCCGCGCACGGTCCCTCGGTGAAGGCCGGCGTGGCGGTGGCGCAGGCGCAAAATCTGGCGCGCGAGCTTGCCGATCTGCCGCCGAATCTGCTGAACCCGCAGACCTTCGCGCAGCGCGTACAGCGCGAACTGCGGGGCACCAAAGCGCAGGTGAAAATCACCAGCGGCGTCGACGCGTTACGCAAGGCCGGCTTCCCCGGCTTGGCACAGGTCGGTGAGGCCGGTTCGGCCGCGCCGGCCCTGGTCGAGATTCACTACACGCCCACTTCGGCGAAAAAGACGCGGAAACATGCGACGAAATTGGCACTGGTCGGCAAGGGCATCACCTTCGACAGCGGCGGCATCAGCCTGAAGCCCGGCGATAAAATGTGGGAAATGAAAGGCGACATGGGCGGCGCGGCCGCGGTCTACGCCGCGGCGAAACATCTGATCGACAGCGGTATCGACCTGCCGTTTACGGCCTATTTGTGCTTGGCCGAAAACATGCCCGACAGCATGGCGCAGCGCCCCGGGGACATCTATCGCGCCCGCAACGGGAAGTTCATCCATGTCGACAACACTGATGCCGAAGGGCGTTTGGTGCTGGCCGATGTGCTGACCTTCGCCTGCGAACAGGGCGCCACGCATGTGGTTGATGCGGCGACGCTCACCGGTGCCTGCATGGTCGCGCTGGGCAACAACATCGGCGGCCTGATGGGCCGCAGCGACGCGTGGCTGGCGCAAGTGCGCGCCGCCGGTCAGGAGGCCGGCGAAGAACTGTGGCCGCTGCCGTTGTACGGTGAATACCGCACGATGATCGATCATCCCCATGCCGATGTGAACAACACCGGCGGCCGTTACGGCGGCGCGATCACGGCCGGATTGTTCCTGAGCGAATTCGTCAGCGACAAGGTGCAGTGGGCGCACCTAGACATCGCCGGCCCGGCGATCCAGACCGGCGGTTGGCGCTATTACGCCAAGGGCATGAGCGGGTTCGCCACGCGCACCCTGATCCGGCTCGCGCACAAACTGGTCGCATAAGGTGGCCAACTCTTTGGTGGCGCTCTAGTGGGCGCGGCGCGCGGCGCACTAGCTTGGCACAGTTCGCCATGGTGGCAGAAAGTGGTGGCGGTTGCGGCGCTGCCGTCGTTGGCCGCAGCGCTGTGGGGCACCACCGCGGCGTTCACGTGGAGCGGCGAACTGGTGGTGCATTGGTCGCTGCACACCGCGTTCGCGTTGGCGACCGCGGCGTGCTTGCTGCGCCAACAGCGTGGGTGGGCGGGCGCGTGCTTGGCGTTGATGGTGGTCGCGTTGGTGCCGTGGTTGTTGGCAGCACGGCTGCCGCACGCCAGAGCGGTTGGCCCAGTTGGCAATAACGATCGCGACTATGAGCGGGTCACCGTCGCGACCGCTAATCTGTTCAAGGACAGCCTGGATCGCGTCACCGCGTTCAGCGCGTTCGACACGGAAAAACCAGGCGTTGTGTGCGCCGTCGAAGTCGCCGCAGAGGATCAGGCGCGACTCGCGCACGACCCTCGTTGGCCCTATCAGACGTGGAACTTTCCGACCGGCGCGTTTCGGTGGAACGGCACTGCACTGCTCAGCCGCTGGCCGTTGGCGAACGTCGAACAAGTCATCATCGGCGAGACCCCGATCATCGTCGCCACGGTCGCAATTCCTGACCACCCCTTCACTGTCATCGCCTGCCATCCACGCGCGCCGATGAGTCCGCGTTGGCGGCAGGCACGCGATACGACCTTGGCCTGGATCGGCAAACGGGCGGCGTTGGTGAACGGGCCGCTGCTGCTGTTGGGTGATTGGAACTGCACCGTCGGCAGTCCGGTGTGGCGACGTTTTCAGACGGATAACGGCCTAGCCCTGACGGCTGGGCCGACGCCGGCAACATGGCCCGCGCAGCTGGGACCATTGGGCATCGGCATCGACCACATTGTGGTGCGCGGGTTTGCCACCACGCCGGTGCGCGCGGTGACGCTGCCAGGCTCGGATCACCGCGGACTCGTCTGCGAACTCAGTTTTTCGCCCTGATTTTTCCAGGGTTTTCGACGGCTACGGCCAGCGCAGCGGCGCCGGCGGCTCGGTCGCCGGGCCGGTGCGCAGCTGACCGCTGTGCAGCACCGACGTCTGACTGAGCATCAATCGCGGCCGATTCAACGGCAGCGCGCCGACATAACGCACGGTGCCGTCGACGGTGATGGTGAGGCGGTCGCCGGCGCGTTGGATTAGCACTTCTCGGGCGGCCAACGGTGCGCCAGGGAGCGCTTGTTCGCGCCGGTCGGTGCCGTGTTCAATCGTCAAACGTCCGGGGGTCAGCTCGATACCCGCGGTCATTTCAGGCGCTGCCGGCAGCGGCGGTGCCTCGGCAGTAGCCACCGAGCGCAGCGCCAGCAGTTCGTGTTCGCCCGGCCACGTCAGCGACAATGACAATTCCCAGTTCACTGCGCCCGCGACCGGCACTTCCCACGCGGTGGTTGCCGGCACCGCTTGCTGCAACCACGGCCAGTGCGCGCTGATGGTGGCGGCCTGTCCGGCGCTCAACGACTGCATCGCATTGGGCGTCCCAAACGCCGCACTGCCGGCGGCGACACCGATCATGCTGCCCTGGTCGGTGACCGTCACCGCGACGCGACTGGCAGGCGTCAGCACCAACTTTGCATCCGGCAGACCGATGGTGGCGGGCTGCGCGCCGGCGGTGATCCAGGCCTGACCGCTGACCAATGAACAGCCACCGCCCTGCGGAATCGCGGTCGCTGGGCCACTCAGGGTTATGCCACCGGCCGCAGCTCCACCCGCGAGCCACTGCCAGCGCACGCTGCTGCCGGCGGGCACCACGACCTGGAGCCGTTCCAGGCGCGTGCCCGGTACTAAGGCGCGGCCGGCGATGGTCGCTTGGCCCTGCACCTCGGTCACGGTCGCGACCGTTTCAACGCGCGCGCTCCACCACCACGTGCCGAGCGCCAACGTCACCACGATCACCGCGACCAGCGCGAACGGCCACAGTGGCAACGACCGCTGCGTTCCCGGCGCGGCCACCGGCGACAACCCGGATGGCAATTGGCCCATACGCCGGCGCAGACTAGCGGTGAAGCGGTTACTAATCGGATGATTGAGCCGGTGCGCGAGGGTGTCCTGGAACTGCGTGCTCAAACCAACGCGCAGCTCGCTGTGGGTGTCCAGCGCCCGCCACGCCACCCCTGCGGCGTGCCGACCCAGATCGCCGGGTTCACGCAGCGCATCGTAGAGTTCCTGCAATTCGACTTCGCTGATTTCACCCAACGCGAACGCGGTGGCGAGTTCGGCGACGCGATCTTCGCGCGGCTTTTCCATGTCGTCTGTCATCGCATCGGCTCGATCGCGCTGTCGCGCGGTCCGATCGCGCTGTCGCTTTGGGGCGCTTCGGCCATGCGTTTTTCCGCACAGTCGCGTAGGCGGCGTTGCAGCCGCGATAGGCGCTGCCGGCAGGCTTCGGGCTTGATGCCCAGTTCGTCGGCGGCGGCTTCGCTCGACAAACCTTGGGCGTGGATCAGTTCGAACAGACGGTGGTGCTCGGGCCCGATCTCGCTCAGGCAGGCTTTCAAAGCGCTTAATCGCTCGCGATGGTCGCTTGGCTCATCGGGCTGATGGCGCAGCAGTTCCTGCCGGACCAGTTCGCGCAAATGTCGGCGGTCGCGGTCCTGACGACGGTGGTGCTCCATCAATTGACTGCGTGCGATGGTGATCAGCCACGCGCGCGGACTGGTGCCGGGGCGGTACTGTTCGCGCTTGGCCCAGGCCCGGGACAGGGACTCCTGCGCCAGTTCATCGGCCAGATCCGGGTCGGCCGTTTCGCGCAGCATGGTCGCGCGGATCAAGTGATGGCAGTGTTCGACCACCTGCGCGAAGGCGTCCTGGTCGCCGGTCTGCGCGCGCGTCATCCATTCGTCGAGATCGTCGGTGGGCATCGGGGTCAGTGGCGTTCTCGGCCTGGTTCCCAAACAGACAACAGGAAGCGAGCATCGATGCCTGTGCACGTTCACGACCTCGCCAGTGCGATTGCTCGGCGTTGGCTCGGGCTTCTGCTGCGATTCCCGCAGCGCCGCCACCAACGCCGCAGGGAACCCCAAAGCCATGACCGACCCGACCCTGCCTTCTGACGATCACGATGCCCAACTGGTGGCGCGCTTGGGCCAGGCCCGCGACGCCATCGCACTGGAAGTCGGCAAAGCGATCGTCGGCCAGACTGAGGTGATCGAGCTGCTGACCATCGCGCTGCTGTGCCGCGGGCACTGCTTGTTGGAAGGCGTGCCGGGCCTCGCGAAAACGGTGATGGTGCAGACCCTCGGTCGGGTGTTGGACCTACCTTTTAGCCGCATCCAGTTCACCCCGGATCTGATGCCATCGGACATCACCGGCAGCGACATCATCCAGGAAGATCCACAGACCGGCCGACGGCAGTTCGAGTTTTTGCCCGGGCCGCTGTTCGCGAGTTTGGTGTTGGCCGATGAGATCAACCGCACCCCGCCCAAAACCCAGGCGGCCTTGTTAGAAGCGATGCAGGAACGCCGCGTTACCTGCCGTGGGCGCACCTACGAATTGCCGGATCCGTTCTTCGTACTGGCGACGCAAAACCCGATCGAGCAAGAAGGCACCTATGCCCTGCCCGAGGCACAACTCGACCGCTTCATGTTTCGGATTTTGGTCGATTATCCCAGCGCCGCGGAAGAGATCGAGATCCTGCGCCGGACTACCGGTACGCAGCGGCCGATCCTAAAACAGCTGTTCAAGGCCAAGGATCTGGTCGCGTTGCAGGACCTGGTGCGCTCGGTGCCGGTGCCGGAAAAAGTATTCACGTTGGCGACCGCACTGGTGCGTTCTACTCGCGCCGGGCACGACGATGTCGCCGACGCCACGCAGTGGCTGCAATGGGGCGCCGGCCCGCGCGCCGGACAGCAATTAATTTTGGGCGGCAAAGCACGCGCGCTGATGCACGGCCGTTTCCACGTCACCACCGACGATTTGGTCGCGATCGCGAAGCCGGTGCTGCGTCATCGCGTGGTGCTGAGTTTCGCCGCGCAGGCACAGGGACTCAGCGCCGACACCGTGATCGAGCGCATCGTCCGGCATCATCGGGGATGAACGACGCGCGCACGCGGACGGCCGGCGCGGATCGCCTGACTCCAGGCGCGGATGGCTTGGCCACCGTGCTC
>JBBROQ010000061.1:0-14769 GCA_038229115.1 Planctomycetota bacterium | reverse complement strand
GTCGCGCAGTTGGCCGAGGGCGTCCACGCGCTGCGTGCCTGCTTTGCCGCGCATGGGTATGACGACGCGGTGATCTTCGGCCATGCAAAGGACGGCAACCTGCACTTCACCCTGACGCCAGATTTGGCGCAGCCGGCGGAAGTCGCGCGTTATCGCGCCTTCATGGCGGCGCTGGTCGACACCGTACTGGCCCGCGGTGGACATCTGAAAGCTGAGCACGGCACCGGGCGCAACATGGCACCGTTCGTGGTACGGCAGTGGGGCGAGGATGCGGTTGCGTTGATGCGCCGAATAAAAACGCTGCTCGACCCGCAGAACCTGCTGAATCCGGGCGTGCTGCTAAGCGACGATCCCGAGATCCATCTCAAACATTTGAAGCGTCTGCCGCCGGCCGACGCGATCGTCGATCGCTGCATCGAATGCGGTTTCTGCGAACCGATCTGCCCGAGCCGCGACGCCACGCTCAGTCCGCGCCAGCGCATCACCGGACTGCGCCTGATGGCCGCCGGCGGTGAGCTGGGCGCGGCGGTGCGCGCCCAGTGGTTGCACGCCGGCCTGGACACGTGCGCCGCCGATGGGCTGTGCGCGACTGCCTGCCCGGTGCACATCAACACCGGCGACTTGGTGAAGGCCGAGCGCGCCGCGCGACAGCCGGCGTTCGCGCGTTGGGCGGCGCTGATGGCCGAGCGGAATTTTTCAGCGGTGGCGGCGATCGCGCGCGGTGGTCTGCGCTTGGCGCAGACGCTGAACATCCGTCGGCTGCCGGGGCGAATCGTGCCGTTGCCGCGCGCAGCGGCGGCGTTGCCGAAACAGTGGCCAAGCGCGGAAGCTGATGCGCCGACGGTGCTGTACTTGCCATCGTGCCTGGCGCGGATGTTCGGCGACGACGCGCTGCCACAGGCGTTCGCGCGACTGTGCGCGGCGGCCGGCGTCGGCGTGATTGTGCCGGAAAAATCAGACGGTTTGTGCTGCGGGCAGCCTTTCGCCAGCAAGGGCTTCACTACCGCGCACCGCGCCGCCGCGCGCCGTACCGCGATCGCGGCGACGACCACGGCCAGCGCGCGCCGCGTGACGTTGGTCACCGACACCAGTACCTGCGCCGCGGCGTACGACGACGTCCAGGCGTGCGTGAACGATGACGCGACGCTCGCCGCCGCGTGGCGCGCATTGCCGCGGCAGGATCCCGCGACCTTCGCGGCGACGGTGCTGTTACCACGGCTGCGGGCGCGCGGCCGGCTGCGCGACGCCACTGCGGCCGAGCGTGAAATGACCGCGCTGCATCCGACCTGCGCCGAGCACAAACACAGGTGGGCCGGTGCGCTGAACGTCGCGGTCGAGGCCGCTGGGACACGCACGTTCACACCCGCGGCCGCCGGCTGCTGCGGTATGGCTGGCGATCGCGGCTGGTTGGAACCAACCTTGACCGCCGCCGCGATGGCGCGCGAAACCGCTGAAATTCAGGTGTTTTCTGCGCAACATGCAGATGCGCAGGGCGTCTCCACCGGGCCAACGTGCGGCCTGGCAGTCGGCGCGGCCAGCGGCGTGCCGTATCGCCATCTGTTCACTTGGTTGGCAGACCGGCTGACGGAGTAGCTCGGCAGGTTGCGCAACGTACCAACGCCAGAAGCTCCCGCGCTCACCCAAGAGCGGCTGCGCCGCTTGCCCAGGAACGCACCATGCAGGCGATCATCAAGACCCCCCACGGCAATATCCCCCTGACCCTGTTCCCGAAGACCGCGCCGAAGACGGTCGAGAACTTCGTCACGCTGGCGAAGAAGGGCTATTACGACGGCCTCTCCTTCCATCGCGTGATCCCGAACTTCATGATCCAGGGCGGCTGCCCGCTCTCGCGCGAAGGCTCCAAAGGTCGGGCCGGTACCGGCGGCCCGGGTTACACCATCAAATGCGAACTCGGCGCGGCGAATCCTGAGCGTCATCAGCCGGGCACCCTGAGCATGGCGCACGCCGGCCCGAACACCGGCGGCAGCCAGTTTTTCGTCACCCACACGGCGACGCCGCACCTCGACAATGTGCACACTGTTTTCGGCCGTCTGACCGACGCGAAGGACATCGCGATCGTGAACAAAGTGCGCGAAGGCGATCGCTTCAGCGTCGAGATCGTCGAGGAATGACCCCGGCGCAGATCGAGTTCCTGCACCTGCTGGTCGCCCGGCAGGCGCTGCGCTTCGGTGATTTCACCCTGAAATCCGGCCGGAAAAGCCCGTATTTTGTCAATACGGGCTGCTTCAATCGCGGGTCGGATTTGGCCAAACTTGGGCGCGCCTACGCCGACACCATTGAGCGGACGTTCGGCCGCGGCGTCGAAGTGGTGTTCGGTCCGGCGTACAAAGGTATCCCGTTGGCGCTGGCCGCGGCGGCGGCCTATGAGCAGTTGGTCAGCCAGCCGGTGGGTTGGGCCTACGATCGCAAAGAAGTAAAGGACCACGGCGACGGCGGCAGCTTTGTCGGCGCAGCACTGACCACCGGCGTGCCGGTGGTGATCGTCGACGACGTGCTGACCGCCGGCACCGCGCTGCGCGAAAGCTTGGCGAAATTGCGGCCGTTGGGCGTGAACATTGTCGGCGCGGTGGTCGCGGTCGATCGTCAGGAACGCGGGCTCGGCACGGGTGGCCGCACCGCGATCGAGGATGTGACTGCCAGCGAAAAGCTGCCGGTGGCCGCAATCGTCACTATCAGCGACGCGGTGGCGTATCTGGAAGCCAACGATGTCGCCGGCACGCGCTATCTGTCGACGACCGACGCGGCGCGGATTCGCGCGCATGTGGCCGAGGCGCGCTGATGTCTTTTATGAACACCGTGCTGCTGACGTGGCCGGTGGTGCTGACGCCGTGGAAAATAATCGGCTTTGCCGGCACAGCGTGCTTCGGCCTGCGTTGGGTGGTGCAATTTTGGCACCGCAAACAAACCGGTTCGCGCGAGATTCCGACCGTGTTTTGGGTCATCAGTTTAGTCGGTGCCGGCGCGACGCTGTGCTATTTCATTTGGGGCAAGAACGACAGCGTCGGCATTTTGAGTTGTGCTCTGCCAACCGTTATGGCCGCGTCAAATTTGGTCATGGACCTGCGCCAGCGGCACACGCCAAATGCAAAAACGACTGAAAAAATAGACGTTTAACGCTCGGTCGAGATAACTGATGCGGCCGTCACGCTGACTACTTCGACCGGCACCGGGCCATCGACGGCCAGGAAAATGCCGACCGGGGCGACCGGCAAGCTGACTGCGGCCAAGGTGCGCGCACCGATCGCGGCGCTGAACGTGTCGGCATCGGCGCTGATGATCAGCTCCAATTCAGCAGCCGGATCAATGGTCAGGCTGCGTAACGCCGCGTTCGGCATGTCGCCGCGCTGCGGTCCGGATTCGACCGTGATCAGGAATGACGAACCCAAATTGCGCACCGACACGCCCATGGAGGTGCCGTCATTCAAGGTGGTGCCAAAAGTGACCACATCAGTGCGCGCATCCTCGCGATTGGCTAAGCGCACGATCGCAGTGGCGCGCAGCGGTGGCGTCAGCGGATAACCGATCACGCCACGGCGGCCGATGATGCCGGTGGTGGATTCCTCGGCCGGCACCCACACCGCATTGCCCACCGGCGTCCAGCCATTCAGGCGGGTGCTGAAGCCGGTGCCGAGCAACATGCTCGGCCCGGCAAAATGCAGTTGATCAAGTGGGCTTTTCGTCGGCGCGGTTTTTACCGGCGTTGCGGCGCTGACTACCGGAGCGGTCGGCGCGATCGTTGTCGTGGTGACTGTCGGTGTCACCCCTGGCAGCGCAGATGCTGCGACTGGCGCCCGCTGGCCTAGCCACCAACCCACGCCCGCCGCCGCAATCAGCACACCGGCCAGCACGAACGACGTGCGCGCCGCGCGCCGCCCCGGCGTCGCAGTGATGGCGGCGCGGCAACGGCTGATGACCTCGGCGTAACTGCGCGGGCGCTGATCGCGATGCCGCGCTAACAAATCGCGCAGCAGCGCCGCGGTCGCGGGCGTCAAGCCGGGCACCGAAAAGACCGGCAAGGTGCCTGAAACCTTGGTTGCCACCAACTGCGCAAAACTGTTGCCGCTGAACGCCGGCCGGCCGGCGAGCGCGTGAAAGAGCACGCAGCCCAGGCCGTAAATATCCGCGCGAAAATCCACGCCGTCGGGGTCGTCGAACTGTTCCGGCGCCATCGTCGCCGGCGTGCCCATGATCACGCCGCTGCGGGTAAGCGTCGCATCGCCCAAATCACGCTGCGGTCGCGCCAAGCCCAGATCGGCCAGTTTCGGAATGTACGGAAATGGCTCGTCCGCGGCCGCATCGGCGCGGCGTTGCAGCAGCACGTTTTCTGGCTTCACGTCGCGATGAATGACGCCGCGACCATGCGCATGTTCGAGCGCCGCGGCCAAATCCGCGGTCAGCGACAACGCCTGCGCCTGGGTCAGCGGGCCATGCTCGGCGATCCACTGTTTCAGATTCGGGCCATCGATGCATTCCATAACCAAGAACGGCTGCCCGTCGGGACTGATGCCGGCCTGATAGCAGGCGACGATGTGCGCGTGCGCGAGGCCGGCCAACAGCTTCGCTTCGCGCTGAAAACGGCGCAGATAATCCTGGCCGTCCTGACCCGGATCGAGCGTCAGTAGCTTCACGGCCACCACCCGATCCAGGTACAGCTGACGGCCGCGATAGACCGCACCCATGCCGCCACGACCGATTTCGACATCGATGCGAACGTCGGGAATCACCGGCAGTTTCGCCGCCACTGTCGGCGACAGCAGCGGCGTCTGATCGTGCTGGTTCTGCTCCTGCGTGCGGTCGTTGTCAGGTTCCACGCGATCACTTCAGGGAATCAGCCACCGCGCGCAAGAGCTGCTCGACCGACGGCCGATCGGCCATGTTCGTCCCGACGTATGCATACCGGACCACGCCGCCACGATCGACGATGAACGAACTGGGCTTGGCTAAGTCGTCTTCGATCGCCAGGGCGCGCACTAATTTCAGACCGACATCCAAACCCACCGGCATTGGCGGCGGTTCGCTGCGCAGGGTTTGCACCGCCTGAATGAACGCGGGAACCGATTCCGGTGCGCCGGGAAAGATGACGACCACGTCGACGCCAGCAGCGGTAAAGCGCTCAATGCCCTGACTAATCGCTACCGTTTGCGCGGCGCAGTACAGGCAGACCTGGCCGGCAAAGCCGCGCATCACCACCACCACGGTGCCCTTTTTTGCCGTGCGGGTCAGATCAATCACCGCGCCGGTAGACGACAGGAAGCGCACCTGCGGCAACTTGGTGCCGATGAGTTCACTGCGCGACTCGCCGGCACCGCCGATCGAGCCGTAATCGCCGACCGTATTCGGTGCTTCAGCAGTGCTGTATTGCTTGATCCAATCGCCGACGTTTGCCTCTTCGTCGCGGGTCCAAAAACTGGGCAGCAATGGTAACGGCGACCACACGCGGACGTTGGTGGTCGCTGCCGCGACGGTGTCAGGAACATCGACGACTTCAGCAAGTGCAGCCGGCTGCGTTTCCGGCAGCGCCTTCAACTCAACTACCGGCTTGCCGTCCACTAACCGCGTCGGCGTCACCCATTCGCCGCTGCGTAGGCCATTCGCAAACGTCCCGCTGGCGACCATTTCACCGGTGCGGTCATAAAATCGCCACGGGCCGTCCTGGCGATCGCGTCGGTAATCACCGCTGCTGGCGAGTTGGCCGTTGTCATACCATTCGTCCCAACGGCCCTGACGCAGGCCGCGTTGATAGGCGCCGGCGAAATGTTTCTGCCCGTTGGCGTGCCACCAGGTCCACGCGCCGTCCTGCTTGTCGCGCGTCCACATGCCCCGCGCCTGCACCTGACCGCCGGAAAAAAAATAGCTCCATTCGCCGTACTGTTTGCCGCGCACCAGATGCCCGGATGAGCTGACCCTGCCATCCGAAAATTTCCGTTCTGTTAGGCGCGAACCAGCGCAGGCCGAAACGACCAACAGGATCGAGACGGCGAACAACAGCAGAGAAAGAGCGCGTGGCATGGAGGCTTTCTGAAAGGGTGGACGTGTCGACAGAATGACCTGCAAAGGGCGCAAAATCTACGCGGTCGCTGCGGCAGCGGATGCTTCATCACCGACCAGCCCTTCCGTCCGTGTGTTGCAGCACAGCGAGCAAGCCGACAGTTCGGAGCCGGAGAGTGCATGTCCGCGATCAACGCCTTCCTGCTTACCCATGATCTGCGCTTGGCCGCGAATCCCTGTATTAGCCCAGATTTCTGCCTGGATTGGCCGACCCTGCGGGCGCGGCTTTTGGCTGAACAAGTGGCTAAAACGGTGGCTGAAAAAAGCAGTGAGAAATTCGCAGAATTAACGCGCTTTCCGCGTTCGCGTTTCATGACGGCAGCCGGCACGTGGGAACTGGTTGAAGATCGCAGTGGCGACCACGCCTGGATCCTGAGCGGCGATACGGCGCAGGCGGCCGGCGCGTTGGCGACGCTGCTGCACGATGGCATATCGCTGGGCGGCCATCGCTTCGGCTTTCCATCGACCTGGACGAATCTGCTGACGCTTAAAAACCTGGTTCAGGACCACGACGCCGGCAGCACCATTTTTCCCACCGCTACCGGAACCTTGGCGCATTCCAGTTTGGGTGTGGGCGCGCGGCTGACCACGCTGCATTGGCCGGCAGTGGAATGGGCGATGACGCAGCTGCGCCTGAGTCTAACCGCGAATCAGAATTCGATTCCACGCGAACTGGTCTACGACGTCGACGCGCTACTGGCGGGCACGCTCGACACGGTGCCGTTCCCGTTCATCGGCGCGAATGTGCCCGAAGGCCATCAGGGCCAAAGCGTCGAAGGCATGAGCCACGGCGCCGTGCTATCGAAGCTAAAGACCGGTTTTCACCGTCATCGCATCGCTTGGGGTTTTAACGCCGACCACCAACCCATCGGTGGCAAGTTCGATGCGCGTGAGGATCGCTTGGTCGCGGGCGCGCTGTTAGCTAGCTACATCACCTTCGACTTGTCGCCCGAATTGACCGCCACTCTCGCCGCACATATGCCCCCGGCCGATGCCGCGGCGTGGTGCGCGCAGTATGTTGATCGTGACGTGCTGCAAAAAGTCGAAGCGCGCGTCGCCAGCGTCGGCGTGAAACTCGATCGCGCCGCGTTCGAGCGCCTATTGGCCAGCGTCTGGCCAGCGCTGCGCAAGATGGCCGCGCGTGATGTAAAGTACGCCGCAGGCCGCTCCGCGGCATTTTCCACGCCGATTGGCCGCGCCTATTTTCGCGAACTGTCGATCGACGAACTGCCCGGCCTGACCACGCCAGAAACGCTCGCGACCATGCTGGCGCTGTGCGAAGCATTGGCGATGCCAGTGCAGTTCGTCGCGCCGGCGTTCGGCTTTCAAAAAAACTTTCCGTTTGGCGACAATGTCGAACTCGAACGGCGTGTGCAGGCGGCTTGGGCGGTGTGCCGGCAATTTGGCGTCGCCATCGGCTTTCATTCCGGCTCAGGAAAATCAGCGGAAAACTATCAGGTGTGCGGACGCGTCACCGGCGGCGCGCTGGAAGTGAAGACCAGCGGCCGGTACACGTTCGAGCTTGGCGTCGCGCTCGCGCAATCGACTGACGCGTCGGATCAGGCGCTCTGGCGCGACTGGTATGCGTTCACGCGCGAGCTAGCCCTGTCCAGCGCCTTCGCGCCCGACGTCACCGAACAGCAGATGGCGCGGCAGTTCATCAGCCACGCGCTGGACATTGAAGGTCGCCCGACCGACGTGTTCGCCGGCCCAGCCACCTGCCAACAAGCTTTGGCTGCACTTCAGCCCAGCCCCAACCACATGTTCTGGTTCGAATATAATTTTCTATTCGTGCTCGCCGCCGACGGGCGCGCTGACAAAGACAGCCTGGGTGATCACGGCCCGGCGGGCTATGCGCAGCGAGCGCGTTTTTACGCCATCAGCGCGGCGACACGACTGCGCTATGCGAAGAACGTGGTGCAGTACCTGTGCTTCCTGGCCGAGCACACCGGCTTGGCCACCACCGCCACCTGCGCCGCTGCGCGTCGGCGCTTAGAGCAGTTGGATACCTACGCTGCGTTTCTCGACGACATCGGTTGAACACTCGCCATGCCCGCGCTCATCGACACGCATTGCCACCTGAGCAGTTCACGTTTCACGACCGACCTGGACGCGGTGCTGGAGCGAGCGCGCGCGGCCGACATCGCGCGCGTGATCTGCATTGCCACCAGCATCGCTGACGCGCACGCGGTTGCGGCGATTGCGGCCAAAGCTCCGGATTTCATCAGCGCCAGCGCCGGCCTGGATCCGTTCACCTGCCATGAGGCCGGCGACGCGTTCGTGGCGCATTTGGGCGAACTCGAAGCGCTGCTGCGCGGCGGCGGCTTCGTCGCCCTGGGCGAAGTTGGCTTGGAATATTTTCACACGCTGAACCCGCATGCGCAGCAGCGCGAACAGTTCGAAGCGCAGCTCGATCTGGCCGTGCGCTTGGATCTGCCGGTCGTGATCCACTGCCGCGACGCGCATGTCGACATGCTCGCGACGTTGCGGCTAAGTCCGCGTTCACGCGGGGTGATTCACAGTTTTATCGGCACCACCGTTGAAGCCGCGGCGTATCTGGAACTTGGCTGGTGGCTGAGCTTCAACGGCACCGTCACCTACAAAGCCAACCAGTTCTTGCGCGATGCGGCCCGGATGGTCCCGAACGATCGGCTGCTGATCGAGACCGACGCGCCCTATTTGCCGCCAACTCCGTTTCGTGGCCAGCGCAATGAACCCGCGCGGGTCACGCACGTCCTTGATCTGCTCGCAGACATCCGCGGCCAACGTCGCGATGACCTGGCGATGTGGACCACGCGCAACGCCTGCCGGCTGTTTCGGCTGCCAGCTCCACACGTCGATTGCTGAGGTCGCAGCAGCCGACGCCCTGACGCTGACCAAAAACGCCGACGCCCGCGCAGCTTGGTGCTGCGCGGGCGTCGGCGTTTTCACGCGAATGCGGTTTGACCTACACCGATGCCGGTTCGACCAGCAGCGTGACGGTCACGCGATTTGCGCTTTGCCCGACTGCAGCGATCACGTCCAGGTGATCGCCGCGTTGGGAACGCAGACGCTCGGCGAAATCCCGGGCCGCGATCGGATCGGGTTCGCCATGGTCGTCGTGGAAGAAGAAGTGGTCGCTACCGCCGCAACCGGCGAGGTAAGCGAGCAGACGTTCGAGGGACACGGGAACGGACGTGGTCATCGTCCACCTCCAAGGATGCGGGTGACTATGGGTACGTGTCCGCGATCGGGCAAGTGTCGCGGGATGAAACGGTGAAAGCCCAGGGATTCAGCGATCTCGACAGCGACGGAAAGCCCGTGGTTGGCGTGCGTCGACTGCATGGCGCACCGAATCCGCCAACCATGAGGAAGTCTGTTCATAGGTGAAGTACGAACGCCGGAACCGGTCTGATTGACCTGATGACGTGTTGTGGGAACGACACAGCAAACCCCGCGCCAGTCACAAATCGTCCTCACGACGCCACGCTCAGCGCAACTCGATCAGCGCGAGAGCTTGCATTTACTGCGGTAAATTCCGCGTCGTCAGCATTCTAGACGGATGAGCGAGCCGAAACGGTTGTGCCGTGGCAAGGCGTTTCTAGGCTGCCGCGCATGACCGACGCGAAGCCTAAGTACGCGAATTTTCCCGAGCGTGACCTCAAGGTCCTGATCGGTGCGAACATCAGCGCCACCACCACCAAGACCCTCACCCGGCTGTCGATCGGCACCTATGAGATGTCGTTCACGCAGCAGGAAAAAGGCACCGCCACCGCCGAAGCCGTGCGCTATGCGATGAACGCCCTCGGTCGCGCGTTGGTCATGGCCGTCACCGGCGAGAGCAGCCGCGATTTCGTCGCCACCTACATCGCGCAAAACAGCGAACTGCGCTATCAGGTCTGGGTGACGACTCCGTTCGAGCTGACTCAGGCCGGGCATATCTTGTGGGCGAAATTTAACGAAGTCGGCGGCGAACAGAAAGTCGGCGTGGCGTTTAAGCTGGCCACCAGCTTCACCACCGATGACGTCTCCAACCTGATTAAGACCGCGCAAAAGAACGCCGTGAAATTGGACGCCGGCGAAGCGTACACGCTCAAGGGCAACCCGCCGCCGCGCTTCACTAAGAAGGTCGTGGCGGCGCCCGCCGAAGCTGCCGCTGCGGCTCCGGTTGAACCAGCACCTTGATTTAACCGCTGCTCGTGCTGACCAACACCGAACCCCAGCCGCTTGGCTGGGGTTCGGTGTTTTAACGTACTGGTGTGCGGCCGGGCTCGGCGCGCTGGCGCTTAGGCATCAAGATTGCGCGCATAGAAGATCTCTTGGATCTCTTGGAACAGACGCTTCTTGATCTTCTCGCTCTCGGACTTGTTCGGCATTTTCCCCTTCGTGCCGGCACCAAACAGGTAGTGGTCGAGGTCGATTTCCTTGCGGAACATTTTGGTGTGGAACAGGTTTTCTTGGTAATTGTTGACGTCGACCAGTTGGTAATCGTGGATGATTTCGTGCGAGACGAAGTTCTGGATCGAGGTGATCGGATGGTCGATGTAGTGCTTGGTGCCTTCGACGTCGCGGGTGAAACCGCGCACGCGGTAATCCAGACTAAGCACGTCGGCGTCAAAACTGTGGATCAGATAATTCAGCGCGCGCAGCGGTGAAATCTTGCCGCAGGTCGACACGTCGATGTCGGCTCTGAAAGTCGCGATGCCGCTGTACGGATGCGCTTCCGGATAGGTGTGCACACAGATGTGGCTCTTGTCGAGATGTGCGACGATTGCTTCGGGAATCGGACCCGGCTTCTCAAGATTCTCCGGTTCCTTCTCGATCGGTTCTTCGCTGATCAGCATCGTTACCGAGGCGCCGTGCGGATCGTAATCCTGACGCGCGACGTTTAGAATATTCGCGCCGATGATGCGCGTTACTTCCGTCAGGATCGCAGTCAGACGCTCGGCGTTATATTCCTCGTCGATGTATTCGTGATATTCGCGGCGTTCTGCGGCGTTTCGCGCATAGCACACGTCATAGAGATTGAAGCTCAGCGACTTGGTGAGGTTGTTAAAGCCATCGAGCTTGATCTTACGGAAGCGGTTGCTGCGCATCGCGGCGTTGCCCTTCGGAAACCCCGGGAAATGCCCGGCGTGGTGAAGCGCGCGGGTGTAGGGACGCGGACCGGGTAAGCAAGTTAGGTGCTTGTTAGCTTGGGGGATGGACAGCAGGTCCATCCCCCAAGAACGCGCCTCCGGCGCTGCCCCCTGACAGCCGGAGAAGGTTGAGGATGGCGGGCGGGCGGGTGGCTGGGAGAACAAGACCACGATGAGCAGCAATACTTTTGGCCACGCGTTTCGGGTGACCACGTTTGGTGAATCGCATGGGCCGGCGGTGGGCTGCGTGATTGATGGTTGTCCGCCGGGGCATGCGTTGGATCTGAGTGCCGTTCAGGCGTTCCTGGCGCGGCGGCGGCCGGGGCAGAGCGCGTTGGTGACGCCGCGTGATGAGGCGGATGCGGTCGAGGTGCTGTCAGGTTTGGATCTGGAATCGGGACGCACGTTGGGCACGCCGATGTGTTTGATGGTGCGCAATCAGGACGCGCGTTCGGGCAGCTATGGCGACTGGCATCACATTTATCGGCCGAGCCACGCTGACTTCGGATACGACGCAAAATTCGGGATCCGGGCGTGGCAGGGCGGCGGGCGTTCCTCGGCGCGCGAAACCGTCGGTCGCGTCGCTGCGGGTGCGGTGGCCGAGCAGCTGCTGTGCGCGCGTTTCCCGGCCTTGTCGATCACGGCCTGGGTCGAGCGCGTGCACTCCATTAACGCCGCGGCGGCGATCGATCCGACGACGGTGACGCGTGCGCAGGTCGACGCACATCCGACGCGCTGCCCGGATGCGGTCAGCGCCAGCGCGATGGAAACCGCGATTTTGGACGCAAAAAAGCGCGGTGACAGTTTGGGCGGCTTCGTGCGGCTGTGCGTGCGCGGGCTGCCGCCGGGCTTGGGCGAGCCGGTGTTCGACAAGCTGGATGCGCTGCTGGCGCAGGCGTTCCTGAGCCTGCCAGCGTGCAAAGGTGTCGAGGTCGGTTCGGGTTTCGGCGCGGCGGATCTCACCGGTTTGCAGCACAACGATCATTACGCCTGGGAAGGCAGTGCTGGCGCACAACAGATGACCACGCGCAGCAATCGCTCTGGCGGCATCCAGGGCGGCATCAGCAACGGCATGGACCTCGACCTGCGCTTGGTGTTTAAGCCCACCGCTACGGTGCTGAAACCACAACCCAGTGCCGATGACGCTGGCAACAATGTCGACCTGCAAGCCAAAGGTCGTCACGATCCGTGCGTGCTGCCTCGGGCAGTACCGATCGTCGAAGCGATGACCGCGCTGGTGTTGATCGATTGCTGGCTGCGGCAGCGCGGCCAAGTCGGCGACCCGTGGCCGGGTCTGGCGGGGCCGCTGCATCCGGCGTGACCACGGAACCTGAGCGCACACTGAAGGCTCATGAGGCCAGCCAGCGCTGAACCTTTTTCAGCCTGAACCCTCACAAAAAATTGGCGTTCTCCAGCCATTGGAGAATCCCATGTCTACTTCGACTGACCTGCGCGACGACGGCAAACTCGATCTCGTTCCGATGATCGACTGCGTGATGTTGCTGCTGCTGTTTTTCATCCTGACCACGCGCTTTGTCAGGGACGATCAGGCGCTGTCTGCATTGCTGCCGACCAACCAGGGTAGCACCGCCATACCAAGCCCGGTGGTGCCGCAGGATCTGAACGTGATCGCGCTGCCGGCCGAGCTACCGGCGGGAGCCGACGTAAAAGCCTGCACTGCATTTGCACGCGGCCACGACGTCAGGCAGTTGGGCCTGGTGGCGGTGCGGGTGGGCGCGAATGCGCCGCTGATGATCGACAACGCGATGCTGCGCGCCGGCGGCGCGGTGGCGGATGCCGAGCTGACCAGACTGCACGCCTATCTGGATCGACTGCTGACCACGATGGAGGAACCCGGCGATCGCCGTGCGCAGCGTCCGGTCACGTTGCACTGTTATTCCGGACTGCCGTGGTCGTGCGGCATCGCGCTCTATGACGCGCTACGGGCTTACGAAGGCCGCCGTCAGGGCACCGATGCGAAGCTCACGCAGGAGCAGCTTGAGGCGGGCCGCAGCATCAGTTTCGCCGGACCGCGCCTACGCGATGCCGATCACGAACGTGGCGACGAATTGTTTGAGTTGGCGCACCTGCGCTAAGAAACCACCACTCACGTCACTGCGCGTGCGCGTGCTCGTATTCCACCATGGCTTGGGGCAACAGCGCTTCCAGATCACGGACGCGGGTCGCGTCGGCCGGATGCGTGGACAGGAATTCCGCTCGGCCAGCGCCGCCGGCGGCCGCGGCCATGCGCTTCCAAAACGCGATCGCTGCGTGCGGGTCGTAACCGGCTCGCGCCATGTACAGCAGACCCAGATGATCGGCTTCGCTCTCGTGCCCGCGACTAAAAGGCAGGCTGACCCCGACTTGCGCGCCCGCGCCCAACAGACCCATCACCATGCGCTGTTGCTGATAGTCCATGCCGGTCACCGAGCCCTGCGCGCCCATCATCGCCAACTGCACGTATTCCTGCTTTTCCATGCGCTGCGCGCCGTGGCGGCTGGTGGCGTGGGCCATCTCATGACCGAGCACCGTGGCGAGTCCGGCGTCGTCGACTGCGACGGGCAAAATGCCGGTATAAACCGCGATTTTCCCACCCGGAAGACAGAACGCGTTCACCTGTGAGCTATCGATCACTGCCGCCTGCCATTCGAACCCAGCCCCACCCGCACCGGTGGCAGGGATCAGGCGGCGCACCACGCGTTGGACCTGCTCGACCGCAGAACCGCTGGTCACCTGATGTTCTTCCGCCAACACGCTCTGAAAACTTTGCAGGCCCAGGCTCGCCTCTTGCTCACGCGAGAGCGCCACGCGCGCGGTCGCACCGGTCTCGGGATTCGTGAACCGTTCGGCCGTCAGATATTTGTAGCCGATCGCCAGCAGGGCGAGCAGCACCGGAACCATACGCCACCACGTAAATCGCATGCCGCGTCATGGCACGTCCGTGCCGTCGCTCAATCGTGGATCTGCCATGCTCGTGGTGTGAAGCACATCGCGCGCCGCCGCGCAGGTAGACTGGCCGGATGTAGTCAGCCACCCACACTGCGCGCCCCCGAGGATCCCATGCCGCGCATCACCAATCCCCTGCCGCAACTCGTGAATCAGCGCCTGATGGGCGTACAGCGCCAAGTCGCGACACTGCTGTGGGAGCGCTGGGATGACCTCGCGGTGGTCGGCGGCCCGGTGAATGCGGTCGAGGTTCCGGTCGCAGAAGCAGCGCGGCAAAAGTTCGCGGCAGTGAAAGCGAACTCGTTCTTCGGCCAAGCCAAAGGCGGTTGGCAGCAGCGCTGGTTCCGGGTGGAAATTCCGGCGCCGGCGAAAGCCGAAAAAACTCGGCGGCATCTCGAGTGGAACTGCCAAGGCGAGACGACCGTTTGGCTGGATGGGCAACCGTGGGCCGGCCTGGATGTCGGCCATCGCACCTGCGTGTTGCCGGATCGCGCTGCGACGCTGTGGCTGGATTGCGGCACCTACGCCACCGGCATCTGGGCGCCGGGCTGGGAGGCGATCACCGCGTATGGCTGCCGATTCGACGGCGCGCGCATCGGGCTGCGCAATGAACTGGCGTGGGACGTACATTGGGATC
>JBBROQ010000060.1:0-15027 GCA_038229115.1 Planctomycetota bacterium | reverse complement strand
ATGCGCGCCTGGCAGCGCCCGCGCCAGCAACAGCGTGGTCAGCCCGCGCGCGGCCAACGCCCGCGCCAACACCGCGCTGCGCACCTGATGCCCGGCACCAATGGCGCGCGAACCTTCGGCCAACAGCAGCACATCGATGCTCATGCCGGCTTCGCCCACGTGCGCGGATCGGTCAACGGATCATCACCGCGATCCAACGCGATTAGCTCATCACGCTGCGCGTCCGTAAGCACCGGCCGAGCGCAGGCCGCCAACGCCGCCTCCAACTGCACCGGCCGATCAAGCCCAACCAGCACATAGTCGATACCCGGATGATCGAGCGCCGCGCGCAGCGCCAGCGCGGCAGGCGACAGCGACCACGACTGCGCCAAGTGCTGGAAGCGCGCGATACTGGGTGCCAATCCGGCGTAGCGCGGCGGCACCACCGGCGTCACTAGCAACCCCTGCAAATACACGCTGCGCACCGCCACGCGCACCCCCTGAGCGCGCGCCGCAGCCGTGATCGCCGTGACGACCCGCTGATTCAGCACATTCCATTCGACCTGCACCACGCGGAAAATGCCTGATTCCACCGCCGCCAACGCATCGTCAGGCCCATAGGTGCTGGCGCCCAAGCCAGCCACGCGCGGGTCGTCGGCCAGGGCGCTCCACACTGCACGAAACGACGCATCCTCGCCCAAGGCGCGCGTCCAGTTGTGCCACTGCACCAGCGCCAAACGCGGCCGCTGCAAACGTGCGCACGACTGCGCGATCGACGCCAACGCCGCCTCGACGTCACGCACCTGCGGCGGCAATTTCGTCCACACCTCGCCATCAGCGCCCAACGCCGCGCCCACGCGTTCTTCCGCCACGCCATACGCCGGCGCAGTGTCGAACGTGGTGATGCCTGCAGCCCACGCCGAGCGCAGTGCCGCCTGCGCGGTCGCCGCATCGACAAGCACCGGCGCGCTGGCTCCTACTGGCGGCAAACCATACGGCAGCCCCAACGCCACGGTGCCAAACACCAAACGTGAACAGAGCACCTCAGCCACGTTTGAAGATCACTTCGTTACACTCGCCCTGCGTCAGCGCATCGACCGCGTGCAGATCCAGCGCGAACGCCAGCACCCGCATCGCCTCGCGATACGCGTCGATAGTGCGCGCGATGTCCGCGTCGCTGTGCGCCAACGACAGAAACTGCGAACCGGAAAACAACACGCCGCGCCGCAGCATTTCCTGCTGAAACAACGTCTTCATCTGCAAGCCCGTCCAACGCACGCTGCCGTCATCTTTCTTCACGTCATTAAACGTGACGATGGTCCACGGCGGCAATCCCTGGCAGTCGGTGTAGGCGATCAGTCCGAATTCTTTGGCCAAGGCGCGATAGCAGTTCTGCAATGCCGCCCCCTGCCGCCACACGTGCGCCCAATAATTCTCGCGCTCCATCACGTCTAGGGTCGCCATGCCGGCTGCCAACGCGCTGGCTTCGCCGCCAAACGTGAAACTGAAAAAGATCTCTTCGAACGGCTGCATGAACTCGCGTCGGCCACACACGATCGATAGCGGCTGACCATTCGCGAGGCCCTTGCCCATCGCGCACAGATCTGGCGTCACACCGAAATATTCCTGCGCACCAGCGCGGGCGTAACGAAAGCCGGTGATGACTTCGTCAAAGATCAGCACCGCGCCGAATCGCGTCGCCAATTCGCGCACGCCTTGCAAATATCCTGGCAGCGGGGCGGTCAGATTCACGGGTTCAAGAATCACCGCCGCACACGGCCGCGCGCTCAGCACGCGTTCAAGCGCCGGCAGATCGTTGTACGGAAAACTGGTGGTCATGGCCATGATCTCGGCAGGTACACCTTTCGCGCGTAAACCATACGTGCTTTCGATTGACCAATCCTGCCAGCCATGATAGCCATGCCGCGCGATCGCGGTGCGTCCGGTCTTCGCGCGCGCGGCACGAATGCAGGCGCTGGTCGCATCCGAGCCATTTTTGCCGAATCGAATCTGTTCAGCGCACGGAATGATCTTGGTCAAGCGCTCGGCAAGTTCGATCTCCAGCGGATGCATCAGCGTAAAACAATTCCCCTGCTCTAATTGTTTGGTGATCGCCGCGGTCACTTCCGGATGCGCATGGCCCAACGTCACCGGCCCCAAACCCATCGGATAATCAATGAATTCGTTGCCATCGACATCCCAAACATGACTGCCCTTGCCGCGCACCAGATATTTCGGCGCGAAGCCGCGCACCCATTGCGTCGGACCTTTGCTCAGCGTCTGCGTGCCCGCAGGAATTAGCGGCAAAGACCGCTGCCACAGCGCTTCTGAATGCGCAATCACAGGCCGCGGTGCACGTTCTTCCATCGCCATCAGAAAGGTTTTTATCGCGCCTTCATTCGGGCGATGACTGCGGCTGCGCGCAGCCAGATCGGGATGTTCTTTCATCACCATCAACAACCGCGGCAGATCCGCATCGTCGCCAGCGACCGCCAAAATATCCTCGACCAAGCGCATATCTTCCGGCCGATCGATCGACCAATGCAGATCCGAATGATCGCCACCGACATGCGTCACATTGAACGCCGGAAAACGATCTCGGCGTTCGCGCACGAATGGCGTGACATGTTCGCGCTGATGCGTCTCGGTCGCTTCACGCTGAGCAATTTCTAAAGCCGCGAGGCTGATAACTTCGCCATCTAATCCATCCGGAAACGTCGGCGGCGATACATTGCTGACATACTCCAAACCGCCAGCGCGATACATCGCAACTAATTCGCCAAGCACCAACGGATCGCTCAGCGGACAATCGCCGGTGATGCGCAGCGCCGCGTCCGCGTGCAGTACCCGCGCCGCACCCAAGAATCGCTCCAGAACATTCTCCAAACTACCGCGATGCACCGCGAATCCTGCCTGCGCAGCGGCCTCGGCCAATGGCGCATCATCAGCATGATCGCTGGTCGCCACTACCACGCCGTCGAGACCGGGCGTGCGCGCCACGCGGCGACAAACCTGCACGATCAGCGGCTGACCGCGCAAGAGCGCCAACATCTTTCCGGGGAATCGACGCGACGACATCCGCGCCTGGATTACGGCGATGATTCTCATGCCAACCTTTCATGCCGAAGCTCCGCGCTCGGCGTCCAATGCTCTCGCACCAAACCATACCAAAGATGATCTTCCCAGCCGTCCGGCCCGCGCAGTTGGCCCACGAACCGACCTTCGAGTAAAAACCCAGATTTTTCCAGCGCTTTGGCGCTACCGATGTTGCCGGCATACAAACCCGCCTGCACCCGATGCAGATCCAATACGGCGAACGCAATCTGCACGGCGATGCGAATCGAGGTAGTTGCATGGCCCTGACCCCAGGCGCTGCGTTCGCCCAAGAAATAACTGATATCGGCGTAGCGATGGCGTGATTGCACCGGCCCGATCTTGAGATTGCCTAAATGTTCGCTGCCGACGGTGATCGCAAACAACCAACTATCTCTGGCGGCAATCTGCGCGGTGACAAACGCACGCACGCTTGCCAAGGTCTGTTCGTCCCAACGCGTTTCCAAATACCGATTCACCTGCGGATCATTGAGCCACGCGACATAGCGTTCGCAGCAATCCGTCATCGTCACCAAACGCAACGTCACCGCACCCAGATGAAATCGGTCGGCAGGAATGATCGGTGGCGGATTCATAGCAGCTTGAACTTCAAACCATGATTGGCGAGAAACGCTTTGGCCCGGATTGGATTGTTGTCGCCAAAATTAAACAAACTGCCGCAACCCAGCGCCGACACGCCGGTGGTTAGGAATGCTTCCTGCAAATGCGAGAAATCGCCGGCGCCGCCGACGCCGATCACCGGACGTGGACAGACGCGCTGCACGGTTTCGATCAAGGGCACATCATAGCCGCGCATGGTGCCATCACGATCGATCGATTGGATCAACACTTCGCCCGCGCCCAGATCGACCACGCGGCGAACATGGTCGGACAGCGGAATATCCTGCGCCGTGCGCCCGCAGTCGCTGCACACCTGCCAACCATTCCCGTCACGACGCGCGTCGATGCCGACGATTACGGCTTGGCTACCAAACGCCTCGGCAATCTGCGTGATGATCTCGGGCGCTGAAAAAACCGCTGAATTGAGCACTACTTTGTCGGCACCATGCCGTATTAAAGTAGCCGCATCGGCGAATGATCGGATACCGCCACCCAATGCCAACGGCATGAAACTGACCGCGGAAACGCGTTCCAATACCCGCAACAACGGCGCGATGGTGCGCTCACCGCGATCAATATTCAGGAACACCAATTCATCGGCATTCTGCGCGTTATACACTTTACTGCTGGCCACCGGATCACCGACATCGCGCCAGGTACCAAACGCGACAGTTTTCACCAAGCGTTCGCCTAAGAGCAACTGCACCGGAATGATCCGTTTTTTCAGCATTGGCCATTCCAATCGCAGAAATTTTCCAGCATGCGCAGGCCATTCGCCTGGCTCTTTTCCGGATGAAACTGGCAACCACCAATATTGTCGCGCGCGACGATCGCCGCGAACCGCTGACCGCAATCGGCCTCGCCCAGCACCTGCGCTTCGTTGGCAGGCAGATAATAGCTGTGCACGAAATAAACGTCGACGCCATCTTTCACCCCGGTCAGCAACGGGTGCGCGCGATTAAAATGCACATCATTCCAACCGACATGCGGAATCATCGGCACGTGCTTACTATCGAATCGCACCACCGTGCCGCTAACCAATCCTAGCCCTGGATTTGTGCCGCCTTCTTCGCCAGATTCCGCCAACAATTGCATACCTAAACAAATACCCAGCACCGGCCGACCGCTGCGGGCGAACGCCTGAATAGCCGCAGCCAAACCACGATCCCGCAGCCGCGCACTGGCGACCGCGAAACTTCCGACGCCCGGCAAAATCAGATGCGAACAATCATCGAAACCTGCAGGCGTGGTCAGCACGGATACGTCCTGCCCCAGACAATCGAGCGCATTCGCGACCGAACGCAGATTGCCGAGATCGCAATCAACCAGACCAATCACGCGCGGCTCTTCACGACTGCGTTTCAGGCCCGGCCGGGCGTCGGCTCGCGATACCAGCGGTCGAAGTCCCAGGTTTTGGGCGCTTCGCTCATGCCGACAAAATCAGGCTGATGCGGCGGTACCACGGTTTTTCGCACGATGTCATTGAACTGCGTTTCGCTGACACCGATGTAATCCAAAAAAAGTTGCAACGACGGCGGCTTGCGACCTTCGAATTCGTTCACTAAGCGCTCGGCCTCGGGCTTGGTGATCCGTTCATTGCGCAGATCCAACGCCGTCATCTGCGTCACCCGCGAATAGCCGCGCTTGAGAAACTTGATGTAGTCGCGCACGCCCTGCATCGAACATTCGATCTTCTCATAGTTGTACAATTCCCACGGCATGCCTTCGACTTGATCGCCTTTCCAGCCTAATTCGCGCTCAATAATCTCGACCTGTTTCTTCACGTCCCAAGGGATGTACGAACCCAGGCAGACCGAACGCACTTTGAGTTTCTTTAGCTCGCGCAGCGAAGGGTACGTGAACGGCTTCAGATCGCGGAAGTCAAAGTCGAAGTCGTGTTTGATCATTCCCGCCATGTCTTCGGCGGTGATGCCGAGATTGATGAAGCGGTTAAATCGGGTCTCGTCGACTTCCTCAATCTGATCGTCTTTATAATCATAATAGGCAGTATATTCCGATGACGGCTCGCCCCAGAACACCAACGGCGTCTGATAGCGCAGAGCGATGTGCATCGGATACGAAAAGATGCCGGTATGGCAGTGCCAGCAAAAGTCGCCTTTGCGGATCAGCGCTTCCAGCATCACCCGCTTCACCAGTTTCCAGTTCGGAGTGAAACTGATGACGTCGACGCCCAGCCGCTTGAACGTACGTTCATTGTTGGCGCGTAGCGTCGGACGCATGAAACCATGATCGAACTGCACCACCAATGGCTTCAGTTTGAACTGCGTGACCAGATACCACAGCGTGAACGCCGAATCTTTGCCGCCAGAAAAAGGCACCACGCAATCATAGTCAGTCTTGCCGCGATATTCTTCGACCATTGCGTCAAGCGTCAATTTGCGGTCGTCCCATTTCACTTGGCCGTCTTTGTATTCCTTCTGGCGGCAAATATTGCAGACGCCGGATGGATCGAATTCGATGGTTTCGTAGGTTTCGGGCAAACCACAGCGCAAACAGCGGCGCAGACCGTGCCGATCATGCGTGGTAGGCGGAACTGATGAAACCGGATTGCTGGCCATGGCTCAGTGCGCCGCAGCAACCGCGAGCGCGGGATCGGGGCAGGCAACGGCAAGAATGCGGCGCAGCCCAGCGACATCGAGCCAATCTTGATTGGTGTCCGACGAAAACACGAAACCGTCCGGCAGCACTTTGCCGCCAAGACCTTTCAGACGTTCATACGAAGCCATGCTGGGATGATGCACCGCCTGCGGGGCAATCGCGTAATAGTCGGGAAACTCTAGGGTGTGGCGCGCGTCGTCTTCGCCGATCATCAGTTCATGCAGCTTTTCCCCGGGTCGAATGCCGACAACTTTCGCCCGCATGCCGGGCGCGATCGCCTCGACCAAATCTGGGATCGTCATGCTGGGAATCTTCGGCACGAACACCTCGCCGCCGAGCATCCGTCCGAAGTTACCAACGACAAAATCCGCAGCGTGATCCAGCGTGATCCAGAAACGCGTCATGCGCGGATCGGTTATCGGCAATTCGGTCGCGCCTTCAGCAATCAATTGCCGCCAGCGCGGAATGATGCTGCCGCGACTACCTAACACATTCCCGTAACGGACGACGCTGAACTTTGGGAAGCCTTTACCGCCGACATACGCGTTGCCGGCGACGAACAACTTGTCGCTGCACAGTTTGGTGGCGCCGTACAGATTGATCGGATTGGCGGCCTTATCGGTCGATAGTGCGATAACCTTCTCAACGCCACGTTCGATCGCCGCGTCGATGACATTCATCGCGCCGTGAACATTGGTTTTGATGAACTCGGTCGGATTGTATTCCGCCGCCGGTACTTGTTTCAGCGCCGCGGCGTGCACCACCAGATCGACATCTTTAAACGCGCGGTCAAGGCGTTCGCGATCGCGCACATCGCCAAGGAAATAGCGCATTTTCTCGTGATCGAACACCGGTTCGGACTGGCGCATTTCCCACTGCTTCAGCTCATCACGACTGAACACGATAACTTTTTTCGGACAGTGTTCGGTCAGCGCCTTGCGGATGAATTGCTTGCCAAAACTGCCGGTGCCGCCGGTGACCAAGATGGTCTTGTCTTGCAGCGGAAAGGTGGTGTTCATGGAAACGACGCCTGGGGTGGAAGAGACTTCACGCAGCTGATGAACGCATTCGGTGTGCCAGAGAACGCAGCCAGCCAATGACCTGCGTTTGGTCATCGCCCAACCCCGGATAGCACGGAAGACTGACCAATCCGCGGTACGCCGCATCCGCGCCGGCCAGATCACTGGCACGCCGCGCGTCGCGCAGTACCGGCTGCCGATGCAGCGGAATGTAATGCACCTGCGGGCTAATGCCGTGCGCGTGCGCATCGGCAAAAAATCGCCGCCGATCGCAACCCAGGGCCGCCCAATCAATGCTTGCCGCGCACAGGTGCCAGAACGGTTGCTGACCCGGCGCCGGCGGTGGCAGATGCAGCCAATGCAGATCGGCCAGTTCAGCGTGATAGCGATCGTGCTGTGCTTGCCGATCGGCCTTAAAGCGCGCGAGCTTCGTACATTGGCTGACGCCCAGGGCCGCGTGCAGATCGCTCAGGCGCTCGTTGGTCGCTGGCTGATGGAACTCGTGGTACCACGGCGTGCCGGCGTCGGCCGCGGCCAAATCACCGATGAAATCTTCACGAATGATGCCGTGATGACGCAAGCTGCGCAGCCGCGCGGCGACCGCGGCGTCATTGACGACAATCGCTCCGCCTTCGGCCGTGGTGATGTTTTTCACCGGATGAAAACTGAAAATCGCGCCAGCACTGTGACGCTGATCGCCGCAGCGCTCACCGCCATCAGCGGTGCTGCCGAAAGCATGCGCGGCGTCTTCTAACACACGCGTGCCGCGTGCCTGCGCGACCGCCGTGATACCCGCAAGATCGCACATCCGCCCGGCCACATGCACCGGCACCACCCAATCCAAATGATCGCTGCACGCCGATAAAATGGCAGGAGTCAGCAGCAAAGTCACGGGGTCGACATCCAGCAACACGACCTGCGCTCCAAGCAACACTGCCTGCGTCGCGGTCGCCGCGAAAGTGATCGCGGGCACCCCAACCACGCTGCCGGGGCCAATGCCGACGGCTTGATACAGCAGCCGCAGCGCGCTAGTGCCGTTGGACACCGCGACCGCGTGGCGGGCGCCACTGATGGCGCAGACGGCCGCTTCAAAGGCCTCGACGGCGGGGCCGCAGGTCAGCGGCTGCCCGCGCAAAACCGCGGTAACAGCCGCGATGTCATCCGCATCGATGCTGTGCCGTCCGTAGCCGATCATGTTGCAAACCTCGTCATAGAGCCGCGGAGTATGCCCCGGAAAACGGCGCTGCGCAAACCTCCGTGGATCCGCACTGAGGATGCATGTGGCAAGCCGCATCACGCGGCGCGCTGGCACGGGCGGCGCGTTGACGCAGCTGTCAGCATCGTCGGAGAGCACCATGACCTTAAGCGTGAACTTTAATCCGGGCGCCAATCGCGTACATCGCAACTTGGTAGTGGCCGAGCGGCAGGTAAATGGTTCGTTATCACGACTGTCTTCGGGCGAACGGTTGAGCAGCGCTGCCGACGATCCGTCCGCACTGGTGATCGCAAACAACCTACGTTATCAGACCAGCGCGCTGTCGCGTGCGACGCAGAATGTCGAGGAAGGAACCTCGATGCTGCAAACTGCCGAAGGTGCGATGGATGAGATTTCCTCGCTGCTGCAACGCGTGCGCTCTTTGGCTCTGGACGCGGCCAACGACGGTGTGAATGACGCGTCGCGCCTGACCGCGCTGCAAACCGATTTTAATGAAGCCGTGGCCTCGATCACGCGCATTGCTGAGAACAGCAGTTTCGGCAGCCTGAAACTGTTGCAGGGCGCCATGGCCGGCAACGAACTGACCAGCGCCGCGAAGGACTTTCTGACCGGCATCAACGACAACGCCGCAGCGTTGCCTGGCGGGATCCAACCTGGCACGCCATTGACCGTCACCGCGGCAGCGCCGGTGACGCTGGATCGTTCGCGCACCCAAGTGACGCTGACCACAGGGCCGGCGGTCGGCGCCCCCACCGGCACCACACTGTTGCAGAATCTCTATCAGAACGGCACTCAGCTCGACAGTTTCGGTGGCAATGTGATCGTCACCGGACCCAAAGGCAGCGCGACCGTCGCGGTCGGCCCGACCACTACCATCAACGATTTTGTCGCGTTGGTAAACGCAGCCGGCAGCACCACGGGCGTGCGTGCGGCATTCCAGGCCGGCGCCAGCAATGGCACGCTGATGATCGAATCGTCGTCGTATGGATCAGGCGCGCTGACCATCGAAAGTGCATCCATGTCAACCGGCGGGGTCGGCCTGATGGATTCGGCTCCCGGTGTGCCGGCCACCAACACTTTCACCACCGCCGGCACCGCGCAGACGATCAATCTGGGTTATACCGATCGTAACGGTACCGCGCGCACCATGACCTTGACGCAGGATCCTCTTTCACCGGGAGGTTTGGATTTCGTCAATGCCACCGGCGGCCCAGAAAGCACCGCGCCATTTACGGCGTTCGAACCTGGTGCGTTCACCGTCACGGTGAAAGATACCGCCACCATCAGCGGCACCGCGCCAACAACGTTCGTCCTGCCGACCGGCAGTTATGTCGCCAACCGCACCAGCAGCACGAAGATCATGACCGGCGCCCTGGCGTCACAGCAAGTAACCATCGACCTCCCTGACCTGCGCGCGAATGCGTTGGGCCATACTGCGGGCCTTGCGGCCAGTGGCATGCCCAGCCTACAATCCGCGGTCAGCCAGGGCGCATTGCTGAATGGACTGAGTGACAATGCGCTGCGCCTGATTGATGCATCAATCGATGAAGTCAGCATCGCGCGTGGGAAACAAGGTTCGATCATTTCCAGCTCGCTGGAAACGACGCTCAGTTCATTGCGCGGCACCATCACCAATCTTACTTCGGCAGAAAGCAATCTGCGCGACACCGATTTCGCCCAGGAAAGCGCGAATTTCACCCGCAACAATATCGCCTATCAGGCGGCGATGGCGATGCTGGCTCAGGCCAATCAGGTGCCGCAGACCGTGCTGCAGTTATTACAGAGTAATCGCTAAAGACGTTCAGCCCGCGCGAAGCGCGGGCTGAACGTTACCGTCAGAATGACGACGAAAGAATGTTCAGTGCGCCATCGCGCTGATGCCCCCGCCTTTGCCTTTATGCGCCAGATACGGTGCATCGGGCTTGGCGTTTTCGCCATACTTGCCCGCCGCATAATCGGCCGCCATTTTCGCCAAGCTGACGGTCGGCACGCCCGCGGCGTGACCGGCCTGGCCGAACTGGCGCATACGCTCTTCCACAATCACCTGCATCGCCGCGCGAGCCGGGGTGAGATAATAGCGCGGATCGAATTCTTCCGGTTTGGCCATGAATGATTTGCGAATCGAGGCGGTGATCGCCAGACGATTGTCAGTATCGACATTAATCTTGCGCACACCGGCTTTGATGCCGCGCTGGATTTCTTCCACGGGTACGCCGTAGGTCTCTTTGATCTTGCCGCCGTATTTATTGATCTCGTCGATCAGATTCTTGGGCACCGACGACGAACCGTGCATGACCAAATGACAGTTCGGAATCTTGGTGTGGATCTCTTCGATGCGTTTCATGGCGAGAACGTCGCCGGTGGGCTGCTTCGAAAACTTATATGCGCCGTGGCTGGTGCCCATGGCAACTGCCAACGCGTCGATGCCGGTGCGCTTAACGAAATCGACTGCCTGATCGGGATCAGTCAGCAATTGGTCGAGCGTCAGTTTGCCTTCGGCGCCGTGGCCATCTTCTTTTTCGCCTTCGCCATGTTCGAGCGAGCCGAGCACGCCAAGTTCACCTTCGACCGAGACGCCAAACGAGTGGGCGATGTTCACCACTTCGCGGGTCACGGCGACGTTGTACTCGTAGCCAGCGGGAGTCTTGGCGTCCTCTTCGAGCGAGCCGTCCATCATCACCGAGGTGAAGCCCATGCGGATGGCGCTGATGCAGGTATCCGGCGCGTTGCCGTGGTCCTGGTGCATGACGATGGGGATCTCGGGGTACAGCTCGACGGCGGCCTGCATCAAATTGCGCAGAAAGACGTCGTTGGTGTATTTCCGCGCGCCGCGGCTGGCCTGGATGATTACCGGCGATTTGGTCGCGCGGGCCCCTTCCATGATCGACTGGATCTGCTCCATGTTGTTGACGTTGAGCGCAACGACGCCGTAGTTGTTGGCGGCAGCGTGATCGAGCAGCGGACGCAGGGGAATCAGGGCCATGAGAAACTCCGTCAGGGGTGAGGGCGGGATGGTTGAAGCATGATACGGATGGTCAAGAGCGTCCGGCGCAGCAGCGGCCAAATTCGGCCGCATCAGGGATCACGCAGGTGATAACCTGCCGGACGTCACCGGCACGCAAAAAAACCGGTGCGATGATAAACATCGCACCGGTTTCTGATGAAGCCAAGTTCCTGATCCCGCGCCAAGCGCGGTTATAACTCAAACCAATTCGAATAGCGCCCGGGCACCATTGTCACCCAAACGATAGCCAGCATGAAGGATCCGGGTGTAGCCACCCTGACGATCCTTGTACGTCGGCGCGAGCTTCTCGATCAGCGTTTTCACTGCTTCGCGGTTGTTGAGCGCCGACAGCGCCTGACGGCGATAGTGCAAAGCCTGCGCCGGGGTTTCCGCGCTGATCGCTTTCTTCCCTAGAGTGATCACCTTTTCGGCATACCGGCGCGCCTCCTTCGCCTTGGGCACAGTGGTAAAGATGCGTCCCTGCTCGAACAACGAGATGGTCAGGTTGCGCATCAAGGCGATGCGATGCTCGGAGGTACGTCCGAGTTTGCGATGATCGTTGCGATGGCGCATGAAAGTACTTCCCGTGGTCCAGTGAAATTAATGAGACGCGATCTGTTCAGCCTTAGACGTGCGTCTTCTGCGTCAGGCGCAGGCCAAAGGACAAGCCACGATCGGCGAGCTTCTTCTTCAGCTCTTTCGATGCGATTTTTCCCAAGTTGCGAATCGCCGCGACTTCTGCTTCGTCCATCTGCACCAGATCGGCAATGAATTTAACATTGGCCGCTCGCAGGGCATTCTCGGTCCGCACGCTCAAATCGAGCATGGTGATCTGCTTTGCCAACATTGAGGAACGTTCCGGATCGCCTTCGACGGTCAGGTCGGTGGCGGTCGAGCTGCCTTCGAAATCGCGACCGATCTCGAAGTACTTCACGAATGGATTCAGATGTTTGCGCAGGATGTTGGTGGCTTCGACCAACGCCAATTCAGGCGTGATCGAACCATCGGTCCATACTTCTAAATCAAGCGCCTCATAGTCGGTGCGCTTGCCCAGGCGGGTTGCATTGACCTGAAAGGCCACGCGTTGAACGGGCGAATAGATCGAGTCGACAGCGATGGTGCCAACCGGGGAGCCGTCGATGCGCTGAGCTTCCGCTGGCACGAATCCGCGACCGGCGCCAACATCCAGCTCTAAAACGAAACGCACGTCCTTGGTCAAGGTCGCAATCACCAAATCGGGATTGATTACTTCGACATCCTGATGTGGCGTGATGTCGCCCGCGGTGATCGCGCCAGCCGAGCTCTTTTCGAGCCGGATGACCACGTTCTCGTCGCTGTGGAGACGCAGGCGTAGGCGCTTAATATTGAGGATGATGGTGGTTACGTCCTCGAATACGCCATCGAGCGAGGTGAACTCGTTGTTGGCGCCCTGTAGACGGATCGAGCGCACCGAAGCGCCCTGAATCGAGGACAACAGCACGCGGCGCAAACCGTTGCCGATGGTGGTCGCAAAACCGCGTTCGAACGGTTCAGCATGGAACTTGGCATAGTTGGCCATGCCCGAGCCATCGATCTTTTCGACGCGGGTCGGAAGTTCAAAGCCACGCCAGCGGATACGCATGAGGACTCCAGGGTTCAATGTATGAAAAAGGTTAGAAAATTGATATAGATGCGTGGAACTGAAGCGAAAGCTTCAGACGACACTCAAACGCGACGCTTCTTCGGCGGACGGCAACCGTTGTAGGGTAGCGGCGTCACATCACTGATGACCCGCACCGCGATGCCGGTGTTGACCAGCGCGCGGATCGCACTTTCGCGTCCGGCGCCAGGACCGCGCACGCGCACTTCGGCCTCCTTCAGACCGAGCTTGATTGCCTTTTCGGCCGCGCGCTCCATCGCCAACTGCGCAGCGAACGGCGTCGATTTGCGGCTACCCTTGTAACCGATCGAACCTGCCGATTCCCAACACGCCACTTCGCCGTTTTGGTCGGTGATGCTGATGATGGTGTTGTTGAAGGTCGAGTTGATGTGCACCACGCCGGCGCGCACCGATTTCTTGATCTTCTTCTTCTGATAAGCCATGTCGTTTTCGCTCGTGTCTGGGAATTATTATAAGGGATGTCAGCGCTTATTTGCGCAAGATTTTCTTGTTCGCGACCGTCTTCTTCTTGCCCTTGCGGGTACGCGAATTGGTGCGCGTGCGCTGACCACGGCAGGGTAGATTGCGCGCATGGCGATAGCCGCGATAGCAGCCAATCTCCTTAAAGCGCGACACATTCGCCTGAATTTCGCGGCGCAGATTACCCTCGATCACATAATTGTTCTCGATGAACGTCGTGATCTTACCGAGCTCTTCCTCGGTCAACTGATAGGCGCGGCGATGGGGATCAACATTCGTCTGCGTGCAGATGATGTTGGCCCGCTCCAGGCCGATACCAAACAGGTGGCGAAGGGAATATGGAACTTTTTTATTGGGCGGCAGATCGACGCCGAGAATACGAGGCATAGTGAGTTCCTTTGATTAACCCTGGCGCTGCTTGTGATTGGGATCGGTGCAGATAACGCGAACGCGGCCTTTACGGCGCACGATCTTGCAATTTTCGCAGCGGCGGCGAACGGAAGCTTGGACCTTCATGGATATTTCTTTCTCTACTGGCTCAGGCGTCGCGGTAGACGATGCGGCCGCGGGTAAGATCGTAAGGTGACATTTCAATGGTCACGGTATCGCCAGGCAAAATGCGGATGTAATTCATGCGGATCTTGCCGGAAATGTGCGCGAGAATTTCGTGGCCATTCGGCAGCACAACCTTGAAGCGCGCATTGGGAAGGCTTTCCTTCACCTTGGCCTCAAGACGAATGTTCTCTTCCTTGGCCATGTCAGAACCGCTTCCCGGATTTCTTTGCCGGAGGAGCACCGCCACCGCCAAGATTGCCATATTGATGGGCCAGGAAAAAAGCCTGCACTTTTTGCATCACGTCCAACGACACCCCGACGACGATTAGCAATCCAGTTCCGCCAAGTAGCACCGAAGCACCCCGCCCACTTAGGCCAAGAAATCCCGCGCCGATAGTTTCAGGCATGATCGCGATGGTGGCCAGGAAGATGGCGCCAACGAACGTGATGCGGTGGAGGATGCCGGCAATGTAGTCGACGGTGTTTTTGCCCGGCTTGATGCCGCGAACGAAGAAACCAGCCTGCTTAAAATGATTACTAAGATCAAAAAGGTCGAACGTGATCGATATATAAAAATAGGTAAAAGCGATGATCAATCCCGCATACAGATAGCGATGACCAGGATTGCCATAGGCAAAGAACTGATCAAGGCCAATCGACTGACCGTAGTGACCGAACACATACGCAACGATCATCATTACCGGACCGGCAAAAATCACCGGAATAACATTGGCCTGGTTCAGCTTTAGGGGCAGTGCGGTCTGTGCGCCGCCGTAAACTTTATTGCCCTGCACGCGCCGCT
>JBBROQ010000059.1:0-15114 GCA_038229115.1 Planctomycetota bacterium | reverse complement strand
TGGTGATGGCGCTGATCTACACCTTCGGCGCGATCTCTGGCGCGCATGCGAATCCGGCGGTGACCTTGGGTTTTTGGGCATCCGGAAGGTTTCCGGCGCGACGCATTCCGGGTTACGTTTTAGCGCAAATTACCGGCGCGTTCGCGGCTTCGGCGTTCATCGCCCTGACCCTGCCCGGCCATCCAACTTTGGGCGCGACGCTGCCGCATACCGGCGTCGCCAACGCCTTCGCGTGGGAGGTGCTGCTGACCGCAGTGTTGATGTTAGTAATCCTTCAGGTCGCCACCGGCGCGAAGGAATTGGGCCTGATCGCCGCGATCGCAATCGGCGGCACGGTCGGCCTGGAAGCACTGGTCGCCGGGCCGATCTGCGACGCGTCGATGAATCCAGCGCGCTCGTTGGCACCGGCCGTGGTGTCGGGCCGCACCGAGCATCTGTGGCTGTACCTGATCGCGCCGGCGCTTGGCGCGCTGCTGGCCGTGGGCCTGTGGCGCGCGCTTCGACTGCCGCAACCAACCGCTAACACTTCGGAGCCAATCCATGCCTGAGCCCCTCACGATCATGTTCCTATGCACCGGTAATTCGTGCCGCAGCCAAATGGCCGAGGGCTGGGCCCGGCACCTGCGCGGTGACGTGATCACGCCGTATTCTGCCGGCACGATCGCCAAGGGCCTGAACCCAATGGCGGTGCGCGCGATGGCCGAAGCCGGCGTCGATATCACTGCGCAAAGTTCAAAGACCACCGCAGAGTTGCCGCCGGTCGCGTTCGATTTTGTCGTCACCGTCTGCGGCCACGCGCATGAGAATTGCCCGCTGTATCCCGGCAAAACCAAGGTCGTGCATGTCGGCTTCGACGATCCGCCGGAACTGGCGAAGACCGCCAAGACCGACGAAGAAGCGATGGCGCATTACCGCCGCGTCCGTGACGAAATCCGGGCCTTCATCCTGACGCTGCCGGCCGCGCTAACGCATCCGGACGCGCCACACGCCGCCGCCGGCAACCACGCTTAGTTTTTTTCACAGCCACTTTTTTAGGAGCATCCCCATGAGCACTCACGATCAGGTCCGCGCGCGTTACGGCGCGATCGCCGATGGCACGTCGACCGTCAACACCGGCTGCTGCCCGCCGTCAGCCGCCGCCGTCCCGGCATCGGCAGCCGCGTCCGGTTGCTGCGGCGCGGCAGCCGGAACCAACGATGCCACCGGCAGCCGCGCGCTCGGCTATGGCGATGAATTATCGGCATTACCCGATGGTGCTGACCTTGGCCTGGGCTGCGGCAATCCCGCCGCGTTTGCCGCCATGCGCGCGGGCGAAACCGTGCTGGATCTGGGCAGCGGCGCCGGCATCGACTGCTTTCTGGCCGCGCGCGCTGTCGGCCCCACCGGCCGCGTGATCGGCGTCGACATGACCCCGGCGATGCTGACCAAAGCGCGCGCCAACGCGGTCAAAGTCGCGGCCACCAACGTCGAATTCCGCCTGGGCGAAATCGAGCACCTACCGCTGTCCGACGCCAGTATCGACGTCGTCATCAGCAACTGCGTGATCAATCTTTCGCCGGATAAAGCCGCAGTTTTTCGCGAAATCGCCCGGGTCCTCAAACCCGGCGGCCGGATCGCGATCAGCGACGTGGTCGCGATTGCCGAGCTGCCCGCCGCGATGCGCAATGACTCCTCCATGCTGTGCGGCTGCATCGGCGGCGCGCTCAGTGTCGAAGAAATCCACCTGCTGCTGCGCGCCGCCGGCCTCACCCAAATCAGCATCGACGTCGACCGCGCCTCGCGCGAGTTCATCAAAGACTGGGCCCCCAGTTCTGGCGCGGAAAACCTGGTCGCGTCGGCGCGCATCCAGGCTGTGAAAGCCGCGGCGTGCGCGCCGGGGGCGGGCTGTTGCTAACGAAAACTTTTCGAATGTCAGGGTAAGTAACGCACTTTTTTCATCAACGCATGTATGGCCCGGCGGCAGGAACAGCATGCCTACGAGATCCGCGGTATCATAGCGTTCGCAGTCATGCTGCCGTGGTTACTTAATCTCCTGCGCGGTTCTTGGTCTCCACGTACGCCTACGCCAGAGTTGCTTCGCGCTGCCGACAGCACGTACCGGCGAACAACCTCGCCGCGGCGCAAAATTGCACGTGTCTGGATCGACGAAGGGTGCTTAGTCTGCGGTGCGTGCGCGGTAATTTGCCCACCAGTTTTCACTGTCGGAGATGAAACGAGCACGATTAGCGCAGAAGCCGGAAATCACTTCGACTCGCACCGAGACGCGATCGAAGCCGCGTATGATGGCTGCTGTGTCGAGGTTATCAGGATCGAATATGCTGACCCCACGGCCGACTAAGCTTCACAACCGAATGCGAAAAATACGCCTGATCCTGATCACGAATTTTCACCGCCGTCGCTGCCATAGTCGCCGCAGCAAATCACCGATGCCGGCATAGCGACCACCGATGCCGACGTACCGCTCCAAAACATGAAACAGGAAATAGTAAAAACGGCACGCCGCCCATAGGCAGATCAACAACATCGCCAAGCGCTGCCAACGATCGTCGGACACCATCACGCCGAAGCCTGACAGCACCACGATCAGGACAAACATTACGCCTTTGGCGATGATCCATCCGCGGCTGGTTAGGTCGCTTATGTTAATCTTTCACGCTAATATTTTGCCGATTTTTAAAGCCTTCTCCGCATCCGCCACCCGCCACAAATACCAACTCGCAACGGTGCGCCACGGGCGCCAGCATTCGCCGTGGGCAAGCAGTTGGCGTGGGGTTGGCATCGCGTCCAAACCGTAGGCGATGCGGAAGCCGGCGCGGACGCCGAAGTCATCGGCGGGCAGGACGTCGGGGCGGCCGAGGTGAGAAATCAGCAACATTTCTACCGTCCAACGGCCGACGCCGCGGGCGGCAGTAAGCCGCTCGACAATCACGTCATCGTCCAGGCGCGCGAGCGCGGCGGCGCTTGGAATGGTGCCGTCAAGCGCTTTGGCGGCGAGGTCGCGGATCGCGGCGACTTTCGCCATCGAGAAACCGACGGCGCGTAATTGCACGTCGGTGACAGTGGACAGATCGGCCGGACGCGGAAAGGCGCGACCGGGAGACAACGCGGTAAAGCGGCCAAGAATGGTCTTGGCCGCGGTGCCATTGAGCTGCTGATGCGCGACGGCGTGTACCAAAGCCGCGAACGGTTGCTCACGCTTCGACGGCGGCGAGAGCGCGCAGGCGCCGTGCGCGCGAATGGCTTTCGCCAATACCGGATCGCGCCGCGCGAGATGTTTCAGAATCGCGGGCGCGGTGAAATCAGTCGGCGGCATGAGCGTTCCTCGACCATCCTCGACGGTCAGCGGTCAGATGTATGTGACCACGTCATTGGTGTCGAAGCGGACTTTCGGCAGGCTGGCATATTTGTCATCCGCTGCGCGATAGCCGGCCGGACAGGCGACCAGGGTGCGATAGCCGGTGTTGGTCAGGCCCAGCACACCGTCGTAGGCCGCGGGATCGACGCCTTCCATCGGGCACGTGTCGATGCCCAACACCGCAGCCGCGGCCATGAATTGGCCGAGCGCGATATAGACCTGTTTGGCGGCCCAAGCATCGGTGTCGAAAGTAGGATTGGTGATGAAGCCGTTGATGATGTTTTTGTAGCCGTCGAGGCTTTCAAGCGGCACGCCGCGCACCGTGGCAATGCGCTCCATGAATTTCTGCACGTCACCGGTGTCGGGTTTGGTTTGCACGGCGAACACCACCATGTGCGAGGCCTCCGCTGGCTGGCGCTGATTCCACGACAGCGGCGGCAGCGTGTCCTTCATCGTCTGATCGGTGATGACGATAAATTTCCACGGCTGCAAACCGAACGATGACGGCGC
Source organism: Planctomycetota bacterium (assembly GCA_038229115.1). Classification (GTDB taxonomy): domain Bacteria; phylum Planctomycetota; class UBA11346; order UBA11346; family UBA11346; genus JBBROQ01. The sequence continues at coordinate 11,249 of JBBROQ010000059.1, read as the reverse complement.
CAGCACGAGCGATTGCTCGAGAGCATGCCACAGTTCGGTGGGGATTTTTTTGGTCGGATCGAAGGCTTTGGTGGCGTAGCGCCAATGCAGCGCATCAAGCAAAGCGGCGGGAGTGATGGTGGCAGGCATAGTGAACTTCCTGGGACGGAACGTGGGCAGAAGGATTGCAAAACTGGGCCGATATACGCGCCAGAGGTAAAACCGGTTGCTGCGCCCGAAGGTCGCCGCGTTCAGCACCCGGTGCCGAACGCGGCGACGGAAGTTACTGCGCGGTGAAGCCCCCATCGACAGCCAGATCCTGACCAGTCAGGAACGATGCACCGGGTGAACACAGAAAAACCACTGCGCTGGCGATTTCGTCCGGAGTTCCCAAGCGACCGACTGGATGCGCGCTGACCATCCACTTCTTCATGTCATTGTCGCCGGGGCCGGCGAAACGGTCGAGCATGTCGGTGGCGATCGCGCCGGGACTGACCGAATTCACCCGGATGCCCTGCTTCGCAAATTCCAACGCGGCAGTGCGCGTCAGGCCATTCACCGCATGTTTGCTGGCTGAATAGATCGCGGCCCCAGGAAAGCCGATTTGCCCGGCGATTGAGGCATTATTGACGATCGCGCCGCCGCCGGTTTTGAGCATGGCGGGAATCTGATGCTTCATCGCCAACAGCACGCCAAGCACGTTGGGAATCATCACCTTCTGAAATGATTCGGCGGTCGCATTCAGCAGCGGCTCGACCAGTTCTACGCCGGCATTGTTGAAGGCAGCGTCAAGTCGGCCGTACGCCGCGAGCGCACCGGCGACCAGCGCCGCGATCTGCGCTTCATCGGTGACATCGGTGCGGATGAACGTCGCGGTGCCGCCGGCCGCGATGATCTCGGCGACCACCGCATCGCCTTCAGCTTGGCGACGGCCAGCAACGACCACGCGATAGCCAGCTTTGGCGAAATGGAGGGCGGAGGCGCGGCCGATACCGGAGGTACCGCCAGTGACGAGGGCGACAGGAGCAGTGGGCATGAGGGGAGCTTTCGTGGTGGTGGTTGAGGTGATGGTCGTTGGAGTGATGATCGTTAAAGCGGTGAAAGTGCGGTTTTTACCAGCGCAAATGCACGCCAAGGTGGAAGTAGCCGCCGGTCGGACCATCAGTGCCAAGCGTCGCGAGGGCAACCGTGGTCTTCGCACCGTCGACGATTTCCATCACCGCGCCGTCGCCGCCCATGTCGGTCTTCACCCAACCCGGATGCGCGGCGTTGACCTTGATCGACGTGCCCTTGAGCGCATGAGCGAGCTCGACCGTGTACATGTTCACCGCCGCCTTCGAGCTGTCGTAGGCCGGCCAGCGGAAGGCGTAGATCGATGAATTCGGATCGCTGTGTTCAGCGATCGAGCCGAGGATGCTGGTCAGATTCACGATCCGTCCCGCCGGCGACTTTTTCAGCAAGGGCAGGAACGCCTGCGTGACCGCGATCAAGCCGAACAGATTGGTTTCGAATACCCGGCGAAAGGTGTCGACCGAGGTGGTCTCGACGCCTGAATCCGCGGCATAATCCAGCACGCCCGCATTATTGACCAGGATGTCGAGGCGCCCGTGGTCAGCGGCAATCTGCGCGGCGGCCGCCGCGATCGAAGCGGCATCAGTGACCTCCAACGCCAGATGGCTGGCGATGATGCCTTCCTTCGTCAGCGCGGCGGCAGCGGCGGCCCCGCGCTGTGCATCGCGCGCGCCGATCAGCACCGTGATGCCCTGGCGGCCCAACTGTCGCGCAGTCTCCAGGCCCAGGCCTTTGTTGGCGCCAGTGATCAGAGCGATGCGTGGGGTGGCGGTGGTCATGATGGATTCCTGCTGTGCTGGGTCAGTAGTTGACTGGTCGGTTTAGCGTCGGGCGATACGTGAAGGAGCGATGAATGGATGATGTGCAATTCAGGTGGCTTTGCGTTTGGTCGCAGCCGTGCGCCGACGCGCCGGCCCCGGTCGTGCGCTTTTCGTGCTGACCGCCGGGGCCACCGGGGCCGCACCAGAGAGCCGCAGCACGCCATCAACCAGCAACCCCAGCGGTTCCAGGCTGTCGGCGAGGCGCGCCTGCGTGACCACGCCGGTGATGTAGGCCTGGATCTGCCGCGCCAGCAGCTCCATGTCACCGTTGGGAATCGCGCCCTCGCGTAGCGCATCGCGCAACGCCGAGCCGACATAGCGGCCGGTGCGTTCGTTTTTAAGCGCAGCCAAAGCGCGGATATCGTCGTCCTGGCCCGCCATTTCGCAGCCAACCGCGATGAACGGGCAGCCGGCGACATGGCCGAATTCCTTGCGCTTGGCGGTCTGACTGGCGATCACCGCCGCGCAGTAGCCGGTCAGACGTTCCAGCGCCGGAACTTCGGGTGAGAAAATCCCATCCAACGCCGGTTTGATGTGGTCCCAATAGGACTCGAACGCGGCCGTGACCAGTTCGGCCTTCGAGGCGAAGTGATGGTAGAACGAACCTTTGTTCACCTTCGCCGCGACGCACAGGTCGTCGACGCTGACCGCGCCGTACCCAGTGCGCCACATCAGATCGCGCGCGGCGGCGATCAGTCGAGTACGGGAATCGGGCGCGGCCATGGCGCAGCTCTTATTGACCGATCGGTCAAGTGCAAGCCGGCTGCAGCCGACTGGCTTCAGAACTCGTTTTGCAGTCGCTTATAGCCCTTCACCAATTGCAGATTCGCGCTGGCCACGCTTTCAGAAAAACTCGACACGTCGGCGCTGACGCGCGGGACCTTGGCGAGGTCGGCGTCGTTATGGATGTTGGTGGTCGACGGCACATGAAAGCCGGCGGGCAGGTGGCAATTTTCCACCACGCTGTTGTGGCGCAGCACCGCGCCGTCACCGATCTCGCAGTTGAACACCACGCTGTTGAAGCCGATGAACACGCGGTCGCCAAGCACGCACGGGCCATGCACAATCGACCGGTGGGCGATCGAGGTATATTCGCCAATCTTTACCAATCCGCCGGCCTTACTGTGGATGACCACGCCGTCCTGAATGTTGGAATTAGCGCCGATAATGATCGGCTCCATGCCGCCCTGTTCGTTGACCTCATCGGCGCGGATCACCGCATACGGGCCGATGAACACGTTCTCGCCCACGATCACCTTGCCGCAGATGATCGCGGTCGAATCAACGAACGCGGATTCAGGAATGACGGGCAAGTCGCCACTGGGATTTCTACGGATCATGGGAGTTCGTTCCTATCGATGGATGCGGGTGCGGATGCCGTTGTCCGCGGTCGGAGCGGCTTGGCTATGCTGACGAGTGCAACGGAGACCTCATGAAACTCACCATCGCCAGCCATCATCTACCGCTGAGCAACAGCCTGCTCGCGTTCGCTAACCGCCGCCTGGAGTTCGCGCTCGGCCGATTCGCCGTGCGCGTCGGGCGCGTCAGCCTGCGCTTGGCCGACGTCAACGGCCCGAAAGGCGGCGTCGATGTCGAATGCGTCGCCGTGGCGCAGGTGCAATCGAGCGGCCAAGTAATCGTGCGCGGCCTGTATCCGACCGCCGAAGCCGCGATCGCGAATATCGCTGAGCGGCTGCGCAGTTTGGTCCAGCGTACCATCGACAAGCAGCACGACACCCGCCGCAGCGGCCGCATCAGCGTGATCTGATGCGGCGAGGTGAGGGAAAAAGGTCTGAGAAATCAGGCCTTTTTCGCCTTCGCCGGCTTGCCGCCCTGGGCCAAACGCGCCGCACGCCGCGCCGCTACGCGAAGCGGCAACGCTTGCAGGCGGATGAAACCGGTGGCGTCGGACTGGTCGTAAGCGCCGCCGTCGGCTTCCATCGAAGCGATCGCCGCGTCGTACAAACTGTGCGCGGATTCGCGCCCAACCATGGTGACGTTGCCGCGAAACAGCTCGATATGAACGCGGCCGGTGACGTGGCGCTGGCTCTGCTTCAGGAACGCGTCCAGGGCTTCCATCTCTTCGCAGAACCAGAAGCCGAAATACGCCATCTGCGCGTACCGCACCGCCAACGTATTTTTGGTGTGCAGCAGGTCGCGGCCAACGGTCAGCGCTTCCAGATCCTGATGCGCGTTCAGTAAAATGGTGCCGCCCGGGGTTTCATAAACGCCGCGCGATTTCATGCCGACAAAGCGCGATTCCACCATGTCGATGCGGCCGATGCCGTGACGGAAGCCGATCTCGTTCGCTTTGGCCAGCAGCTTCGCCGGCGATAAGCGCTCGCCGTTGATCGCCACCGGTACGCCCTGCTCGAAATCGACGCTGATGGTTTCGGCCTTGGCCTTCACTTTCGACAGCGGCAGCGACTTTTGAAACATACGTTCGAGCGGCTTCGCGGCCGGGTCTTCCAACATGCCCGCTTCAAAGCTGATGTGCAGCAAGTTGTCGTCCGACGACCACGGCTCCTTCGCCGTCGCCTTAATCGGAATGCCCCATTTCTGCGCGTAGGCGATGCATTCGGCGCGGCCTTTGAGCTCGCTGTTGAAAGCCGGATCACGCCACGGCGCGATGATTTTCACGCCGGGCAGCAGCGCGTAGGCGGTCAGCTCGAAACGCACCTGATCGTTACCTTTGCCGGTCGCGCCGTGGGCGATAATGGTCGCGCCTTCCTTCTTCGCGATCTCGACCAAATGCTTCGCGATCACCGGCCGCGCCAGCGACGTGCCCAGCAAATACCGGCCCTCGTATTTCGCATTCCAGGCGATCGCCGGGAACACGAAGTCGCGCGCGAACTCTTCCTGCATATCGACGATGTAGCACTTCGAACCACCGCTGTTGAGCGCCTTGGCTTCGAGGTCTTTGTACTTTTCCTCCTGGCCAACATTGGCGCAGAAACAGATCACGTCATAGCCGCGTTGTTCCAGCCAGCGCACAATCACCGAGGTGTCGAGCCCACCCGAATACGCCAACACGACTTTCTCTTTCGCGGTCGATTTAGCAGTTTTTTTCGCAGGCATTTGGGCAGTCGTGTTCTTGGCCATGAGAAAATCCTTCAAGCTGAGCGCAGCGCGCGAAAACGCGGTGAAGCGCGATGGAAACGAAGCGGAGCGCAATGAAAGTGGAGCGAAGTGAGGGCGCGGAACGTAGCGGTGTGGTTTCGCATTGCCAGCCGGGCGGCTGGCGCAGAGCCGCGGTAGCAAGTCTTCAAAACTTGTCCGTCTGTGTGGGGGGCAGCGCGGAGCGCGTTGATGGGGGGAGGATCCCCCCATGGGCGCCGCAAAGCGGCGCCGTGCTGATTGCGCGATTAGCGCAAGAAAGCACAAACCATCATGCACCTCCTTCTGCTCCGTCACGCCCCCGCAGTTGATCAAGCCGAGTGGTCGGCTGACGACCGCGAGCGGCCGCTTACCAACAGCGGAATTGCGCGCCTGCGCCTAGTGTGCAAGGCGCTGCGCTCAACGATCACAGTCACCGAACTGTGGACCAGCCCCTGGCTGCGCGCGCGCCAGACAGCGGAAATTGCCGCGGAAATTTGGCAGTTGCCGTTACGCGAACAGGCGTGGTTGGCCGGCGGCGCGATGGGCCCGGCTGAGCGCGCAATGGTACTCGATCCGCTGCTGGATGTCGGGCTGATCGGGCACGAACCGGACCTGAGCATGTTCGCGGGGTATCTGCTGGGCGCGCAGCCGCTGACGTTCCGCAAGGCTGGGGTCGCGGTGTTGCAAGGCGAGCCGAATGAAGGGGGCATGACGCTGCAACTGTGGCTGGCGCCGAAGCAGCTGCTGCAAATCGCGGCGCGGGACTGATTCGACATGCGCGTCGATGACCTGCACTGGTTTCGACACCATGCAAATCTGGCGATCACCCAAGCAGCTACCGTCGCAGCGGTGCTCGCCGCGGTCCGCCTGAGCGGCGCGTGGCCATGCGACGTCAGTTGCCAAGGCGGCGCGGCGTACAGCCAGATCGCCGGCGTGTCCGTCACCGCGTTGGGCGGCGGGTTAGCAGCGCTGATTGCGCTGTTGTCGTGGTGGCAACGCCGTCGTCCACGCGCGTCAAACGTTCTGAGCTTAGCGCTGGGACTGCTCGGTGGCGGCTGTCTGTGGTTTTTGTTTCTGTCTTGGCAACTGCATCTGCGCTGCGCTTTTTGCCTGATTTTTCACGCGGTTGCGCTCTGCGCCGTGCTCGCCGGCTGGCGCTGGGCGTCGCCGTGGCGCTGGCTGCCGCTGGGTTTTTTGATCATCCATTTCGCATTCACCTGGCGGATCGAACCCGAACGCGCGCAGCCACCGACTGTGAACGTTCCGGTGCACAGCGTCGACTCCGAAGCCGCAATGCTGACCGCGCGCATCGAGGCCAATCGGCGATTAGGCGCAGCCGACGCGCCGGTGGTGATCGAGGAAGTCCTCGACCTGCGCTGCACGCATTGCGCGGCCACGCACGCGCAGCTGCTGCGCGCGCTCGCCGAGGATCTAAACGCCGGCCGCGTCGCGGTGGTGGTGCGGCAGGCGTTGCTGATGCGCGAACCGATCACCACCGACCTCGCGCGCTGGGCCGCGACGGCGTCGGGCAGCTCGGCCACCGACTATCAATTGCTGATCGAAACGGTGCTGGGCACGCGGCTGAACAACGTCGCGGCGTATCGGCAGCGCTTTGGTGCGCTATTGCCGGACAGCGCTGATCAGGCAGTAAAAACAGCGGTAGAAACCGTGCTGGAAAGCGATCGGCGCTGGTTCGCAGCCAACGGTTTCACCGGCGCGGTGCCGTTCATCGTGCTGCGCCGCGGCGCGCAGATCGTGACCCGCTTCGAGCGTGACGTGACCGCCGCCGCGATCGTCGACGCGGTGCACGCACTTTCGCCCTGATTCGTCGGCGTACCGTCCCGCGCATGGCTAAGAAAACTCCTGCGTTCGCCTGCCGCGACTGCGGCGATTCGTTCACGCGCTGGGCCGGGCGTTGCCCCAGTTGCGGCGCGATGAATGCGATCAGCGAGATCACCAGCAGCGAAGCCGCGCTGATGGCCAAGAGCCATACGCAGGTCGCCGCCGCAGCCGGACTGGCCAGCGAAAGCGCGACCGCGGTCGCCACCGCCGGCCATGCGATCGCGCGGCTGAGCACCGGCTTTCCCGAACTTGATCGGGTGCTCGGCGGCGGCTTGGCCAGCGGCAGCGTGGTCTTGATCGGCGGTGAGCCGGGCATCGGCAAAAGCACGCTGCTGGCGCAGGTCGCCGGCATGATCGCGCGGGAAAAGCCGGTGCTGTATGTCACCGCCGAGGAAAGCACCGCGCAGGTGCGGCAGCGTTTAGAGCGGCTGGGCGCGGCGCAGGCGAAACTGCATTTGGCCGCCAGCACCGACGCCACCGCGGTCGCCGGAACGCTGGCCAATGGCGCGCAGGCGTTGGTGATCGTCGACTCGATCCAGATGATGGCATTGGACGGCATCGAGGGCGAGCCCGGCGGCGTGGCGCAATGCCGGGCCTGCGCCGCGCTGTTGGTGGAAGCCGCGAAACGCAGCGGCACGGCGCTGATCATGGTCGGCCACGTTACGAAGGACGGCGGTCTAGCCGGCCCGCGGCTGCTCGAACATTTGGTCGACACCGTGCTGTCGTTTGAAGGCGATCGCTATCAGGACCTGCGCGTGCTGCGCGCGGTGAAAAACCGTTTCGGTTCCACCAACGAACTCGGCCTGTTCCGGATGGGCGCGGCGGGTTTGGAAGAGGTCGCCGATCCGACCGGATTGTTCATCGCCGACCGCGACGCCAGCGTGCCCGGCAGCTGCGTGATCCCGACCATCGAAGGCAATCGCTGCCTGTTGGTCGAGGTGCAGGCGCTGGTCAATCCGACGGATTACCCGCAACCGCAGCGCCGCGTCGCCGGCTGCGACGCCAATCGTGTGGCGATGATTTTGGCGGTGCTGTCGCGGCGGCTGCGCATGCCATTGGGTACCGCCGATGTGTTTGTGAATGTCACCGGCGGCGCGCGCATTCAGGAACCCGCGGCCGATCTCGCCATCGCCTTGGCCATCGCCAGCGCGTGGCGCGAAATCGCGATCCCACCCGACTTGGTCGCGGTCGGCGAAGTCGGCCTGGGCGGCGAATTGCGCCCGGCGCCACGCTATGACCTGCGCGCCACCGAAGCGCGGCGGCTCGGTTTCCAACGTCTGATCGGCCCCGGTGCCGGCAGCGGCCGCGGGCGCGTGGTGGTGGCGACGGTGGCTGCCGCGATCGAGGCCGCGCTTGGTTGACGACGCGAAAAATCCACTCGATGCGCTGGCCGGCGTGGTGCCGCCGTTAGTTGAACGCTTGGCGTTGCTCGACCGATGGGCCACGAAACTGTCTGAAAATGCCGAAGTTTTGGCGCAGGCCATCACCACGGCCACGAATAAGCCGATCCAGCTCAGCCGCTCCGAAGTCGAGCGCGCGCTGATCACGCTGCACGGCACCATCGCGACTGCGAGTACGGCGCTGCTGCCGGAAGTCGTCGCGATGGAAGACGCGCAGGCGGTCATCCATCGCGTGCCGCGCGGACCGGTGTTGGCGGTGACGCCGTTCAATTTCCCGCTGAACTTGGCCATGCACAAACTCGCGCCGGCGCTCGCGGCCGGCTGTCCGGTGCTGTGGAAACCCAGCCCGCAGGCGCCGGGCGTGGCCGAACGCGCGGCGGCGTTGTGGTCGGATGCCGGTGCTTCCGATGGTCTTTTGCGGGTTGTGCATCTGAGCAACGACGCGGTGGCCGAGGTCTGCCGCGATCCGCGTTTGGGCATGTTGTCGTTTACGGGTTCGCATCAGGTCGGGCAGCAGTTGCGCGCGCTGTGCGCCACCAACGGCGCACAGGTCACGCTCGAACTCGGCGGCAATACCGCGGTGATCCTGCACGAGGTCAGCGACCTTCATGCGGTCGCACGCGCCATCGCCCGCGGCGCGTGCGCGCATGCCGGTCAGGTTTGCATCAGCATCCAACGCATCTTCATTCCCGCGGCGCGGCCGGACTGGCGTGCGGCGCTGGTCGCCGCGTTTCGCGAGGTGCCCACCGGCGATCCGCGCGATGAACGCACGATCTGCGGCCCAGTGATTTCCGGCGCGGCGAAGGAACGCATCAGTGCGATCCTGGAGCGGTATCGCGCGGCCGGCGGACGCGTGCTGATCGGTGGCGAATGGCAGGCCCGCATGTTGTCACCAACGCTGATCGACGGCGTGCCCGCAAATCATCCCGACGTGCGCGAGACCGAAGTGTTCGCGCCGATCGCGACGCTGCACGAATACTCCAGCTTAGATGAAGCACTGTACGCGGCCGAGGACACGCCGTTCGGTTTGCAGGCAGGATTGTTCACGCACGACGAAGCCGCGATCGAACGCGCGTTCGCATGGCTGACGGTTGGCACCCTGGTGGTCAACGACGTGCCCAGCAAACGCGACGACCGCCTGCCGTACGGCGGCATGAAGGCCAGCGGTTGTGGGCGCGAAGGCACGTTGGAAACCGTGCGTGAATACACGGTGCCGAAGGTGCTGTGGCGCGCGGGCCACAATAAATAAACAAAAAAACGCAGCGCGCGGGACGTCCCGTGCGCTGCGTTTTTTGAACCACTGAACCCTCGTTCGCTTATACAAAAAGGACGCATTCGTCCTGATTTTTAGCCTTTTTTTTGCCAAAGTTAGGGCGTGGTCGGCGCCGGCTTGTGGTCGTTCTTCAAATCCTTGACGTCGTGATGCAGATCATGGCGATCGGCACGTGTGTCGTGACGGTCATGGTGCAGATCGACTTCGTCATGGTGGACGTCACGACGGTCGGCGTTGCGGTCGGCTTCGTCGTGATGCAGGTCGACGCGGTCGCTGTGAATCTCTTTGTCGTCGCCGTGGATCTCGGCGTGATCGCCTTTGAGCGCAATGCGGTCTTCTTTCACGCCAGCCATGTCGCCGGCGGCTTTGTCTTTGGCCAGTTCCTTGCGGTCGGCGACGGCGTCTTTGACGTCGGCGTGGCGATCTTTGCGGTCGGTAGCCAAGTCTTTGCGGTCGCTGTGTACTTCGGCGCGGTCGCCTTTGAGGTCCTGCTTATCCTGATGCAGATCCTTACGGTCGCCGACACGGTCGGCGCGGTCGTGGGTCAGATCCTTGCGGTCGCGATGGACGTCGGCGCGGTCATGGGCGTGGTCGTGATGTTCGGCGGCGTTGAGCGTGCTCAGACCGCTCAAGCAGACAAAAGCGAGGGCGGTGGTGATGGTAGTACGCAGCATAGTGGGCTCCTGGGTTAGCGGTGATTGCCGCTGATGCCGGCAGCGTAACGCCGGGGCGGCTGACCCGGCTGGAGGATTTCCCGACACGCGTTTCAGCCGCTCCAAAGCAGCAGGAGAGCGATCAAAACCCCCGCGCGCATCAGCAGCGCCCAGCCGTCTTTCATCGGTAAAAACAGCAGCGGCCACAGCACCGCGCACAGCGTCGACGGCGCCGCGACCAACAGCTGCGCGCCGGGCCACGAGGCGCTCCACGCCGCGATCTGCCCCAGCGCGGCAAGGTTCCATTCGACTAGGCGGTACAGCCCTTCCCACGGCCCGGCCGGGACGAATCCGCCCAGGACCAACAGCGGCAGGCCAAGCCACAGCGCGATCGTACTAGGAACTGCGGCCAAAATGGTGGCGAGCGACCCCCACGGATTCGCAGTACCGAAATGCCAAGCGAGCACCGGCGCGGTGGCGAGGCTCGCGGCGACGCCGATCAACAGTCCATCCGCGGACGCGCGCGCGCTCCACAACAGCGCGCGCCAACCGGCCCGATCCAGCGGCCACGGTTGCAGCGGCAACCAACGCGCGCGCAGCGCCAGCAAATCGCGGCCGAGCGTGACCAAACCCAACACCGCCACGAGCGAGAGCTGAAAGCCGATGTCGCTGGCCAACGCCGGTTGCCAAACCACCAACACCAACGCGGCCAGACAAACCGCGGCCAAGCGATGCGGCTCGCGCGCGCTCAGGGCCATCGCCAAGACGACCAACGTCATCACCAACGCGCGTTCGGTCGCCGGCGACCAGCCGGTCAGCCACGCATAGCCGATCACCAGCACGCCGAGCGCAATCTGCCGCGTGGTCCAGCCAACGCCGAGCACGGTCAGCAGCCACGCGCCGAGCGCCGCGGCAATCGCCAAGTGCATCCCGCTAACCGCGAGGATGTGCAGCAGCCCCGACTGCCGGAAGGCGGGTTTGTCCGGCGGATCGCCCATGCCGACCAGCAAGGCTTCGGCGAGTTCACGTTGCGTGCCCAGGCCGCCGACCGCGCGCCAGGCCCAGCCGCGCGGGCCTTGTTCGCGCGGGTAGGTCAGATCGACCAACGCGT
>JBBROQ010000058.1:0-15177 GCA_038229115.1 Planctomycetota bacterium | reverse complement strand
GGCGTGGCGGGCGGTGGAACTCAACGCGATGGTGCGGCAATTGCAGCCCGGGATCGTCATCAACAACCGCGCACTGACGACTGAGGACTACGCCACGCCCGAGCAACATGCCGCCGCGTCCGCACCCGGCCGGTCGTGGGAAGCCTGCATGACGCTCAACGACCACTGGGGCTACTGCCCAAGCGACACCGCCTACAAATCGCCGACTGCGGTGGCGCTGACTCTGGCCACCTGCGCCGCCGGGCAGGGCAATCTGTTGCTGAACGTTGGCCCGGATCCGGCCGGCCAAATTCCTACTGCCGCGGTCGACATTCTGCACGCTGTTGGCAAATGGCTGAGCATCCACGACGAAGCGATCCGCGGCACTGACCGCAATCCGTTGCATTGGTACCTGTTCGGCCCAACCACGGTGAAAGGCCACACGCTGTATGCCTTCGTGCGGCAATGGTACGGATCCGAACTTATTATCGGCGGCCTGACCCGCCGCGTGTTGCGCGCGACGTTGCTGTCGACCGATACGTCGGTGACGTTCACGCAGCTCGAGCGCCAAGTGATCCTGAGCGGCCTGCCGGCCACCAGTCCCGATCCGGTGTTGCCGGTCATCAAACTGGAACTCGACGGGCCAGCCGACCACGACCTCAGCCGTGTCTTGGGCGGCGCCGATATCTTTCCGGAATTTCCGAAATAAGCCGGATTTTACCGGAGTTTTTTCTCAGGCTTGCGGTTTGCTCGAAATCAGCATCGGCAGCAATTCCGCCGGGATGCGCGTCGGCCGGCCCGCGGAAGTAACTGCTGCGACCGTGACCGTGCCCTCGACGCACAACGCACCGGCATGGCTGATCGCGGTGGTGAACACGACGCGGCTTGGCCCGGCGGCGACGGCGGTGGTGCGCAGTTCCAACTCGTCATCGAAGCGAACGCTTTTGCGATAACGGACGGTGATCTCAATCACCGGCATCAGCACCCCCGAGGCTTCCAATTCACGGTAGCTGACGCCATGCGCGCGCAGCCAAGCGATGCGCGCTTCTTCCAACCACAGCACGTAAACGGCATGGTGGGCGATGCCCATCTGATCGGATTCGCCGTAGCGAACGCGCAGCGTGTGGACGTGCTCAGCCAACGGCAGCCTTGTCGTAGCCCGATGAAATCAGGGCGCGCGTTCGGCCAGCGCTGCGCCGGCAGTCTGCGAAATCGCATGCGGCGCGACCTTACCGTTAATCAGCGCATTCGGCCATGCGATCAACACCACCACGGCAATAGCCGCTGCGGCCAAGGTCCACTGGCCCATCAACGATGAGCCCGTGTGCGCCGGCTCTTTCGGCTGCCCGGCCCAAATCGTGACCAGTAAGCGCAGATAATAGGTCGCGCCAACCACCGCCATCAGCATCGCGAATAGCGCCGCAACCACATAACCCTTGGCGACCAAGTCGGCAAAAACCAGGAATTTACCAAGGAAACCAACCGTCGGCGGTACGCCGGCAAAACTGGCCACGAACACCGTCAGCACCAACCCATAGAACGGCGCCGCGCGGCCCTGACCGGCGAGGCCTTGCATGGAATCGTTGGCGTCTTCCTTGCCGCTGAGCGCGGCCAGCGCGGCGAGGGCTCCGGCGGTCGCAATGGCGTAGCCGACCAAATAGAACCACAAACTGCCGAGCGCGAATTCGTGATCGAGTTCACCGCGGCCCAACTGCGGCAGCGCCAGCGCCAACAGCATGTAACCGGCATGCGCGACTGAACTGAACGCGATCAGGCGCCGGGCATTGGTTTGTTTGAGCGCGCTGAAATTGCCGAGCACGATGCTCAGTAACCCGACCACCAAGAACATCAGCGCGAATGGTTGCAGCGTGTCGCGCGCCGCCGGCGTCAGCACCACGGTTGCGTCCAACGCCAATGGCCCATGCGCCAGTGTCGTCGCTGCGCCGCCAAGCGACCCGATCAGATTCAGCCACAGTGCGCCGAGCGCCGTGAAACCACCGACCTTGATCACCGCACCCATGAATCCGGTCACTGCCGAAGGCGCGCCGGTATAGGCATCAGGGCTCCAGAAATGGAACGGCACCGCACCGACCTTGAACAGTAAGCCGACGAACAGCAGCGCATGCCCTACCAACAGCAAGTGCTCGCGCCCCGCCACCACCGCTAGGCCGTAACGGGTGCCGCCAGTCGCGCCGTAGGTTAGAGCGATGCCATACAGGAACACCGCGCTGAACACCGCGCCCATGACGAAATATTTGAACAAGCCTTCGTTCGAGGTGCGGCTGTCGCGGCGCAGGCCGACCAGCGCATAGATCGCCAACGAAGCGATTTCTAAGCCGATGAACAGCGCCAGCAAATCTGCCGCCAATACCATCACCAACACGCCCGCGGCCGCGAACAACGTCAACGCATACGGCTCGCCGCCAGGATAGTCGTCACGTGACAGGGTCTGCTGCAAACCGGCAATCGAGAGCAGCGTCGCCGCCAGCACCGCCAGCGACAACCACTGCCGCGCACTGTCGAGCACGAACAGGCCATGCGCGTGACCGAAAGGTACCAGCACCTGCGCCACACCCGCCGCCAACAGCGCCAGCGCCGCGACCCACGGCAGCCATGCATGCTTGGCCGCCCGACTTAAAAATGGCTCTGCGCCAAGCGCGGCCAATCCGCCGACTAAAGTCAGAATCAGCGGTAAAAGCAGGACGGTTGGTTCGACGGCGATCATGGGTGGCTCGTGACGGCGCTGGTCGTGACGACTATGGCAGCCGGTTGAGATTGCGGCTGCTCCGCGGTTGCGCGCATGACCGCGCGCGGTGCCGCGCCAAGCGCTTCGGCAACGACGCCGGCCTGGCTGGCGATCGGCTTGGGATAGAACCCGAAGAAGAAGCTCGCGATCAGCAGCGGCAGCACTGCCAGCACTTCACCCGGGCGCAGGTCCGTGACCTGATCGGTCAGATTACCGGCACGGCCATAGAACCAGCGCTGAATCAGAATCAGCAGATAAACTACACCGAAAATCACCGACAACCCGGCGATCAGCGCCGCGGCAAAACCGATACCGCGATAGGTCCCGAACAGCAGTTGGATCTCACCGACGAAATTGGCCGTGCCCGGCAGCGCCGCCGAGGCCAAAGCCGCAATCACGAACAGCACCGCCATCACCGGTGCGCGTCCGACCAGGGCGCCAAAGTCATCGACCTGCGCTGATTTAGTTCGAGCTTCGACCACCCCGACCAGCACGAACAGCGCCGCCACCGACAGGCCGTGCGCGACCATCTGCACCGCGGCGCCGTTAAGAGCCGCCGGATCGAAACTGAAAATACCGACCATCACCAAACCCAAATGGCTGAGGCTGGAATAAGCGAGCATGCGCTTGGCATCGTCCTGCACGATCGCCACTAACGCGCCGCCAACGGTTCCGATCAAACCAAGGACGATGAACCAGTCTGCGTACTGCACGCTCTCATGCGGGAAGATCGGCAGCACGAAACGCAGAAAGCCATAAATACCCAGCTTCGACATCGCGCCGCCCAACAGCGCCACCACTGCGCCCGGGGTTTCGGCATAGGTCTTCGCCTGCCAGCCGTGCAGCGGCACCAACGGTACTTTCACTGCGAAGGCGACCGCGAAGGCGAGGAATAGGGGTAGCATTGCTTCGCGTGGAAGCCCACCGGCGCTCGCCACCACCAGCGCGAGATCGGTGGTCTGCAAGTGATAGGCGATGTACCAAATTCCGACCAACATGAATACCGACGCCAGCATGGTGTAGAGAAAGAACCACATTGCCGCCGCGCGCCGTTCCGCGCCGCCGAACAGCGCGATCAGCACCACCATCGGGATCAGCATGCCTTCGTAGCACAGATAGAAGACCACCAGATCGCGCGCTAACAGCGCTCCGATCATCAGCGCCTGCATCACAAACACGCAGGCGAGGAATTCGCGCATACGCGAACCTACCTGCGCACGCGCGCCCAGGATCGCCACCGAGGTCAAGAACGTCACCAATTGGATCAGCCATCCGCTGAGGCCGTCAGAGGCCAAACGAAGGCCGACCGAAGCATTCGTTCCCCATAACGTGAACCACGCGTGTTCGACATGCAGATTGGTCATGCAGGTGATCAGCGGCACGCCCAGGCCCGCGATCGCCAGCGACAGCAACAGACCCAGGCGATAGCTGGCGTCGCCATCCTTGCCGGAAGCAAAGCTGGCGATCAGCGCCGCCGCAATCGGCGCCAGCAACAAAACAAGAAGATAGTACATCGTGCTTATCCGAGCTGGCTCAAGAGGAACACCACGATCACCACCAAGCCGACCGCGCTGAGCGCCAGCGACGAGCGCAGCCGTGAACGCTGCACGCTGGCATAACCGTCGCCAAGGAAGTTGGCGATGCCGGCGACGGCATACGTGAGGCCGCCGACAATCGCCAATTCGACGATCCAATACAGCAAGAGCCCAATGATCTTCACCGGCTTCACGAACACCCAGTCATAAACGCGGTCGAATGCCCAGGTCCAGGCCGCACCAAAACCATACGGCTCGCTACCTGGATGCTCTGCCACCGTGCGGCCACGCGGGCCTTTGCGGTAATTGGCCCAAGCGATCAGCAGACCCAATAGCGCCGCGCCAATACCCCAGGCCGCGATGGTCAATGGCGATGCGCCATGATGCGCGCCGGTGCCCGCACCTTCGGCCATCGGTGGTGACAACAACGCCTGAGCCGGACCGACCACTGGTTCGAGGAAATTCTTGAAGAACACCAGTGAGAATTGCGGGATGTGTTCCGTCCACAGCAGGCCCGCGAGCAGCGAGCCAAAGCCAAGTATGATCAGCGGAATCGCCATGGTGATCGGGGTGCCGTGAATGTGATGTCTCACTTCGGGCGCGACCCGACTGGGGCTCCAGAAGGTCAAGAACATCACTCGCGACATATAGACCGCGGTCAGGCAAGCCGTCGCCACGGCGATCATTCCAACCATCAGACCAAGCTCCGGCGTGCCCGACAGACCGAACAGACGCTCCAGGATCAGATCCTTCGACATGAAGCCCGAACCGCCCGGTAAACCAATGATTGCGAACCACCCATAGCACATCGCCAAGTGCGCGATCGGCATCGCTTTTGCCAAGCCGCCCATACGGCGCATATCCTGTTCGTGGTGCAGACCGTGGATAACTGCGCCAGCACCCAGGAACAAGGTCGCCTTAAAAAAGGCGTGGGTGAACACGTGGAACAACGCCACATCAAATGCGCCCGCGCCGGCGGCCATGAACATGAAGCCGAGTTGGCTAACGGTGGAATAGGCGAGCGCCTTCTTGATATCATTCTGGAATAATCCCGCGACCGCGCCGAACACCGCGGTCAGCAAACCAGTCACCATGATTACTTGCAGCACAGTGAATTCGATACCGAACAAATGCAGCGCACCCGCATGAACATACATATCGGCCAACCGTGCGACGAGATATACGCCCGAAGTTACCATGGTGGCAGCATGAATGAGCGCCGATACCGGGGTCGGACCGGCCATCGCATCCGGCAACCACGTCAACAGCGGCACCTGCGCGCTCTTGCCGGTGCAGCCGAAAAACAGCAGCAATCCAGCCGCAGCTATCAGCCCGCCCTTGGCCGCAATTCCAGCCGCATTCGCGTCCGACTGGAACCACGCGCTAATATCGCGGTAGTCCAAACTGCCAACCACGTACAGCAGCACAAACGCGCCGAGCAGGAAGCCTAGATCGCCAATGCGATTGACCACGAATGCTTTGCGCGCCGCGTCATTGTAATCGGCGTTAGTATGCCAGAAGCCGATCAGTAAGTATGAACACAGGCCCACGCCTTCCCAGCCGAGGAACGTCACCGGCAAGCTGCCGCCGAGCACCAGCATGATCATACTGAACATGAATAGGTTCAGATACGCCATAAAGCGCGCAAAGCCGCGGTCGCCCCACATATAGCCAACCGAATACAGATGAATGAGGGTGCCGATGCCGGTGACAAACAGCAGCATCAATGCGGTGAGATTGTCGAACAAAAGATTGAACGGCACATGCACGCTGCCGAAGGACAGCCAGTCCCAAAGGACTTGGGTAAACGCCGGCGCGCCGGTGGGCGCCGGGCCCATCACCGCGACTGCGGCCGGCGGCAACTTGGCCGCCAACAGCACGGTCAGCACGAAACTGGCAGCCGGTGCCAGCACCGCGATCAACGCCACGAAACCGCGGCTAGGACCATGCAGCGTTCGCGCGCCGGCAAGGCTCAAAGAGCCGTTGATGAACGCGCCGATCAAAGGCAGGACCGGTAGCAGCCATAACAAAGAGGAGGTCAGGTTCACAGGAGAATCTTCCGTCTATTCCTTCATCTCGGAGAACGCGTCGCTATCGACGCTGTCCTTGCCGCGGGTGATGCAGATGACCATCGCGAGACCGACACAGGCTTCGGCGGCCGCAATTGCGATCGTGAACAATGGCACCAAGTGGCCGGTGAGCGACGCATTGCCAACTAATTGCCGGCTGAAACTAACGAAACTTAAATTGACCGCGTTCAGCATTAATTCGACGCCCATCAGCACTAAAAAGATGTTCCGACGCGCCAGCACCACGGCAAAACCCAGGCAGAACAATACCGCCGCTAAACCCTGCACCTGGAGCAGATCGACATTACCCATGGTGATCCTCTTTGTGCGCAACGTCGGAATTTTCCGGCGTTTCGGTATCCAGCGAACGCTTTGCCAGCAGCACGGCAGCTACCACCGCCACGAGCAACAACACGCCGATCAGCTCGAACAGCAGATAATAGCCCGGACCATTGGCCGACAGATCAAATAATTGCGCGGCCATCGGCTTGACTTCGCCGCGCACGGCGCCGGCATCCTGCGTATGCGGAGAATGCTGCAACGTACGCAAAAGACTTAAACCTAAGACCACTGGAATCAGCGCACCGATGGCGCTGTAGCCATCGAAGCGCGGCACTTGATGATCGGTGGCCTGATTCAGGACCATAATCACAAACACCACCAACATCATTATCGCACCGGCATAGACCAGCACCTGCAGGACGCCCAGGAACGGACTACCCATTAGCACATAGATGCCGGCCAACGCCAGCATCACACCGATCAGATTGACTGCGGCATTGATCGGATGACGGCTAATGAATAAACCGCCGCCGCACAGCAACGCCGCAAGTGCGAATAGATAAAAGTAAGCCGGGCCAAGGAATGCGTCGAGGGAATGGAGCATGTCAGCGGGCCGGCACGATGGGTGGTTTCACGGTGGAGTCCAGGGGACCGGGGCGCATCAGTGATATGTCCCGGAATGGAACTCAACGAGCGCCTGGGCGTTTAAGGTCCCGCCCGGGGCTTTTTGGCTTTGCGTATCGTCCAACGGGTAATCCGCCGGCTGCCAATCCATCAAACCCTGTTTGTCGATGATGAAACCGCGGCGGTTATCGCCGGCCATGACGCCGATGGTGGTATCCATGCGGATCGCATCGCAGGGACAGGCCTCGACGCAGAAACCGCAAAACACGCACAGCAGGAGGTCGATCTCAAACCGCACCGGGCGCTTTTCGATATGCCGATCAGGCGCTTCTTCGGCGACGATGTTAATGCAGCGCGCCGGACAGGCGGTCGAGCACATATAGCAGGCGACGCATCGCGGCGTACCGTCGGGCCGTTTCATCAGGCGATGCCGGGCGCGATAGTCGCGCGGCAGCACCGCTTTCTCTTCCGGATAATTCAGCACCGGAAAATTCTCAGGATTGATCAGATTCTTCCGCGCATGGCCAAAGGTGGTGGCCAGACCTTTGAAGATCTCGATGAAATAAATGCTTTCCCAGAAGCTCAGCTGCGGACGTGGGACGACCTTAGCCATTATTTCACCAGCTTGGCGATGACCGCGGTGACCAACAGGTTCACCAGGGCGATGTTAAGCATGACCTTCCAACCGAGCGCCATGATTTGGTCATAACGGAAGCGCGGCAGCGTCCAGCGCACCCACACGAACAGCGCCGCAAACAACAGCGCCTTGCCCATCAGGATATGGAACTGAACCAGCGCGGTGACGGCATGCACCCAACCCGGATAGCTGATGAAACCACTCGAGCCAACCGCGCCTTGCGGGTGCAGGAATAACCCCGCAGCTAACGCACCGGCCAACGCGCCCAATCCAGCCAGCGCGAATACCGCGCGATAAATCGCATATTCGCGCAAGCGCAGGGCGCGATCGGTCGCCTGCCGGCGGGCGTAATAACGCAACCGGCCGTGTACCAACCATGAAAAGAAGAGTAGGCCAAACCCGAGTCCGCCGACCACCACCGCCAATACTAGACCAAGATTCGCCTTCACCCACGCGGTATCGAGATGCACCCATGCTTCACTGATGCCATTAAGCGGCAGCGGGAATGGTAGCAGATGATAACCTCCGAAATAGAGCGTCGCGATCAGGATCGATGCGACTAGCATGTGCAAATATTCCGCGGTCATGAACAGCAGGAACTTCGTACCGCTGTATTCAAGATGGAATCCAGCCACGATCTCTGATTCACCTTCGGCCACGTCAAACGGGTTGCGATTACATTCGGCAAACATCGAAACCAGGAACAGCAGGAAACCGACCGGCTGCACTACAAAGCCCCACGTATGAGCGCCCTGCCATTCAACGATGTCCGTCAGCCCAAAACTGCCGACGAGCAGAAGTAGCCCAAGCACCGACAGACCCATCGATACTTCGTAGGAAATCATCATCGCCGACGCGCGCATGCCGCCCAACAGCGCATACTTTGAATTCGACGACCATGATCCCAATACAATGCCGTACACCGACAGCGAACCGAGCGCGAACAACATCAGCAACCCAGCATGTGCATCAATCATCTGCCCGACGATCGTCACCAAACCAGCCGGCGTTTGATAGGTGATCGGCGCGAACCACGGAATCACCGCCGGGGTCATTAATCCGATCACCACCGGAATCGCCGGTGCGACCCAGTAATAACCGCGGCGCACGAACGGCGGATCAAAGTTTTCTTTGAACAGCACCTTCACCAAATCGGTCACGTTGTAGATCATACCAAACGCACGCAGGCGCTTAATGATAGGCAATGGAATATACGCCCGGTTCGGACCCGGACGATCCTGAATGAACGCCGCACCGCGACGTTCAAGGAGCACCAACAGCGGCAAAACTTGAAATAACAAAAGCGGCATCACCAACGGAAAGGCGATGGCGATGATGAGCGGCAGATGTTCGATCAGCGAATTCATGCGCTCAGACTCCAGCCGCGATGGGTGCGGCAACAGCGGCGGCGGCGTTCTGAATCTGCCTGCCCAACGGACCAATGCTGCGATAGGTCACGCCGGCGAATTGCGGAACTTTCGCCACCGCAAATCGCCATGCGTCGCTTTCCGCGGCCCAATTCAGTGACAGGCCAATCGCGGCCGACAGCCGCGACACTACCAGCCACGCTGGATCAAGCGCGGGATTCGGTGCGGTCGGCGCGGCATTGAGCATCTGTACCCGACCGTTGCGATTCACCATCGTACCCCGGACCTCCGCCCAAGCACGAATACCAATCGCAATGGTCGCCGCAGCAGTGGTCGCATTGCGCCACGACGACAGTGCGATGCGCGCGGGAATACTATGAAGCGCCGCCGCTTTCACCGCATCCGCCGCCCACAGATCGTTCCCGGCAACCAACAACACATCGAACTCGCCCGCGCGACGAACAAGATCTTCAAGATTGTCAGCGATGCCGAGTAGTTCGATGCCTTTGCGGTTCGCCACCGGGTCGCCGCTAAGGGCGATGCCATCCGGCGCGCCAACAGACAGCCATGATCCGCCAAATATTTCTGCCTTCGCGCCAAGTTTCTCGGTCAATGCTAACAATGCGGCATTGTCTTCAGTGGTCAGATGGCCCGACGCGACGACCGCAATTTTCTTTGCCTCCGCAATGGCCTTGCCGGCCGCGACATAAGCATCATCCAAAGTCGCATCGGCGGCGGCAATCAAGGCATCGGTCAAACGATTGCGATTCAGCTCTTGATAAAGCATGCGCGTGCGATTGGCGATCCAGCTCTTGTTCACGTCAGGATTCCGACGCGGCATCAAACGCCAAACTTGGCCATTATTATATTCGACCGTGATATTCGCCCCGAGCGCATCGCTGGGGTCAATGGACTCCACGCTTTTGAGCAACCAAACGCGCTGCTGAAAACGGAAATGTTTGCCAGTGAGAGCACCAACCGGACAGATGTCGGTGGTGTTCAGATCATACGCATGATCAAGCGGCTTACCGGGAAAAGTGGTCAGATATGCATGATCGCCACGCCCTGCGACGCCCAACTGCGATGATTTCGCCACGTCGTCCATGAAGCGCACACAGCGCGTGCAAATAATGCAGCGCTCCTGGTCCAGCACGATGCTTGGCCCCAGATCTATCTTTTTGCCACCGCGCTCGGCGCCCTTGGCATCGATAAAGCGGAAATCGGCGAGACCTTTGTATTGCTTGCCGACCGCATCATCCAGACGGCTTTCATGCCGACCCTGGCCCATGTAATGTTCTTGCAGGGTGCATTCGCCGGCTTTGTCGCAGATCGGACAATCGAGCGGATGATTGACCAGCAGGAATTCCATCACGCCTTTGCGCAGCTTGACGATTTTCTCGCTGCTGATTTGCGTGCGAACTTTCAACCCGGGCGCGGTCTGCTGATGGCACGAAATCGCCAGCGCGAATCCGCGCGGGCCTTCAATCTCGACCAAACAGATGCGACAATTGCCGGCGACTTTCAAGTCTTGATGATAGCAAAACGCCGGGGTTTCGACCGCGGCCTGCTGACGCAACGCCTCAATCAATGGCACCCGCGGCGGCACCTGCACATCGCGACCGTCGACGTTAATCGTGATCAGATCAGACATAGTTGCTTCCGCACAGGATGGTCACCAAAGTAACGTCGCTCACCAGAAGGCTCCCGGCCGCGTGGCGACCAGTTCGCGCTCATGCGCATGCTCGGGATTGCGCGCCAAGTATTTGTCGAAGTGGGAGCGGAACTTGGTGATGAAACTTTGCACCGGCCACGCCGCGCCAGGAGCGAAAGCGCAGATGGTGGTCCATTCATAACTGTCCGCGAGGTCTTTGATCAGATCGATGTCGCCATCGCGACCTTTGCCGGCAACGACTTTGTCCAGCACGCGATCGACATAGCCAGTGCCTTCGCGACACGGCGTGCACTGACCGCACGATTCGTGCGCATAGAAACGTGCGATGGTTTGCAGATAGAGCACCGGATCGACGTCGGTATTGAACGGCGTCACCGCGCCCGAACCCAACATCGATTTCAAACTGGCAAGGCTCTCATAATCCATTGTCGCTTTTTTGGTCTCTTCGGCGTTCAGCACCGGCGCGGACGAACCACCGGGAATGCAGCCAAGCAATTCCCCCTTCACGCCACCGGCGAGCTCGAAGAAATCCATGTACGCCATGCCTAATGGCACTTCGTACACGCCGGGCTTGCCAATGTCGCCACTGATCGAAAAAAGTTTCGACCCAGGACTTTTTTCGGTACCCCACTGACGATAACCCTTGGCGCCATGCTGTAGGATATACGGCACCGCCATGATGGTTTCAACATTGTTCACCACGGTCGGCGCTGCAAATGCACCACTAACGGCCGGGAATGGCGGCTTCAGACGCGGCTGGCCTTTATAACCTTCAAGCGAATTAATCAGGCCGGTTTCTTCACCGCAGATATAGGCACCCGCGCCGCGATGAACATAGATGTCGAGCGAATAGTTAGAGCCGGCGATGTTTTCGCCGAGCAATCCCGCCGCGTAGGCTTCGCCGATAGCATCATTCAGACGTTTGATCTGCGGCAGCATTTCGCCACGGACATAGATATATGCGGTGCGAACGCCCAGGGCGTAACCGGTGATAATCATGCCTTCGATAAGCTTGTGCGGATCGCGGGTCATGCACAGACGATCTTTGAACGTACCGGGCTCGCCTTCGTCGGCGTTGATGACCAGATACACCGGCTTGCCGGAGTTCCGGGGCACGAACGACCATTTCATACCGGTCGGAAAGCCGGCGCCGCCGCGCCCGCGCAGTCCGGAATCTTTCACCAGTTCGATCAGCTCAAACTGGCTTTTTTCGAACAGCATCGGGCCGATGGTGGCATAGGCCCCGTGTTTGCGCGCCACGTCAAGCGTGTGGCCATTATCAACCAGGAACAATGACGACAGAATCGTCGGCAGTTCTTTGCCCTTAAAATGCGTCGGTTGCGGAAAGCCGGCGAGGGTGGTCATGGTCAGACTTTCGGCGCCGGGGCAGGCGCGGCGCTAACAGGAGCAACAACAACCGGCGCAGCGCCAGTTGCGCTGACCACCGCGCTAGGCCGGGCGACGCGATCTTTTTCATGCGCAATGACGCGATACTGCGCGCTTACGCCGAGCGGCAGACGATCAGCCGCTTTCTGATCCTTCGGGCCGGTTTCGATCAGGCCGCGCCACGTGGCGCCGGCATCGTCCGAGCGCTCGACCACGAGTTTGGTGCAGGCACCGTCGTTGGCCCAAGTCAGGGCCACGGCTTCGCCATCAACCTTGGCCGAAAGTTTCAGCGCCGGCGGTGCTGGATAATACCCAACCGGCAGAACATTTGCACTGGCGCCGGGCGCGCCCGGATGGCCTTTGGTATTGAGCACGATATCGCCCAGCGCGGAATGTTCCTGTTTCGGGCTAGGATTGCGCTGCGCCTGGTCGCGCAGGAAGGCGATCCATTGATCGAGTAGTTTGGCATCGGGATGAAACTCGGATGTCGACGCCCAACCTTCGTTTAGGGTTTGCATACCCAGCGGATGCGGAATCGGGCCGATCGCCTGATCGTCGATCATCACACCCGGACCAGTGCCGCACAGCGCGAGACATTCGACCCGCACCAGCGTAAACAAACCATCAGCGGAAGTATGATGCGCCGGATCATGCGCATCGACGCCGAGCGCTTTTTCCAAATGTTCGATCAGGTTTTCTGAGCCCTGCTGATGACAGCACATGGTCTGACAGATTTGCACCAAATGCCGGCCGACCGGAACCTGACGATACATGGTGTATAATTCGACCACGCCAAATGCATGCACGGCGCTGACGTCGGAAACTTCTGCGGCCCATTCGATGCCGACGCGCGGCACCCAACTGAATTCCTCCTGCACTAGCCACAATACTTGCAGCAATACGGCGCGTTTAGCGGGATAGCGACGCCACAATTCTTCAATGCGCGGCTGAAAGCGCGCCATGCGCTCGCGCACACCGGCGACGGTCAGGTCGCTGGGCTGAACCAAGGCAGGATTCACGCAGCCACTCATCGATCGAGTTCTCCGGCAATGATATTGATCGAACCCAGGGTCGCCGCGATGTCGGCCAGCATTTCATCTTCCGACATTTTTCCGAACGCCGCATATTGCGTGAAGCACGGCGGCCGCACTTTGATGCGATACGGATTCGTGCCGCCATCTGAAATGATATGGAAACCGAGTTCGCCGTTGGCGGCCTCGATCGCGTCGTAACATTCTCCGGCAGGTGGGCGCACGCCTTCGTATACCAATTTGAAGCTGTTGATGAGCGCTTCCATGTCGTGATAGACCCGATTGCGGTCGGGCAGGCTTAACCGCGCATCGGCGGTATTCACCGGGCCGGGCTTCAGCCGCGCAATCGCTTGGCGGCAGATCGACGCCGATTCGAGCATCTCGAACACCCGGATCATAATGCGATCGTACGTATCCCCGACGCTGCCGATCACGGTATCGAACTGATAGGTGTCATAGCCGTAATACGGCTCGTCCTTGCGTATGTCGCGATCGACGCCGGACGCGCGCAAACACGGGCCGGTCCAACCATAACTAATCGCATCTTCAGCGCTGACCACGCATACATTCTTGGTGCGGTCGATGAAGATCTTATTGTGTTCGATCAGGCCGCGGACTTCGGCTACTGCGGCTTCGATTTTCACCAACACTGCCAGTACATCGTCGGCGAAACCGGGGTAGGCGTCGCGATACATGCCGCCAATGCGGGTTACGGTGTTGGTCAGGCGCTGACCGCAGAGTTTTTCCCAGATCTTATAGACCTGCTCGCGGGCATTGAAGAAATACCAGAAATTGGTGAGCGCGCCGAGATCGACCAAGTTGGTGCAGACGCACACTAGGTGATCAATGATGCGCGAAAGTTCGAGCAGAATCACGCGCAACACGATGCAGCGTTCGGGAACTTCGACCGCAAACATCTTTTCAACCGCTTTGCAGAAACCGATATTGTTCATCATCGACGAGCAATAGTTCAGGCGGTCGGTGTACGGCAGCACCATCGAATAGGTGCCCTGCTCGACCATCTTCTCGAAACCACGATGCAGATAGCCCATTTCGCACACTGCGGCGCTAACAGTTTCGCCGTCGAGGGCGGCGAAAATGCGCAGCGTGCCGTGCGTGGCGGGATGGCTGGGACCGACGTTTACCGTCATTAATTCAAGCCGGTCGCCGTGCGGCGTGAGCACTTTCATCGCGTTGCTCCTGCTGCGATCTGAGCAACGCCGTCCACCGCGGCAGCAGCCGAAATCGGTCGACCCTGATGCACTTCCGGAGTATCGAGCACAGTGAAACCGCGTTCGACCAAACGCGCCGTCAATTGATCGAGCATCGGATCATTCATCGACAGCTTCTGCCGTTTTTGGCAGGGATAATCTTTGCGCAGCGGATGGCCGACGAATTCATGGTGATTCAGCAGCCGTTTCAGATTCGGATGGCCCGTGAACACGATCCCGACCTGATCCCAGGCTTCGCGTTCGGCCCAATCGGCGATCTGAAACAGATCGTGGATGGACGGCACTGCCGGCGATTCTTCTTCGATTTCGACTTTCAGCGCGATGCGATGGCGGAACACCAAGCTTTTGAACAGATACACCACAGCGAAACGCGGGCCGCGGAAATTGGGATAGCTGAGATAATCGATCGCGCTGATATCCAGCAGCATATTAAAGAGGAGCGTCGGTTCATCGCGCAGGAACGACACTGCGTCGCGCAGTTTGTCGGCGCTGACGATCAGCGTTGTGCTCCAACGATCGCGCGCATCGCGCACTGCGCCGAAACGTTCGCTCAACGCGGCGGTCAATTGTTCCGACATCAGGCCCGGCTGCATCGGCGCGCGCGATTTCACCGTGGT
>JBBROQ010000057.1:0-15468 GCA_038229115.1 Planctomycetota bacterium | reverse complement strand
GTCCCGTACACAGCGGGTGGACAAACCGAACGCAATCGCTTTTGGGGCATGCCTCAATACGGAGGCTTTTGGAAACATACCCGCGGTATCGGAGATTTGCCCAGCAATGAATCCTACTTCAGGAGCAATGGCGGCGGTTTTATTGTTGAAGATAGTTACGGCAGGCCGGATATCTTGACCCAAGCGCTCAATGCGAAGGCCCTGGAAATCCAAACCGGCAATCCCTTCTCGTATAATTGGATATCCGCAGGGTGGGACGGTAATGAGGCCGAGGAAACTCGTTGGGCGGGCTTTCTCAAATGTTACTACACTGCCGGCATGATTGGGAGCAACGTCGGGGCCTACGGCAGCAGATGGCCAGAGATCGTCAGTCCCACCTTCTCAGATAGTGGCGAGGTGCCGATCCACCTCCGTCACATGATTATCTCCAGCTATGTACACGCATTGTTTTCACAGGTCGAAAGCATTGTCAGGAATAGTGACTTGCTGCCGGGTCCAGCGCAGCACGCAATGTCGGGGGATGTTCCGGCGTACGAATTTCCAACCGGCGAGGGCGTGAATTCCCGCGTCCTGGCCCGCAAGCATCGCACGCAAGCCACGTGGCTGATCACGGCATGGGCCGCCGGTGGAATAGACCGCAATGTTTCCGTCTATATCCCGCAATTGGGTCAGATCACGGTGCAGGCGCGTATTGTCGGTAGTGTGTACCTGGCCACGCTGGCCAATGGCAATGTGACCCTTACGCGCATCGATGACGAAGGTGCGACTTATACCGCTGTCGCCAATGGCACTCCGGTGGTGCAGGCGGTAAATCTGGTCCTTCCCGCGCCGCTTGCGACCAATCGACTACTGTGGCTCTCCGCTGACAGCGAAGTGACCGCGGACGCAGAGGGAAAAGTCATTTCCTGGGGGAGTCTGGGAAATGATCTGTCGGTCCATCAAACCGATGCCACCAAACGCCCAGTCCTGGTGGCCAATGCCATTGATGGCAAGCCGGCGTTGCGCTTCGAAAATACCAAAACCTGGCTGCAAGGAACCATACCAGACAGTAGCTTTGATGGAGGGCTGACCGCATTTGTGGTGTTCACGCCCGGTGGAACAACGAATAAGACCCTAATTAGCGCAGGGAATGGCAGTGAATTCTTCGGTATGAATGATGATATCGTCAACTATGAGGCAGCGAATTCTAACGGGATCGCACGCAAGGTCTACCCGCAAGTGGCACCTGTCGCTCCGCTGACCTCGATGATGATTGGAGATACCATTCAGTATGGCCCAGGAAATTATAATGGCCTAACTGGCGATATTGCGGAAATCCTCGTCTATAAGAATATCTCGCCGCAAACGGCCTCGCTGGTGAACCAATACCTGGATAATAAATACCATCTGAATTCGTACGGCGCGCTCGCCAATGGCGGCTTTGAGACCCCTGTGGTAACAGGCTACCGCTATACGCCAGATGCAGCCGGGTGGTACTTCACCAACTATGCCGCTATCCAGGCTAATGGGAGCAACTGGGGTGCCGCCAACGCGCCTGAAGGCATTCAGACTGCGGTCTTACGAGGCGTCAAAAACCAACGCAGCACCATGTCACAAGTTGTAAAATTATCAGCAGGCAACTATACACTGCGGTTCCAAGCAGCACGTCACAACGATCAAATCCAACCCGTTCGAGTCTGCATCGACCAAACGCAAATCGGCAATTTGATCATTCCGGCCTCCAATAGCTTTGAAAGTATTTCTACGGTCTCTTTCGCCATAAGTGGGGACAGACACATCCTGCGCTTTGAGGCCACCGACGACACCAGTGATAAGAGCACGTTCATTGATGGTATAAGCCTGGAGGCGTCGACCCCACGCGAACGTTTGATCAGTCGGTTCGGCCTGCGCTCGGGTGACATTGGCTGGGACGCCTCCGACGACCGCAATGGCGATGGCATCATCAGCGCCGCAGATCTTGGCCTCCTGTTGCGCCCGTGACCGTTCATGGCCAATCCTTGGAGGACGCAAAGGACACCCGCACTTTTGAGGACGTAAAGGGACGTAAAGGACACCCGCATTTTAGATGCACTCCTTTTCCTCGTGACCTCCGACCATGTCCCAGCCGCGGGCTACGCTGATTCCCGAATGTGGCATACGACATGCATGGTTTCGCCTCATGGAAGAACGGTCATCCGGGCGCTGCGCATCATTCATACTTTGCGTTCGGCCGTATCGATCGGCCCTTTGTATTGCCATGCGAGTTCGGTGCCGGCATGAAACGGTACAATGCAGGAATCAGCGGCGACGATGCTCGGCGGTACGCGCCACGCCGTGCGTTCTATTACGATCCGACCTGGATTCAGCGGTAGGCCGTAGAAGCGCGGGCCATGTTCGGATGCGAAGGCTTCAAGCCGGTCGAGCGCGTTTTCTTCCTCAAACACAGCGGCATATGTTTCGAGCGCTACCGGTGCGTTGAAGATGCCGGCGCAGCCACAGGCAGATTCTTTCTGACCGACCGCATGCGGCGCAGAATCGGTGCCGAGGAAAAATTTCGGGCTGCCTGAGGTCGCGGCGCGGCGCAGTGCCAAACGGTGCCGTTCGCGTTTGGCGACGGGCAGACAATACATATGCGGACGGATGCCGCCCTCAAACATCGCATTACGATTGATGACCAGATGATGCGGAGTGATGGTGGCGGCGAGATTCGGCCCCGCGGCCGCGACAAAGGCGACCGCCTCGGCGGTGGTGATATGTTCAAAGACGATTTTGAGGTTAGGAAAAGACGCGATAACTTTCGTCAAGATGCGGTCAATGAATACCGCTTCACGATCAAAGATATCGACCTGCCGATCAGTTACTTCGCCGTGCAGAAGCAACGGCATGCCGATGCGCTGCATCAGGTCAAAGATAGAATAGATGCGCTCGATGTCGGTCACGCCGTGGGCGGAATTGGTGGTCGCATGCGCTGGATATAGTTTTGCCGCGGTAAACACGCCCGTAGCAAAGCCGCGCTCAATCTCGGCTGAATCAATACCGTCAGTCAGGTAAATCGTCATCAGCGGTGTAAATGCGAGACCGGGCGCGAGTGCCGCACAAATACGCGTGCGATAAGCCTCGGCCGCGGCCACAGTGGTCACCGGCGGCGCAAGGTTTGGCATCACGATCGCGCGCGCAAATTGACGGGCGGTATGATTGACAACGGCTGAGAGCATTTTCCCATCACGCAGATGCACATGCCAATCATCCGGTTGTCGCATGGTTAATCGGGTTACACCATCGATAGAAATAGACGTTTTCGACGATTGATCAGACACAGACATCGTTCCTCCTGAGTAATACATTCAGTAAAAATAGGACATCAACCTTTCGATGTGCGCTTGTAGTCGCACATCGTTTCTGCCTGTCCCGAAATGGCGCGCTGGGCTGATGCCCGAATCTGGCATGCGTCATGTATGGCCCCCGCTTGGATGCGTTTATTCCCATGAATATTCTTAGGTCGGTTCTACGGCGAGAGAAGATTGCAGAATCTCTATTCTTACTTTGCTCTCCGAGGCACCGTCGTCAGCAGTGCCAAGGTCACCGCCGGCACGCTCAGCGCGAACGGATACAGTGCAGTGCCGATGCTCCAGTATGGGATCAGCAGCAGGTTCAGCAGATTCGCACTGGCGAACATCAACCACGATAGGCGATCTTCGCTTTTAGGATCGTGCCAAGCTTTCAGCACCGTCGGGATTGAGCCGCACAAGTCGGCGATCGAGGTCAGGACCACCGCCAAAACCGGATCACCGGTGAGTGCCCACAACGCCAGACTCAGCGCTGCCAGGCCCAAACAGGAACGATCCAAGCGCGACCAGCCGCCTTCGCCGCGGCTGACGGCGAGTAGGCTGATCACGACCGGGCCGATGATATACGTCAGCGCGACGCCCAGGGCGTCGCGCACGCCAGCGGCGTAGGACGAGGCGCAGCCGCACACGCCAACGATCAGATAGATCAACCACGTCGCGCGGTTCGGGCGAATGCGCCCGCGCAGCATCGCGATGATGTACGGCACATTGGCAGCCAGCGCGAGCGCGGGCGCAAGAATCAGCAGCACGTCATGGACGGCAGGCGGCAGCGCGTCGTGGACGGCAGACAAAGGAGGGATCGGCACGGGCGGCGGACGATCAGGTCGCGGGCGCGTCCCGCCAGTGGCCGCTGGCGGGACGCTGCGTTTGGCGTTGACCCTGCCATGCGTAGATCGCCCAAAGATTTGCCACCCACATGTCGGCGTAGGGCAGATGATGGAGATGACCTTTGTTGCCGAATTCGGGAGTCAGGGTCATCGCGTCGCGGCCGCGCGCGGCCTACGCGAAACGTCATCCCATCGGAACGCACATGCGTAGCTTGGCTCCGACACCGAAGTCCATGGAGACCCCCATGCGCCCACTCGCTCTCATCCTGTTTGTCCTGTCTTCAGCCGCGTCTGCCGCGGAACCCAACGTCGCGACCGTAGATTATCGCGATGGCGATCTGGCCTTGAAAGGCTTCATCGCCAAGCCCGCGACGCTGCCCGTCGGTGGCGCGCCGGGCGTTCTGATCGTGCACGACTGGTACGGCAATGGTCCCATGTCGCAGCGGCGGGCGTTGGAACTGGCCAAGCACGGGTATGTCGCGTTCGCGCTCGACATGTACGGCGGCGGTCAGGTAGTCGGTGACAATGGCGCAGCCGGCAAGCTGGCGGGGCCGTTCTACAAAACCCCGGATTTGTTCGTGTCGCGCGCGCGTGCGGGCCTGGCGCAGTTGAAGGCTCAGGCCGGCGTCGACGGCAAGCATTTGGCCGCAATCGGTTTCTGTTTTGGCGGCAGCACGGTGTTGCAACTCGCGCGCGCCGGTGAGCCGTTGCAGGCGGTGGTGTCATTCCACGGCGGCTTGAAGACCGCAGCGCCGGCGACCAAGCCAGGTCAGATTCTCGCACCGTTGCTGATCCAGCACGGCGGCGCCGACACCTATGTGCCGCCGACGGAATTGGCCGCATTCTTGGATGAAGTGAACACGGCGAAGGCGTCGTACCGCATCGACGTCTACGGCGGCGCGGTGCACGCCTTCACCCGCGTCGAAGCCGGCAACGACCCCAGCCAGGGCGCGGCCTATGACGCTGACGCCGATGCGCGCAGTTTCGCGGCGATGTATGCGTTCTTTGACGAAAAGCTGAAATAAGCCTGGAAAATCAGCTAGTCCGGCGCGCTCACTCTTTACTGGTGAGGCGCCGGATCTGCTCGTTTAACTCCGCGAGCTGACGTTCTTGCTTGGTGATTAACCGCTCCATCTCGGTCTTCGCCTTCAACACCGCCTGCCGGCTTTCGCCCAGCAGCGCTTTCATTTCCAGCTTCTGTGACTGCCACGAGCGCTCGGCGTCGGTCGAACGTTTGCGTTCTTGCGCCAAGGATTCGTCGAGCGTCTTCAGACGCGTGGTCAGCACCTTGCGCTCGGCGTCGCCGGCGCGCGCGGTGGACAGTTCACCACGCAAGTCGGAGGCGAGGCGTTCCATGTCAGTGATGCGTTTGGCCTGGCTGCGTTCGGCTTCCTGACGCTGCGCTAGCGCGCGCTCCAACTCGGCCAGTTTGCGTTCGCGTTCAGCCAAATCCTTAGCCGCGCTTTCAGCACGTTTAGTCGCCTCGCCGGCTTTGGTCGCTTCTTCAGCGAGACGACGATTGAGATCAGTTTCGGTGCGACGCCGGCCGTCGTCCGCGGCCGCGGCTTTTGCGGCAAGGTCGCGTTCCAAGCGGTCGAGTTCCGCGTTCTGCCGGGTGCTGACGACTTTGAGTTCGCCCAATTGCCGGCTGGTTTCGGCCACCCGCGCGGTCAGTTGCGATTCGCGTTCTTCAAGACGCTGCGCCAGCTCGGCGCGTTCGCGCGTCAGGCGTTCGGCGGTGGCGCTTTGGCGCGACAGTTCCTGCACCGCATTGGCCGCTTCGCGCTTAAACGCATCGCGTTCGCTGGCTGCCGCGTTGCGCTGGGCGATCAGCGCGAGTTCCATTTCCTGCCACGCGGCCTTTTGCGCGGCGGCCTGTTCGCGTCCGGCCAACGCACTCGCCAATTGACCGCGCAGTTCACCGAGTTCCGCAGCCAATGTGGCGTCGCGTTTGGCCGCGTCGGCTTGCGCCGTGCGCAGCCGTTCGGCCTCGCTGACGGTGGTCGCAAGCTTGCCATCAAGCTGCGAACGTTCGGCCTTCACCGTTGATAATTCGCGCTCGAGTGCGGTAACGCGATTGCTGGCCGTTGCGGATTCGGCGGCGAGCTTTGCCAGATCGGCGCGCATCTGGGTTTCGCCCGAGCGTGCGGCAGTCAGTTGCTGCCGCGTTTGCGTCAGGTCGGTGCGCGATTGGTCGAGCTCGGCGTTGGTCGATTTGCGGCCCTGGTCGCGGTCGCGTTCAAGGCGCGCACGCTCTTCGTTAGCACGCGCGACTTCGGCGTTCAGCCGCGCCTCACTGGCCTTCAGGCGATCCGCCTCGGCGAGCGCAGCCGCGACTTTCGCAGCCTGGTCGGTAACGCGTTTGCCGGCGTCTTCGCCCTGCCTGGCCGATTCCTCAGCGCGTTTCGTCGCCACCGCCGCGGCGTCGCGCGCCTGTTGCAGATCGCGAGTCAGCGTGGTGTTGGTCTCACCCAGCTGCGCAGTCTGCTCGTGCAGACGTTTGACTTCGGCCAGCGCCGCATCGCGCGCGGTCACGGCGTCGTGCAGCTTGCCGCGAAGAATGGCCGCGTCGGCGGCGGCGACTTCCGCTTGCGCAAGACGCGCTTGTAGCGCTTCCGACCCGTTTTTTTCCGGGGTCAATGACCCATCCACCTTGGTCGCGAGCTGCGCTTGCGCGCTGGCCAAGGCCTGCCGCAGCCGCGCGGCTTCGTTGGCCAGCGCGTCGGCAGCCTTCAGTCGGGCCTCAAGTTCGGAAGTGTGCTCACTGCGCTTTTTCAGCTCGCTTTGACTGCTCTGTAACTGCGTCTGCGCTGCCGTAAGTCGCGCCTGCGCGTCGTCCAATTGCGCCTGCAAGGTGTGCGTCTGCGCGTTGGCACTGGTGCGCGCGCCGGCCTCGGTGCTTTGCACTTTTGCCGCCAACGTCGCGCGTTCGTGTTCCTTCGCGCGCAGTTGCTGCGCGTGCTGTTCCCGCACGTTGGCCAGTTCGGCGTCCTTGCGCTGCAGCACGCTAGTGGCGTTGTCTAACTGTGCGTTAAGCGCCGCCAGCTCGACTGCGGCGGTGTCGGCGCGTTGGCTGATCAGTCGCGCCCAGGCAAGCAGCACTTGTTCGGCCGCGGCCGCCATCGCTTCTAAGCCGCCACCTTCGCGCAGCTGATCGCGCAGCACCGACAAGGTGATTTCATTGTCGTCGCCGCTGGTCAGTTCCGGATCGGCCGCGGCCAAACGCTCGATTTCCGACGTCAGGCTGCGCACTTCGGCCCAGTCGCCGTGACGCAGATCACTTTCGCGTTCGCCGACTTCCTGCGCGTTGGCAAGTTCGGCTTCCCAATGGCGCAGTTCGGCGGCGTGCGCTTCTTGCTGCGCCAAGGCCTGCGCGCGCAGGCTGGCCAGTTCGCCGTCGCGCGCTTTCAATTCGTCTGCGATGGTCGCCGACAAGGTTTCCGGATCGACTTGGCCGACCGCGCCTTCGGCTTCGTGCAGCATCAGGTGCAACGCATTGATGCGATCACGCACGCGCCCGGCTACACCTTCCAAATCGCGGATGCAGCCCGCGGTTTCAGTCAGGCAGGCCAGCGGATTGTTGTCGGGAAACGTGCGCGCCGGCAGCGCGTCATCTTTCACCGGGATGCCGATCGCTTCGGCGGTAGCGCGGTCCAGTTCACGCGCCTGCGTGCGCAGCGATTCGATTGCCGCGACCAACGTCGCCACGCCATCGCGTAGCAGCGGGCTGTCGGCGAACGCACCCGCGCCGCTGAGTTCCTCGGTGACTGCTTCGACCACGCCGGTGGCGATACTGAAATCACGCTGCGACGATTTGTTGTCCGGCGTCTCCTGCGCCTGAAACCGGCCACCGAAATAATCCTCATCGAGATGAAACACCGCCTTTAACAGGCGTGATGAGGACGTGAGCTGCTGCACCATGCCGCGACGCACATTATTGAGGTCGGCCTCCAACTGTGCGATGCGCCGAGCTGCCACCTGCAGTTCGGGATTGGTTGAAGCGGGACGGGCTGGTTCCTGCGGCATGATCTACTTCCGGGGGTGTTCAGGATTACGCCGCGCGCGCCGCCCTGCCAATGGCCATTGTTGCTGGAGCATCGTTGCGTCAGGCGCAGCGCTGGTGCCGAACGTATACCGGGCAAGCGGTTGACTCGCCCGGCGCGGGTTGGCGAATGCCGTTATGACCATCCTGCGCTCGCGTCCGTGGCTGACCGTCGTCGCTAGCATCGTCGTACTGACGCTAACCGCGTGGTGGTGGTGGCGGAACAGCCAGCCCGCCGTCGCGGCACCGGCAATGTTTGCGCGCATGGCCGCGGCAATGCACGAGGGCGATCCCGGCGCGTTCCTGGCCGAGGTTCATCCTGATTACGATTTCGAAGGCAAATGGCCGGGATTGTTCCAGGAATACCGCACCTTGGACGCCGGCGCCGAAGGCCAAAAACCGCGGGCGCAGGCGCGCCGGGCGCTTGGCCAGTTGTTCTACTTCCATAATCAAAATCGTTTGGTGATGACCGTAAACGTGCAGCGCATCAGCGAACGCGCCGACGGTCGGGTCGACGTCACCGTCAACATGACCGTCGGCGACAGCGACGGGCGCAGCCTGGTAGGCGATGCGCTAACCGGTCATCGTTTCACCCTGGCGCGACATGGTTGGCGCGGGCGGCTGGCGATCATTGATCACGAGCCGTTCACGATTCAGCCGTTCTGAAGCTGCTGCGGCACCGTTTGCGGAAAATTCATTCGTGGTCTGAAAACGGCCGCGCGCCATTGAGCGAAAGCGTGACCGCAAAAAAATGCACAGCCAGAGTGTCCAGGACGCCGGCAACCGCCTTATGGCTGCTCCCGTCAAGGCCTGACCAGATTCGGTGGCGCTCGACTCCCGGATTCCGGCTGTGCGGCGGCGGATTGTGGAACCGACCCCGATGCCGCAAGAGCGCTTCCAGGTTCGCGCCGCAAACCTCGCCATGGTCACACACGACACCCCCCGCCGGAGTGGTCGCGTTGTGGGTGTGGACGTGCAATCTAGAGTCCCGCGATGCGTTTCGCCTTGCTGTTGCTGGTGTTGCTGGGACTTGGTTGCTGCTGCCGCGAGGCCGCCGCCACCCGCGATGACGTCACGCGTTTTGTCGGCAAAGCCAGCCGCGAGCAGCAACAACTGGCCAACGACATCAAGCGCTACGGCATCTCGAATGGCCTGATTGCCAAAGAACTGCCGATGGACGCGGCGCGATTCGTCGAATGGCGCAAACGTGAGTGGTGGAATCTGCACGACGAGTTCGCTTGGCTGATGACCGACGAACGCATGCAGGTGGAAAAGCTCACCGACGCGGTCGCGCGCTATTACGGCTACAACGTGCAGAACTTTCCAAAGGCGCAGGACGACGTCCTGCGCTTTTTCCGCTATGCCGATGTCGAATGGCGGAATTTGGTGATGGATGCAGCGATCTTCGTCGAATACCAGAACCGCGAACTGGTGCCATTGCGCAAAGACCTGAAGGATTTCTATGAGCGTGCGCGCTGGGAAAACGCGAACCTGCAGGTCGATGTCATCCAATTCTTGGAATGGCGCGAACGCGAATACCGCAAACTGATCCGAGACGGCAAAGATTTCTTCGCCGCAAACCTGAACGACTGGGACAAACTTAAAGACGACGTCTATCGCTTCCGCATCCATGCCGCGGTCGAAGGCGATCGCATGGTGATCGACTTCAAGAAATTCTGGCAACATGAACGCGATACGGTGCCGAAGCTGGTCGACGACGTCTACCGCTTCACCGCTTGGCGCGAACGCGAACTACACCCGCTGCGTGCTGACCTCATCCGCTTTACCGAGCACACCACCGTCGAAAGCCAAGCGCTGATGGATGACATCTGGCGCTATCAGCGCGCGCAGGCCGAACAGGTGCCAAAGCTCATGGCCGACATCGACCGTTTTTTCTTTACCTATGAACGCGAAGTGCAACCCCTCTCCGAAGACGTGAAGCGTTTCTGGCGCTCGAACATCGCGGTCGGCCGCTTGGCGATCGAAGACCTCAAACGCTTCTACACGCATTCACGCGAAGAATCAGCCGAACTGCAACTCGGATTCCAACGCTTCGTTGGCTATGGCTCAGAAGAATGGGACCGCCTGTGCGTACAGGTGAAGCGCTTCGCCACCTGCGCCCACGACCCGGCCTTCGGCGACGGCACCACCCCCTCCCCCGCCGGCAACGGCGACGTGTGGGTGTTCAACGATTTTCCCCCGCAGCGCAACGCGCTGCCCTGATTACAAGCAGCGCAACGCGCTGCCCTGATGACAAGCAGCGCTACACGCTGGCCTAATCACAAGCTCAGACGTTAGCACCCCGAGTGCGTTGACCGCGTCGATCTGCTTCTCATCATCCGGCCCTTCCATCTGGACAGGTGGCTGAGCGGCTGAAGGCACGCGCTTGGAAAGCGCGCAACGGGGTAACTCGTTCGGGGGTTCGAATCCCCCCCTGTCCGCCAAGTGTGACCAAGACCCACCAGAAGCCTGGTGGGTCTTGGTTTTAGGCTCTTCCGAAAGAACGTAGTCTCGCAGAGCATCGTCATTCCAACGTAAACCACTGCACTTCGACCCGGCGATTCTTCTCGGGATCAATGCCAGCAGGTTCATCCCAACCGCGGCCAACAGCCTCAATGCGCTGCGGATCAAGCTTAAGTCGCTCGACCAGGACGCGTTTCACTTCCGCAGCGCGCTGCTTCGATAGTTCCACGGCCTTTAGCGCCATGCTTTTGACCAATGCATCGCCGCCCTGTTTCCGAAATTCATCTACGCGCGCGTTGTCGACATGGCCACGCAGAACGATCAATGAACCGGGACTTACTTGCAAATAGGATTTGATCGAACTGAGAAATCCGGTGTTTGCACTATTGTTCATGTCGAGCGTGGCTGAATTTGGTTCGAAGAAGAAGCGTACATCTTTCGATAACAACGGGCTGCCTTCCAACGGCGCGCCGGCACTGCCGCGAATCGGGGCGATCGCGATGCGCTGATCTTTGAACTCGCCGGCGGTTTGCAGGGCGGACAGCGCCGCCGGGGCTATGAATCGTTCGTGGTCGGCGGGGTTGGGAATCAACTTTGGCCCATACGCTGAAATCGATGCCTGGAAAATGCCGCCGAACGAACCGGCGGAATCGATAGTGCCGTTGAAGAACGCAATGTTTTCGGGCAGGTTTGATAGATGCACGCGGGCGAGTTCATTTTTTGCCCGGGTCCGATCCCAGGTGAATGCTTTCATCAGCGGTTCAAGATTGGCGTCTTGATCGTCACGCATCCGTTGATTGCCCCAGATTAAACCATGGACGATACCGGCGACTTGATCCGGATGCGCATCGGCCCAGGCGCGATTGAACACTAAAATATCGGCAACCATCAGCAGATTCTTATTGCTGACCAACAACCGGGCTTTGCCGTGGCTGGCATCCAGAACGTCGTACACGCGCGGTGCCCAGGAAATGCAGCCGCC
This sequence comes from Planctomycetota bacterium, assembly GCA_038229115.1. GTDB lineage: Bacteria > Planctomycetota > UBA11346 > UBA11346 > UBA11346 > JBBROQ01. The sequence goes on along the minus strand of JBBROQ010000057.1, from coordinate 3,828 downwards.
AAGCCGTGGCGCTGCACGTTTCAGTTCGCTAGCGAACAGATCCGCTGCCGAAAATGCATCAGCACAATAAACCAAACCGATCTTGTCGGCATCCGGGCGTTGGGTCAGGTCTGGCAGGATCTGCACGCCGATGCCGGCTTCGCCGGCCAGATAGCGGATCAGAAAATCCGATTCATTGAATTGCGCTGATGAAACTATCTGTCCGCGCAATGCATTGATGGTGGGAATATCAGTACGCACGATGATCGCATCTGCGCCGCGTGAAAAGCCAATCTGTACCGGCACCGTGACATTGAATTGCCGTCCCAACACCGCGAGCGTATCGACCGTGGTCGCCAGCACCGCTATCTTGCCGCTGTTAACGTCAGAAAAGAGATCGACTTCGCTGCGCGCTAGCCGCACCTGCAAACCATGCGCTTTGGAGAAATGGCTCTCGGGGTTTGGTTCCAACCCACCATTGGCGGCAAGCAATCCGGCATAGCCGGCATATTCACTGATGCCGATTTCGATCACCGCATCTTTGCCGCGATAAGGACCGGCCAGATCCAGACGCGGAACGCTTAATGCAGGTTCGATCGTCTTTGGCGCATCGGGATCTGGCGGCTCGGCAATCACCGCGGGATTGTTTGGCGCTGATAAAGTTGGCGACGGTTTTGGTTTGAGCGCCAACCACGCGCCCAACGCAATGAGGCCTATGACCAGAATCAGGGTGAAGAATGTTCCGAAGGCGGTCATTCGTGGGCCAGGGGGCGTATCGTTCATGGGGCGCACCATAATGGCCGCCGAGAATCTTCATCCACAACCCGCGGCTATGCCGGAATGGGCTTCGCCCGGTTTACCGGTGGCAGCGCCGGCGCGTCTTCCCAAGCCACGTCGCCGGTCAGACGCTGATCGCGCATCCAGCGGTTGGTATTCGCCAAAGAATCGCCGAGATCCTGAATGGTATGCGACCAGCCCGCGCCATCCGTGCCGCCAGCCGCCAACAGCGATTGTTCACGGATCAACTCGGCCTGCTGACGCAGACGCTCGATTTCACCATCAAGATAAGCCAGCCGCGCACCGGCCTCATCGAACTGACTTAGGCGCGTGCGCACGATGGCTAATTGACCTGCGCGACTGCTTTGCACATCTTCTGAAGTTTCGTCGCTGCTGTTTTGCGCCTGACGACGTTCCAGGTCGCGGAATTTGCGTTCAAGCCCAGGGCGTTCCTCGCGGGCGATTTCCGCCACCGCCTGCACCGCGGCGCGCGCAGCCAGCAAACGCAGGTGCAACCAACAGACTTGGCGCAGCTGTTCGTCCTGCTGCACCAACAACGATTCGCCGTCGCGATTGAGCGCCAGGATCGCCCGACAACGATCTTCCAGCACGTTTTGCTGCGCGATGGCATTGGCATCCAGGTGCGCCAACAACGCCGCGCGCCGATCTGGCAACGCGGCTTGCGGCTGTTGGGCATCGACCAACGCGCGGAACCGCGCATTGGCGACCAGGGTCACCAAATAGCCGATCTCTAATCCGGCCCCGACCAACAACAGCCCCGGATGAATGAAGAAGCCACACAGACCGACCGCGGCCAAGCCGAGCCAGTTCGGCGGCAGCAGCATGCCGAACGGCCGCGCGTTGAAGGCCGCGCGCAGATAGCGGCTCAAACTCATGACCGGCCGTTCTGCGCCGTGATGGCAACCAGCGCAGAGAAGATCGCGCAGCGTGAAGATCCCATTTGGCGGCGCATGGCGCGGATCGTGATCCGCAACCATCAGTCGGAAGAAGAAAGCGCCGGGACGCCCAAACCGGCGACGTCTACCGCCAGCACGTTATGGCGCAGCGTCACCGTGCGTGCCTCAGCCCGACGCCCGCAGCGATAACGCCGTGAACCGATTCGCGACATGTCCGTCTAACGGAACTATGCGCGCACTCCGCTTCATCGTCCCCCTGTCATCCTTCACTTTTCTGACGTGGTCCGCACACGCGGCCGAGCTGCCGATCACCGCGGTCACCATCACGCCAACCGGCGCAGTGGTCACGCGCAGCGGCACGTTGGCGGCCGGCGATGACGCGATCACCGGGCTGCCGGTGACGCTTGGCGGCGCGGGGCCAACGCTCAGCGTCGCCGGCGCGGATCAGCCGCGGTGGCGTTTTGTGGTCGAGCACACGGCTGCGGTGCCGGCTACTGATGATACCGCAGTGCGCGCAGCGTTGGCGGCGGCTGAGCGCCGATTGGATTTGGCGCATGCGCGCGCCGAACTGGCGCGACTGGCGTTGACCGCCCCGGCGGCGCCGGCCGATGACCACCATCCCACCGCGCCGTTGCCGCTGCCCGATCCAGCGGCGCAACAAGCGCTGTCCGCGTTCATCACCGCCAATGTGAATCAGGCGACCACCGACGAAGCCACCGCGCTACGCGAACGCGCCGCGGCCCAGCAGCGCTTGGCCGAGCTGTCCGTCGCGCCGCCGGTGGTCAGCCATGGCCGCATCGAACTCGACCCCTCTGCGCCTGCGGGCGCGAGCGTGGTGACCGTGAGTTATCACCTGAACGACGTGCGTTGGGAACCGCAGTACGACCTGGATCTAAACGACGGCGCCGCGGTGTTGGTGCAATACGCTGATCTGCGCGTCGACGGCAACGAAACCTGGAATGCCGCGCCGATTACCTTCAGCGCGCGTTCGCCGGATCGCGCCTTGGCGCTGCCGGAATTATCGATCCCGGTGCTGGGTTTGGGTGAGACGTTGAACGGAATGTCGAGCGTGCGCAGCGGTGGCGGGCGCAAACGCGCGGTAATGCAAGCCTGCGGCAGCAAAGGCAGCGAATCCACGGTCGACAGCGGCCTGGAAAATCTGAAGCGTCAGCAAAACCCCGACGGCAGTTTCGGCGAGGCGCCCTGGCAAGGCCATGCCACCGCGCTGTGCCTGCTGGCCTTTCTGGGTGCGGGATATGACCATAAAATACCCAGCCGTTATCACGACACGCTCGCCACCGGCGTGGCGTGGCTGATGACGTTGGATCCGCAACAGCAGCCCTTAAGCGAACTCGCGCTGACCTCGATGGCGATGAGCGAGGCCTACGCGATGACCGCCGACGCTGAGCTAAAAGATCCGGCGCAGCACGCGATCGATACGTTGACGTTGCGGGCCTATAACGGCGGCGAACTGGCGCCGCTGCTGTCGCGCAGCGGGCCGTTCGCGGGGCCAGAATGCCTAACGTGGGTGGTGATGGCGGGGAAGTCAGCGCTGGCAGCTTCGCTGCAAAACTCCGGATTGGACCAGGCACGCGCCATGCTGCCACTGATCGCGCGCGCGTCCGATCATGACGGAGGCCGGCTGGCCGGGCTGACCGCGCGCGTGTTCTTCAACGAAAAGCTGGGCGGTGAAGTGACCGTCGCCGAAGCGCAAAGCTGGGCGAAACAGGTACCGCGTTGGTTCGCCAGCGGTCGCCCCGAATTGATCGAGTTCGCAGCGCAGACCTGCTTCCAAGTCGGCGGCGATGTCTGGCAGGCCTACAACGCTCCGGTGCGCGATTTCATGGTGCAGAGCCAAATTCGCGGCAACGGCGCGTACGATTCGCCGCATCCGGCCGGGCAGCCAATCGCTTCGGCGCTGTGCACGCTGAGCATGGAAATTTATTACCGCTACGCCCGAGTCGCCGGCGGCGACGACGGACACGCAGGCAGAGCGGCCATCAAGCCGCCACCGGACACCTACGCCGATCCAGTGCAGGCGGCGCAATCGTGGCCGTGGCAGTGGACGCTGAGCACACCGCTGCCACTGGCGAATGGCGTGCGCCAGCGGCTGGAACTGCGCCGCGTGCGCCTGCCGTCGACGCTGAAATATACG
>JBBROQ010000056.1:0-15558 GCA_038229115.1 Planctomycetota bacterium | reverse complement strand
TGCCCGCGTTCGACCTGCCGGTTTAGCACCGTCAGCGCCTGCTGCACCGCGTCGCCGATCGCGGTGCCCTGCAATCCTTGGTCGGCCGGGAATAGCTCAGGATCGCAATCATCCAACATGCTGCGCATCGCTTCGTGATCGCCGGTGAACGGACTGCGCAAGGTCGCGATGCCGGCGAACGGCATCAAGCCCAGACGGGTTTCGGGCGAGCGGTCGAGCAGGTCGATGGCTTTGTGCCGCGCCACTGTCAGCCGGTTCGGCGACAGATCCGCGGCCAACATCGAGCGGCTGCAATCCAACAGCAGCATCACATCAGCGCCGCTGTACGAGCGTTTGCCGTCCTGCGCGCCCCAGCGCGGCCCGCACAGCGCGACCATGCAAAGCGCGAGGCCGCTCCACAGCAGCACCGCCCGCAGCACCACGCGTCGCTGCCCAACACGCTCGCACAGCGCCGGATTGCCGAACCCCGCGCCGGCCTGCTGTCGCCACGCGCGGGCGCGCAGCCCCCACGCCAACACGGCGAGCGCGACCACGGCAAACAGCAGACTTAGCCACAGCGGATGCGCGAAGGTCATCGTCATGCCAAGCCTCGCAGGCGGCTTTGAAAGGTCAGCGCCAGCGCGATCAACGCGATCCCGGCAACCAACGGCCAGCGGAATTGATCGTGGAAATCCTCGTGTTCTTTCACTTCGTGCGGCGTTGGTTCCAGCAGGTCGATCTTTTTCAGCACCGCGTCCAAGCCGGCGCGATCGTTGGCGGCAAACGCCTGGCCGTCGGCGAGTGCGGTGATGGCTTCGAGGCGGGCCATATCGGGCAGCAAACTGGGCGGCAGCGGCCGAGTGAAGACGCGGCCGAAAGGATCGTGCTGCGTCATTTGCCCGCGCGGATTGCCAACGCCGATGCCATAGATGCGTACGCCGTCGCCGGCGTCATTGCGCAGATTCGCGGCGTGGCGCGCAGCTTGCAGGGGATCGATCCAGTTCGGCAGTTCGCGCGTATCGGCGCCGTCGGTAATCAAGATCACCGCACGACCTTTGGCCTTCGGATCGCGCAGTGCCTTCACCGCCAAACCCATGCCCAGGCCCAAATTGGTGCCATCGCCGACCAAGCCTTCGCCGCGGTCGCCGCTGCGGTTCCACAGCGCGCGCTGCTGCGTTTCGGTGCGCTCCAAAAAGTCTTTCACGGTCGCGTGGTCATACGTCAGCGGACAACTGCCGATGCCGTCCGACCCGAAAAACACCAGGCCGATGCGATCGTCGGTGCGATACCCGACAAAACGCGTGGCGGCGTCGAACACCGCGCGCAGCCGATCGATGCGCTCGCCGTCGGGCGTGGCAATGTCATCCACGCGCATGCTGCCGCTGAGGTCGATGACCAGCATCAGATCGCGGCCGCTTTGCTGGCGTTCGACAATCACGCGGCCGTATTGCGGGCGGGCTGCGGCGATCACCAACGCACTAAGCCCAGCGACCATGAGTAGCCGAAACAGCAGTGGCCCGTGACTGCGGCGCAGCGTGGCGCTGGCGATGCCGAACCCGCCGAAGGCCGCGCCACCGCGACGTTCGCGCCACAGGATCACTGCCAGCGGAATCAGCAGCAACAGCAGCAGCCATGGGTCGGCCAAGCGCGGGCTCATGACGCGACCTCGGCCGGCGCACGATCATTGGTTTTTTTGGCGGACCGTTGCGCCTCTTGGGCAGCCGCCGCTTCGGCGTCCAAGCGCGTCTGCACGCCGTCGGTCCAGGCCGTGGCGTCTGCAACCAACGCGACCACCGCCGCCACCGCCAGATCGTCTGCGGCCCAACGCAGGCCGTCCAAATGATCGAGCAGCCGCGCCAGTCCGCGCGCTTCCGCGTCGGGCGCGCGCCCGCGCAGCGCGATCGCGATCTCGCGCGTGGTCGCGCCAGCGCCGTCGAAGCCCCACACCGCGCCGGCATAGCGACGCAGGGCGAGACTGAGCGCGGCGCCGGCTTCTTTGCCGTCACTGGCGCGCGCCACGGCCGCGACATCGCGGGTGAAAATTTCCCGCGCCGTCGGCCCGGCGATCGCCAACGCGCGCCGCCAATACAGCGCGGCCACGGCCAAGCCCGCGGCGCCGACGATCGCCGCGCTCAGCCACCACCAGCGGTGACTATTTTCCGGTGCAGTCGGCGGCCGTTCGATCAACGGTCGCAACGCTGGCAGCGCTGGTTTCGCCGCGTCGGTGCCGATCTGCACGATCACTTCTGGCGCTTCGGCGTTCACCGCGCCATCGGGCCCGCGCGCGCTGAAACGTGGCCGCGGCAATGCCCACGCGCCGCTGTGGTCGGCGGCGATGCTCAGGCGCCAGACGCGACGTTCTTCCCCGCCGGCGCGGACGACTTGCGGCGGCGGTGCGGCAGTGACGAACACGCTGGAAAACGCCGCGCCCGGATCCGGTTCGGGTGCGGTCCAGCCCACCGGCCAACGGTAGGTGATCGTCACTTGGATGGTGTCGCCGACGTTCGCGGTGGCCGGCTGCGCGGCCAGTTCGATCGACACCGGCGCAGCGTCAGCGCTGCGCGCAATGTGCGTGAAAACCAACAGCATCAGCAGTGACAGCAGGACGCGCTCAGCCATGAATCCGCCGTTTCCGTTCGCGGAAAAAGCGCGACAGGGCGGCGAACGCCGAGCCATCGGTGCGCAGCTCGACCAGGTCGCAGCCCGCACCGCGGAAGATCGTGGTGGTCTGTGCCTGTGCCGCTGCCCACGCCTGCGCATAGCGCGCGCGGGCACGTCGACCGTTGGCGAAGACGTTTTGGTCACCGCTTTCCGGATCGACCAGGGCCAACGGCGTGCCGCCCATCGGCAGCGCTTCTTCGGCCGGATCGGTGACGCGCAGGCCGACCACATCGTGGCGACGTGCGGCCCGCGCCAGCGCGCGCGCGAACGCACCGGCGTCTAACTCGCTGCCGAATAAAAAATCCGAAATCACGAAGCAGACCGTGCGCCGTTTCGCCACGCGCGCGAGTTCGTCTAGCGCGTGCGCCAGGCCAGTCGGTTGCGTGCTGGCGGCGGCGGTCAGCACTTCGCGCAGCAAGCGCATGGTGTGGCCGCGGCCTTTGCGCGCCGGCAGGTGCAGTTCGGTGCGATCGCTGAACAGCACCAATCCCAGGCGATCGTGATTCTTTGCCGCGGTCACGCCGACCACTGCGGCGGCCTCGGCGGCGAGCGCCAACTTTGTCCGTGGGCTCACGCCAGGAATCGCGCCAAAACGCATGCTGCCGCTAACATCGACCAGCAGCATGGTGGTCAGTTCGCGCTCTTCGCGGAACACCTTCACATACGGCCGCCCGGCGCGCGCAGTGACATTCCAATCGATCGCGCGCACGTCATCGCCGGGCGTGTATTCACGCACTTCGTCGAATTCCATGCCCTGTCCGCGAAACGCCGAACGGTAGCGCCCTGCAGCCAGCGAGGACACCAAACGCTCAGTGCGCAGTTCGAGTTTTTTGACCTGACGCAGGACGGCGGCGAGGTCGGGCGCAGCGGCCGGCGCGGAGCTTGCGCTCATGGCACCTGGACGTGTTCAAGCAGGCGAGTGACCAGATCGTCGCTGCTCAGGCTTTCGGCTTCGGCTTCGTAGCTGGGCGACAGGCGATGGCGCAGCACGTCGGGCGCGATGGCTTTCACATCTTGCGGCGTGACGAAACCGCGGCCGTCGAGGAACGCGTGCGCGCGCGCGGCGACCGCGAGGCCGATGACCGCGCGCGGGCTGGCGCCGACTTCGATCAGATTGGCGAGCGAGGTGATGCCGGCGGCCTTCGCGTCGCGGGTCGCGCGCACCAGGGCGACGCAGTAATCCTTCAAGCGATCGTCCATGTGCACCGCGGCGTTGGCTTCCTGGGCCAGCGCCAACTGCGCTGGGGTCAGCACCGCCTGCACGTTCACCGCCACGCGAGAAAGTGCGCGATCCAGAATTTGCCGCTCATCGGCGGCCCCGGGATAACCGACTTTTATTTTCATCAGAAAGCGATCGGTCTGCGCTTCGGGCAGGGGATAGGTGCCTTCCTGCTCGATCGGATTTTGCGTCGCCAAAACCAGGAATGGCCGCGGCAGGGCGAAGGTTTCTTCGCCGATGGTCACCTGGCGTTCCTGCATCGCTTCCAACAACGCCGACTGCACCTTTGCCGGCGCGCGGTTGATCTCATCGGCCAACACGATCTGTGCGAAGATCGGCCCTTTACGAGTGGTGAACGCGCCAGCTTCGTAAATGCGCGTGCCAATGATGTCGGCGGGCAGCAAGTCGGGCGTGAATTGAATACGGCGGAATTGCGCGCTGACCGCCGCGGCCAGCGTTTTCACCACCGTGGTTTTGGCCAAGCCTGGCAGACCCTCGAGCAGCAGGTGCGAATCGGTCAGCAAGCCGATCAAGAGCCGCCGCACCAGCTCTCGCTGACCGACCAGGACTTTGCTGATTTCGGCCTCAACCTGACGCAGCGGTTGCGCGGCGTCGGTCAGGGCCGGGGTTGAAAACGAAGGTTGCGGCGTGGCGGTGGACATCGGAGCGGCTCCAAGAGACCCAGGACGGGCTGAGGCGCGCGAGCTTTCAGCACGGCGCCACAGCGTCCACCGTGCAGGCGAGCGGTCATCGCGACTACGATCAATTGCGTGATGCGGATGGCCGCGCCTACAAAACAGATGGAGGCGCGCGGCGATCCGGCGTGGGCGCGCCGGTGCTGGTCTGATTAATCATCGCCAACGCGGTTTTGCGTAGCTGCGCGAGAAAAGCTGAGCGCACTGCCGTGGGCATCGCGCTGGCCAAAACCGCAGCGTCCATGCAGGTCAGCCATGCTTCGGCTTCGGTCACGCCAATCGGAAACGGCAGATGCCGCGCGCGCAGGCGCGGATGGCCATGCACCGGCGAATAGCGCACCGGCCCGCCCCAGAATTCGCTCTGGAATGCGAACTGGTTGGCGATGGTCGCGGTGAGGTCGACAGGAAATAATCCAGCGATCGGACTGGCGGTGATGCGGCGGTAAAACTCCTCCAACAGCGGCTGCATCACCGCGTCTCCGCCGAGTGCGCTCCAGTCGCTGCGCTGGCTTTGGTCACTGCGCTGGCTTTCGTCGCTCATGCCAGCGTGCGCACGCGTTCACGCACCGTGGCGAAATCGAATGGCGCGCGCGCCGCCTTCGAAGCCAGCGCCGCGATGACGAACACTGCCGAGGACACGCCCACCGCCAGGATCAGGCTGTGCAGGAACGACTGTCCCCACGGCAGCGTCGCCAGCCAAGGTTCTTCCATCAGGTTTTTTGGGAACCACACCACGCCGAGCGCGATGCCGGACAGCGCCGCGAGCAACGCGCCGCCGCCGCCCGGATGGCGCAACCAGAACCCGGCGAACACCGGCACCACCGCGCCGGCGCAAACCAGGTTTGCGACATAGAACAAATACGTCGGATCCACGCGCCGGCTGGCCACGCCCACCGCGCCGGCGACCAACAGCAACGGCAACCACCGGCCAATGCGCAATAACGCGCGTGCCGAGGTCGCCGGCTTCAGCGTTTTCGCATCGGCGCTGGCCAAGCCACCAATCGCATTCATCAGCGCGGCGAGGGTGCTCATCGCCAACACCAGCGCGAGCACCAGCACCACCAAGCCGACCCACGGCGCCGCGACCGCATGCACCAGATCGAACAGCGAGGTCGAGGCGTTGTCAGCCGTGACATTCAGACGCCCGACCGCGTACAAACTCAGCCCGCCGGCGATGATGATAATCGGCGCGATACACAGGCCGCTGAGCGCAAACGAGCGCTGCACGACGCGATCGTCGCGGCAGACAAACACGCGCTGCCAGAAACTGTTGTCGAATAAGTTGCTGGCGATGATGCCGATAAACAGCACCGCGGCGGTGCTCCAGCCCAGCGCTGAGACCTTGAACAATTCCGGCTGCGCTTCACGTGCTGGCTGCAAACCCGCGCTCACGCCGTGCACCGCGATGGTCACCGTCACCGCGACGATGAGCAGCAGGCCAACGATCAATGCGACTTGAATGCGATCGGCGAAAATCGCGGTACGCAGTCCGCCCCATGCGGCATAGATCGCGGTGCCCACCGCCACTACCGCCGCGGTCAGGATCAACGGTATGCCGCCAAGCGCTTCGCCGGCGAGCGCGATCGCGCTGAGTTCGGCCGCCAGATACACGCTCATGTAAAACAGCGCGATCGCGCTGACCAACAGCTGCATCGGTGCGCCATAGCGGTGGCGCACGAATTCGCTCAGGCTGTGGCCGTTGGGCATCAAGCGCCGCAGCCGCGGGCCAACCAGCGGAAATAAAAACATCGGCGACGCCTGGGCCAAACCATACGCCACCAACGCCAACGCGCCGCCCATCATCAAAACCACAAACGCCGGGCTGGCCAGGATCCAGGTGCCGGCGAGGGTCGCGACTAAGGTCGCCACCGACACGCCGGTGCCGATCGAATTGCGCGCGGTGAGATAGCCTTCGACATCATCACGCCGTGCGCTGGCCCGGGCCAGTCGGCGCGCATGCAGCACGCCCAGCACGGCGAACACCGCGCACGTTGCGATGGTAAGAAAAGTGGCGGTCGGATTCATCATGACGCTCCACCAAGTCAGTGGCGAGGTGATGACCACAACAGCAACGCACGCTGCGATAAAGCAAAACGCGATGACGCCATGACCGATCCCTACGCCGGCATGACCCGGATCAGGTTCTGGGGTCTCGGCGGTGCCGCGAATGCGACCGGCCGACTCTCAGGCCCGTCGCGGGCCTCCCCCTGGTAAGCGCGCGGATGATGTCGGGCACACCACTGGCGCAAGGCGATGGCGATCGGATCGTGCCGGCATGGATCCGATCGCGCTTTTCGATGCCAACCGCGAATTGGTCACCGCCTGTTTGCACACGACGTTTGTTCAGGGGCTTGCCGATGGCCGGCTGCCGAGCGCGCGCTTCGCCGGCTATGTCGCGCAGGATGCGTATTTTCTCGGTGGTTTCGCGCGCGCGTATGCCGCCTGTCTCGCGCGGTCCACGGATCATGCGCAGCTGCTCAGCTTCAAGCATCTGCTTGATGGCGTGTACGAGGAACTGCATCTGCACACCGGCTATGCGCAGCGCTGGGGCATCGATCTGACCACGATGCAGCCGACTGACGCGACGCTGGCCTATACCGATTTTCTGCGCGCGGTTTCGGCTACCGAGCCGCTGCCGCATGTGATCGCGGCGATGGTGCCGTGCATGCGGCTGTACGCGTGGTTGGCGCGGCAGTTGGCCCCGGCGACGCGCAGCGATTCGCCTTACCGCGAATGGGTCGACACCTACGCCAACGACGGTTTTCATCGTTTGGCGGCGGAGCTGGAAGGATTGCTGACCATTCCCGGCGGCGAGCCCGAACGCATGCGCTGGCTGTATCGGCGCGCGATGCAGTTGGAGCTGGGTTTTTTCAACGCCGCGGGCGAGACGCCGAGCACCAGCGATGGTTCCATGAACGCTCAGCCAGCGTGATCACCGCTGACGCGCGACCGCGCTTGGCCACCGCGCTGACCATCGCCGGATCCGACAGCAGCGGCGGCGCGGGCATTCAAGCGGATCTAAAAACCTTCCACCGTTTTGGCGTGTACGGACAAAGCGTCATCAGTCTGATCACCGCGCAGAACACCACCGGCGTTACTGCGATCGAGCTGTTAACGCCGGCCATGTTGTCGGCGCAGTTCGATGCGGTGATGACCGACATCGGCTGCGACGCGGCAAAAACTGGGGCTTTGGGCTCGGTGGCTTTGATTGAAGCCGCCGTCGACGGTTTGCGCCGTCACGCTGTCGCCACGCTGGTGGTCGATCCGGTGACGGTCAGCAAACACGGCCATGCGTTGTTGGCCGCCGATGCGGCCGCGGCGTTTGCGCGGCTGTTGCTGCCGCTGGCCACCGTGGTCACGCCCAACTGGCACGAGGCCGCGATGCTGACGGGCCGCAGCGTGCGCTCGACCGGCGAAGCATTGGAAGCCGCGCGGCACCTAACCGATCACGGCGCGCGCGCAGTGATCGTGAAAGCCGGCGCCGGTTCTGGTGCGGATGCCGACGACGTTTTGCTGATCGACGACCAGCATCTATTGCTGCCCGGTCTGCGCGTGGCCACGCGCCACACGCACGGCACCGGCTGCACGTTTTCAGCGGCTATTACCGCGTTGTTGGCGAAAGGCCTCGATCTGCCGACCGCCGCCTTGCAAGCCAAAGCCTTCATCAGCCACGCGATCGTGACCGCGCCCGGATTGGGCAGTGGCCACGGCCCCGTCAATCATTGGGCGTGAAAGCGCCGGCATTTTCCGGCCACCACGCTGGCTGCGGATCGTAGTGCACCGCTTCCAAACACAGGCCGTGCGCCGGCGCCTGCTGTCGCCCGGCGGGCGAATCTGCGCCGGCGAGCGCGGCGTCGAGCTCAGCGCGAGCACAGCCGCCGTGGGCGACGGCGACCATCGCGCCGACTAAACTGCGCACCAAGCGATAGACGAAACCATCCCCGGAAACCGAGCAGCGCAGTTCGTCATCATGCGCGCTCCAATCCACTGCGGTGATGGTGCGCACCAGATCCTCGCGCGCGTCGCCACGTCGTGCAAAACCGCACCAATCACGGCAGCCGACGATGCCGGTCGCCGCATCGCGCAGCGCGTCAAGCGTCAGTCGATACTGCGGCCGCCAACACTGCCGGCGCGTAAAGGGCTCGGCCACCGCCGCGTTGTCGATGCGATAGCCGTAGGTCTTGCTGCGCGCATCGTGCACTGCGTGCCAGTCACCCGCGACCGGCGCGACGGCGCGGCAGACGACGTCATCCGGCAGATGCGTATTGAGCGCCGCGTGCAGCTGCGTCGGCGTCCGGGTCCGCGTCAGGTCCACGTGCGCGACCTGCCCGCGCGCATGCACGCCGGCATCGGTGCGCGACGTGCCCACCGCGGCCGCCGTGGGTTCACCAATGCGCGCGCAGGCAGCGTCGAGTTCGGCCGCGACGCTGCGCGCATCAGACTGTCGCCACCAACCGGCGAAGTCGGTGCCATCATAACTGAGCCGCAACGCGTAGCGCATCGGCGTAGATTGCCGCGCGCGTCACAGGGGGAAATGGCTCCAGGCTGCCCAGCAATTCCCTCGGCGTATTCAAGGAGTCCACAGAATCGTGGGCGGCTTACTTTTTGTTCTTCACATAACATCGAATGAGAATGACAAACGACAGAACACAGGTGACTTTCAACACCAGCAATTGCCAAGGAAAATACCAGGCTCCGGTGCGCATCTCGATGAAGTCACTCAGCCCAAACAATGCAAACGACAGCGAAGCAAGGATCTGCAGCGTTCTATATCTCGATTGTCACTTCGCGTAGATCAGGAACGCAAAGGAAATGGATTGCCACAGAAGGGCCGCAAAGAAATTGAACAACTGATCAAATGGCAATTGGTGAATAAAACTGCTGACAATGCTCACGATTTTCAGAATAGGCCAACCATACATTCCGGCATGTTGGCAAAATAAGTCTGAAGCCGTTGTGGTCGCTACACGGTCAAGCCTGCACGCAGCAGAAGCAAACGAGGGGTGCCCAACGTGCTCAGTGCTTCCCGGGCTTAATCAGACCGTCGGATTTTAGGCCCTGTCGATTTGTCGAACAGGTTGCGGCAATGACTGGAATGAGAGGAGTGTTTTCGCGCTTCGAACATTATGAAAAAACAGGACCACGGCGATTGCCGTGGTCCTGCTGTTTGGCTCCCCGGGGTGGATTCGAACCACCGACCAATTGATTAACAGTCAGACGGCCTCACCTATGACCGAGTGTGTGCTAGTTTGACATTCGATGATGTAGCAATATGTTACGACTATCACGATCTAGGGAATATGGGTTCAAACGGGGCCAAGTTTGGCTGAGTTTGGCCTAATTCCCTAGATGGCCCTAGATGGGCCCTAGACGAAGGGCGGCAATCATGGTTGAGCGGAAGAACCTCACGAGCGCCAGGATTGAGGCCGAGACGTTGCCCACTAAGGGGCACCGCGACATGTGGGATGCGGAGGTGCGCGGGCTCGTGGTGCGCCTGACGGCGGGCGGGGGGGTGTTCTACCTGTCCAAATGGGACGGTAAGGAAACGCGCTGGGTTCGACTTGGTGCGCACCCCGAAACGAAGGTCAAAGACGCTCGCGCGCTGGCTCTGGATAAACTGGCAGCGATCCAACGGGGGGAGAAGCCATGGGAGCAGAAGGACCTCATGCGCGCTGAGGCTGCGCTATCTGATCTGTGGGAAGCGCACCAAGCCCACGCCATCGGCAAGAATCGGGGCAGTACGCTCGCCCTGTATGCCCGAGCCTGGGAACTCTTGAAACCGCTCCACGGGAAGTTCGTCGGTAGTATCACGAAGGGCGACATTCAGGGGGAGATCAACCGCATTGGGAAAACCCGCCCGGTGATGGCGAACCGCTGCCACTCGGTGATCAGTGTCCTTTATTCCAGGGCAATTGACTCGGAAACCTTCAAGGGACCCAATCCGGCTACGGGTGTCGTTCGCTTCCGCGAAAAGAGCCGTGACCGTTTCTTGCGGCCTGATGAATTGCGCGCGTGGTGGCAGTCCCTGGAATACGAGCCTGAAAACTGGCGGTTGTACTTCGCCGCTGCGGTCCTGTGCGGCGCTCGGAAGTCGAACGTGTGCGCAATGCGGTGGGCGGACCTCGACACGGAACGCGGCCTATGGCGCGTGCCTGGTGAGCAGTCGAAGAACGGGGAGCCCTTGATCGTGGTATTGCCCACCACCCTGCTGACCCTCCTGGCGGTCTGGCGCCGTCGTTGCCCGTCAAAGTCCTGGGTGTTCCCAACGCATGACGCGGATAGCGCCGTTGGGCACGTCAGCGATCCCAAGCGTCCTTGGGCGCGCGTGGTGAATCGCGCCACGCTGTTTCGGTATGTGCAGGCCTTGGCGGAGGCGAATGGATGGGACGCTGACTCTGAGGCCCAGGCGCGCGCCGAGGCGTTGGCGGAAGTTGAACGCGCGCGCGTCCGCGCACTTGGGCGGCGTGAAGCCATGACTGCGGACCCATTGGAATATGTTGGCGAGCTTTATGCAAAACGGGTCAGCAAGGCGGAGCGCGATCCCGCCGACTACTCTTTGGCTGATATTCGAATGCATGACCTTCGTCGCACGCTGGGCAGTTGGGCGACCATCACAGGCGCCAGTCTGTCCATCGTGGGCCGCGCGCTGGGCCATCGCAGTTTGAGCGCAACGCAGGTTTACGCACGCTTGTCCATCGACCCGGTGCGAGATGCGGTGGAAACCGCAGGCCGCGCCATTGTTGGCCATGGTGGCGATGCTGCTACGCGGGTAATGAACAACAAAGGTGACAAGGTATGACTAAGGTGAAGGCGCGCACGGGTACCACAGCAACCAAAGCTGTTTCAAAGACAAAGAAGGTTCTGGATTATGGTGCTCTGCGCACTCTGAAATGTTGTGAAACGATAGCCTGGGCCATGGAGAAAACTATTGGAGAGGCGGGCAGAATGTGGGGGATGGCACATTTCCCAGTCAACGTTCGCCAACTGATCCTGAAAGGTTTCGTCACGTCATGCGCTGAGGCTATTGAACGGACAGAAAATGCGGCGGTGGCGTTAGAGAAAACTGGTGGTTGGTCTGGTAAAGGAATACGTTCTCTGATCAACCGTTTAGCGGGCATCAGAAAGCGTTGTGAAGGGATTGTGGCCTTCGAGCATCCTAGCGAGGAATGCAGACGCGTAGTGACAGAATTGCATAAAACAGGGCGTGTATTTCATCGGTGGATGATGCGGAGTTGGAGCGACTGGGTGGAGGCAGAAGATGCCGCTGTGCACGTGTGGGGCTATCCCCACGCGTCTAGTTCAGCCTCAGTGGACAGTGCAGTGAATTTCCAGTACCCATCCTTTCATGTACCAACGAGGTATGACTTCTGGCTACTCCACCTTCGTTGTGCGAAAGATGCCGGTACATTGAAAGAGGCGCTTAATGACAAGAAAGCATTGGAATCTAAGGTTGAGGAACATGCGAACAGTTGGAGAATAAATCCGGGCCAAAATCCTTGGGATGAATCGATAGAGCCTCGTTGGAAGGCCGGATTATTGATGTTGGCGGAACATTTGCAGGACCATGCCCATCCGAACAATAGGAGAATTATTGCAGGGGTGTCCGTTGATCCGCAGGCTGTCATTGAAGGCATCAACGCGGAGCTGGATGCAATCGTTCGTCCGGCCCCGAAAGCATCAGCACCCGCTGAGCAACCCACCGGTACGACGCTTTTGCTGCCCAAACCTCTGCGGGAGTCGCCACCGGTGGCGCCTGTGGTAACCGCTCCCGAGTCGATGTTTAAGAATTCCGAAAAGACGCGCGGGCCCAAGCCCAAAATTCGTGAGCCATTAATGAACTGGATTGCCTGTCGAAAGTTCACGATCGTCAGTCCAACGAAGCCCGACCGACGTACAGTTTGCAAGCAGATAGCCGCAGACCTCAAAGCGATTCGGCCCCTTAATGTCCCAAAAGTCGGATACTCTACCATTGAAGAATGGTCCAAGAGAGCTGAAATCCGTCATTTACAGTCAGGAAACTCGTGGGAGTGCAGTTTTGTGTACCCCGGTTTCTCGGGTAAATTGAATTAACCCGACGGGATTCTCGGGTAAATTGAATTAACCCGAGAAGCAAAAATACTGTTTTATACCGATGTTTCATCATCGTTCGCCCGGGTTATTCATTGGAAATACTGAAAGCCCACAAACTCCCAGCATTCTGAACGCAGGAGAGCAAACCCATGCTCACTGCATCAACATCACAATCGCCGGACCAACCGGCCAAACATCAGTCGGCCGCCGTAAATGCAGCCACAGTCGTAGCGTTCGGCGCGACTATGCCGAACGACGAAGCCGCGCGCTATCTGGGCGTGAGTCCGGCGACGTTGGCAACTTGGCGAAGTACGCGCGACGTTGAAATTAATTTCTGCCGGATTGGCAGGCGCGTGGTCTATCGTCGCGTCGATCTGGATAAGTTCTTGGCCGACCATTTGGTCGGAACCGGGGCTTAACCATGAGCCCGACCGCCACAAACAAACGAAGCCCGAGCGTTGACACGCCCGAGCCTCACGCCCCGACCGCCGGGGTTAAGTATAACGTAGCCGGCATCCATCGACAGGAAACGCTTTTCGATCTGCCGGGCATTGAGCGGCCTTCCGGGTCTATCATCGCCGCGGGCATCGTGGCTGCGCACCTTGCTGACGAAACTCCGGCCAAGGTCCTATTCATTAACAACTGCGCCTCTGCGCTTTTGTCGGAGCCTCGGAGCGGCCCTTGTTCGGTGGCTACTGCACGGCACCGGCATGGCATCAGTCCGCCGGCAGGGATTGATGGCCGCGCCGCCTGGGCGGCTGCGAAAACACTGCGTCGAGCTGGAATGATCGAGCCCGCAGGCTGGTTCGAGTCTACCCCGTGGCGGCACTGCCATGCCGCAAACTCGTGCATGTGGCGTCTTCCGAGCCGCGGAGGTGGTCAATGAACGCCACCGACTTCCCCGTGTCTTTGGCCGACGCAAAAAGCAATCGCACGGAGCAAAGTTCCTTGGCCGCCGTCCACGCGGTCATCGTGGGGCCGACGTTGCGGGTGGCGACCGCTGCCGTTCGGGCGGCAATGGACGACGACGAACGCGGCAGCGCTAAGCGATCCCTGCCGGGATTCATCCCGGCCGGCCTCTTCGCCCAAAGGAGCAAGGACGCTTGGCAGGGGGCCGCGGGCTTGCTGGTGGCCGACTTCGACAACGTGCCCGACCTCGATCGGCTACGGGCCCGCCTCGCGGATGATGCGTGCGTGGCGCTGGTGTTCACCTCGCCATCCGGTCGCGGAGTCAAGGCGGTCTTACGCGTTCCGGTGGACAGCCCCGACCCTGTGCTGCACCTGCGCTCGTTTCGTGCGGCGGAGCGATGGGCGCAGGATCAGCACGGCGCATTGCTGGACCCGAGCGGCAAAGATCCGAGCCGGTTGTGCTTCCTGTGCCACGATCCGGGCGCGCAGCTTAACCCCATGGCGCAACCGCTCGACCTCGACCGCTGGGCTCCGATTGCATGCGCGCCAAGGCCCGAGCCGAGGCAGACACAACGAGCGGTCAATAATGTCGTTGAGCGCGCGCGCGGGTACCTCGACCGCATGCCACCGAGCATCGCGGGTCAGCATGGACACGATGCGTTGTTTCGAGCGGCCGTGGTCCTGGTTTGGGGCTTCGATCTGTCGGACGCCGAGGCCACGCCGCTCTTGGATGACTACAACCAGCGTGCAGTGCCGCAGTGGAAGACGGCCGACCTTTCCAGAAAGCTGAGCGAGGCAGGAAAGGCCCAGCACCGGGAGCCGCGTGGCTGGCTGTTGAACGAGAAGCAACCTGCCGAACCTGTGCGGATCACGCCGCCCAATGAAGGGCCCGACGGCACCGAAGCGGCCCTCGCGGAGTTCTTGGCAGGGACCGACCTCAACACGCGCTTGCGCTGGGGATCGACTCAGGCGACGGCGAGGTGGGTGCTGTGGTCCGGTACGCATTGGCAAGCCGCCGAGGAAAAGACCCCTCTACCGCTTCAAGTCGCCATTCGTAGCGCTCTAACGACGGGTTTAGAGGGACGACGTATCGACGGGAGGGGGATTACGCGCTTGGAATCAGCCACCGCCATGCGGGGGATCGGAACCCTGCTGTCGGCATGGCCAAGCATTCGGCTGCCGGAAGAGGTGGACCCGCCGGGCTTGCTGGCCACGCCTGCCGGCGTCATCGACTTGCAAACCGGCGAGCGGATGCGGCACGATCCGGCGCGACCGATCACGCGATGCTGTCCAGTCGACCCGGGGCCGACCTGCGAGTTGTGGGAATTGATTGAGGGACATCTACGCGGTTGTCTGGGGACGCTGTATCCGGCGGTGCATCGGCTGTTGGGTTCGGCGCTGCTGGGCCTGGGTGCAGATCGGAAGCTGCTGTGGCTGCATGGTCCTGGCGGCGACGGCAAGAGCACGCTGGCCAAGATCCTGCGGTGCGCGCTTGGCGATCATGCCTGCGTCGTTCCAGCCGAAGTATTCGGAGCAGAGGGAGGGCGAGGCGCGCATCTGCACGAACTCGCCGCCGGGATGGCGGGGGCACGCCTCGCCATCGGCTTGGAAGTGTCCGCACACCTCGACTGGCCGAAGTTGAAAGGGCTGTCTGGGTCGGACGAGCAGCGGACGAAGCACCTGCACGGCCGGGCCTTCTCCTACGGCAGTCCGCCGGTGTTGATGCTGGTATCGAACGACAAGCCGATCCCACCGGATCGTGCCAGTGCCGAGCGGTTGATCGTGGCCGCGTTGCAACCGCCTGCTGATCCTGACGAGCGCATCATGGCGGCGTTGAAGTCGCCGGGCCTGGAATGCAACCGCTTAGCGGGTGCCTGCTTGTCCTGGTTGCTCGAAGGCTGCGCCGACTTCAAGGCGAATGGCATCGGACCGGTGCCGCTGTGTTCCCATGAGTCTGCCGGGCTGGCGCTTTGGTGGCAGAATAGTGTCAAATGCGGACGAATCGTCGCCGGTGAAGGATGGGCC
>JBBROQ010000055.1:0-15632 GCA_038229115.1 Planctomycetota bacterium | reverse complement strand
GTTATTGGTGGCGCGTTAGTGCGCGAAGGAACTAACACTAAGTGGCTGTTTTTGCATCAGGGCAATGCCGGTGCGATTATGGCATTCGTGCTGTGGTCGTTGCTGCGCTTGTTGGGTCGCGATGAATCGAAAGTGCCGCGACGTGACTGGAGCATGCGTCTGATTGGCGCCGCAGCGATTGCGACCTGGCTGCAATTAATCTTTGGTGCGCTGCTTGCCAGCAGTCGGCACACGGATGGTTTTCGCAGTGAATGGCCGGGATTGTTCAGCGTTACGCAGCTGTGGGCACAACCGCGCGATGTTGCATGGAACCTGCTGCACAATGCTGCGCTACACCAATGGCTGCATCGCTATTGGGCCTGGGCTTTGGCATTCATGGTGATCGGAGCGTTCGTGGTAGCATTGCGGTCGCATGCGGGCGTGCGGCAACGTTTGGCGCTGCAAGTCGCCGGTACATTCCTGGGCGTGCAGATGTTGTTGGGGGTTGGCAATGCGCTGGTTGGTTTGACCCCAGCGCTGTCATTGGCGCACCAACTGATTGGCATGTGTTTGTTCCTGAGTTTAGTACTGGCTTGGTATGATGCGCGCTATGAATCATCTATTCGTGCTGTGCCCGAGCCTGAAGCACTGCGTAATGGGCGCGAGGGCATGGCATGACTTCGCTTATGGTCGCACGTGCCACCGGACCGGCACGCATTGCCCAGGTGCTCATGGATCTGCTGATCCTGACCAAGTACCGCATCACCATCGTGGCGCTGTTCACCGGTTATGCGGCGATCGTAGTCGAAGGTCGTTTTGCATTGGATTGGCCGCTGGTCTGGCCGTGTTTGTTGGCATTGTTCTGCACCGGTGGAGCGGCAAATACGCTTAATCAAGTATTCGAGCTGAAGAAAGACGCGCTGATGAATCGCACGCGTTCGCGGCGGCCGTTGCCGGCCGGGCGCATTACGTCCGTGGCGGCACTGTGGTTTGCGTTTGCGCAGACGATCGCTGCGGTGGGCCTGCTGCTCTGGGCGTATCATAGTTGGTTGGCGGTGGGGCTCGCGCTGTTCACCATCATCTATTACAGCTTCTTCTACACGCTCTATCTGAAGCCGCGTCATTATCTGAACATTGTCATCGGGGGCGTGCCGGGTGCGATGGGTCCATTGATCGCGTGGGCGGCAGTTACCGGGGAATTGTCGATGGCGGCGTGGGCGATGTTCTTGCTAATATTTTTGTGGACGCCGCCGCATGTGTGGGCGCTCGCGATAAAGCTTAAAGATGATTATGCCCGCGCCGGTATTCCAATGCTACCGGTGGTGAAGGGGGTCGATGAAACTACGCGCCAGATTTTCTGGTACACAGTAGTGTTAGTGGTGGGAACCTTGTTGCTGCCATTGGTGCCGGTGTTTCGTGGTGGCTACGTTTACTTGGTGTTGGCGATTGGACTCGGTGCAGTGTTTTTGGGCTGGACGCTGCTGTTATGGAAGCGCCGTCCGATGCTGCCGACCATGCCATTGTTTCGTTTCACTATATTTTATATCGGTGTGTTGTTCGTTGGCCTGATGATTGATGCGTTGCGCAGCGGCGCTAAGGGAGCCTGATATGAATGATCTGACGGGCGAACTCAATCCTGTAGTGCATGCGCAGGCTACACAGCGCGCGACACGGCAGCGCAATGTTCGTGGTTTGTTGTGGTTGGTGCCGGTGCCCATTCTCATGGCTTTGCTGGGCCTATTCGCTTACAAGCCATTCTATCGTTTGTGGTGTACCTATACCGGCACTGGCAATGCGCCGACACAGGGTTCGATTGCGGCCGCAGCCACGGTGCATACCGGGCGTTTTGTGACGGTATTTTTCGATAGCCAGAATCCGGATAAATTGCCCATCAGCTTCGCGCCGGTGGTGCCGTCACTGCGGGTCGAAGTCGGCGCCGACGGCGCGACCACGTATTTGTTCGAGAATCTCAGCGATCGTTCTGTATTCATCCATCCGGTGCACGCGGTGTCGCCGATCAATGCTGCGAAGAAGTTCGGCATGAAGGTTTGCTTCTGTTTCAACGATCAGGTATTTAGGCCCCATGAGCGCAAAGAATTCCCCATTGTGTTCACGCTGGCGCCGGATCTTGATGAGCGCATCCACACCGTGTCGTTGAACTACACCATGTTCGCGAAGGCCGAAAACGACGTCGATCGCGCGGCACAGCGGGAACAGATCCGCACTGAGTTGGGCGCGACCGTGGTGTCGCCCGCGGATGCGCCTGCTGCTGCAAGAGCCACCGATGCCCGTTGATCCCGCAGTATTAGCGGCGGTTTCGGCTGAGGTCGTGCGCCGGAATCGCCGACTGGGGTTGATCTTGGGCGCCATCAGCCTTGCCACATTAGGGCTATTCTTCATTCTATTTTTCTATTTCGGCTTGCCCAAAGATCCAAAGATCACCCGCGAGCGGGCCCAGGCTGCCGGCATCCCAGACCAAGGAACGCGATGAGCGACCATGTAGCCTCTGTCACTGCTGATGCCGCCACTGTTGTTTCCGACAGTGACGCCGCGCATGGCCACGACGATCCAATGAATCATGTGCCGCCGCCAAGTCTGTGGCCGCTGTTAGTTACCGGCGGTCTGACGATGATCCCGTTCGGGGTGCTGTCGGTGTTGGGCACCATGAAGGCCTGGGGGCCGCTCGGCAATCCGCACGTCGGACTTGCCCTTATTCTGATCGGCGCGCTCATATTTCTGTTCTGCCTGATGGGTTGGTGCAGTCAGGTGATCCGCGAAAAGTTAATCGCGCACGATGTGGTGCAGCAGCAGAAGGATCTGCAATTGTTCCTGCTACTGTTTCTCAGCGGCGAACTGGCGGCGTTCGGCGCTGTTTTCGGGTTCTTCTATCATCGCACCATTCAGGATCCGCATTTTGGTCCGGTGCACGGTATGCATTTCGGCGGGCCGCTTGCCGCCTATGCAACCTTCATTCTGCTCTCGTCGTCGGTGACCTGCGAATTCGCCCATCATTTCTTACAAGCCCAGCGCATTGGCATGGCCAAGTTATTCTTCGCGGTGACGGTGCTGTTAGGTATTACGTTCCTGGGCTTCACCGGCTTTGAATGGGGCGAACTGATCCAGCGCGGCTTCTATCCGAGCGCCCTGGTGAACTCATCGTCGTCGGCGTTCGCCGCGACCTTCTATACCGGCACCGGCTTTCACGCGGTGCACGTCGGTATTGGCGTAGTGATGTTGTTCATGGTGCTCTACCGCTTGGAATTCGGCCATTTTCGCGGCAAACGACATTTCGCAGCGGTTGCCGCGTCGTGGTATTGGCACTTCGTCGATATCGTGTGGGTGTTGCTGTTCATCACGGTCTACGTTGTCGCCTGATACCGCCGCGACCGCCGGAGCGAAAACCTCCCTCGGCGTCATCTTTCTGGTGCTGCTGCTGGACCTAATTGGGTTCAGTATCGTTTTCCCGCTAGTCGCTGAAATGCTGACCTATTATTCCGCGCATGACGGCGGGATTCTGGCCGCCGCAATGGCACGCGTCGACGCGCTGTTTCCTGGCAGTTCGGCAATTCAGCGCGCGGCGTTTTTCGGCGGTTTGATTGGCGCCGTGTACAGCCTGCTGCAATTTATTGCGGCGCCGTGGTGGGGCCGGATCTCGGATCGCTATGGCCGCCGGCCGGTGCTGTTGGCGTCGCTCGCCGGGACTTTGATCGCATACGGGCTATGGGTGCTGTCGGGAAGTTTCACCACCTTTCTGTGGTCGCGATTGCTCGCTGGCTTGATGAGCGGCAACACCGCGGTCGCCAGCGCCGCAATTTCGGATCTGAGCACGCCCGCGCAGCGCGCGAAAAGCATGGCGCTGGTGGGTATCGCCTTTGGCCTGGGCTTCATCCTGGGGCCGGCGATCGGCGGCATCGCTTACGAATATCTGCCGCACTTGGACCACGGTGCGTTGTCGGCCTACGGCTTTAATCCGTTTTCGACCCCGGCGCTGATCGCGTTCGTGTTGTGCGCGATCAATCTGGTGTGGGCGTGGTTCCGCTTCGCCGAGACGCGAGTGCCGCAGCAGCGCATCGAGGCCACGCGCACCGCCAATCCGCTTCAGCTTTTTTCGCCTAGCCTTGGCCTTGGCGTGCCGCGCATCAACGCCGCGTTTTTGACCTACACGCTGCTTTTCGCCGGCTTGGAATCGACGCTGGTATTTTTGGCGCTGGAAAAACTGAGCTTCGGACCCGGCAACAACGCCGGGCTGTTCGTGTTCATGGGTTTTTTATCGGCCGCGATTCAGGGCGGCGTTTTCCGGCGTATGGCGCCGCGCATTGGTCAGCGGCCGTTGGCGCTCGCCGGCTTCGTGCTGCTGCTGCCGGGTTTCACGCTGATCGGCATGGTCGATTGGTTCCCGCACACGTGGCTACTGATCGTTGGCGTCAGTCTGCTGGCGTGCGGCACTGGCCTGGTTTTTCCAGCGCTCAGTACCATGGCCAGTCTCGCCGGCGATCCGGCGCGGCAGGGGTGGGTATTGGGCGCATTCCGCAGCGCCGGTGCATTGGGCAGAGCGGCTGGACCATTGGTCGCGGCGCTGTTGTATTTCCGTTTCCGTCCGGCGGCGCCGTATCTGTTTGCAGCCTTCGGAATGACTCTGCCGTTTCTACTGATCGCACGGCTGCGGGTGGGTGAGGCGCCCGCGACGGACGACCGCCAGCGCGCGTGAGCGTCGGGTCGAGTCCGCGATGAGCAGTCTGCTGCGTTGCCTGTTTGCGTATCGTTGGCGCATTGTCGCCGGGCTGCTGTTGCTGGCCGCGGTCGATGCGTTGGCGATGGCGCTACCGCGGTTGGTTGGTCACGTCGTTGACGGTTTAGCGACTGCTGCGGTTGGGGTTTCGCCGGCCACCGCCGCGGCCTGGATCATTGCCATCACCGTCTGCATGACCGCGCTGCGATTTGGTTGGCGGTGGTGCCTGTTTGGCGCGGCGCGGCAGCTGCGCCGTGATCTGCGGGTGCGCTTGCACGATCATCTGCTGACTCTGTCGGCGCCGTTTTACGCACGCAATCCCACCGGCGAATTGATGGCAGTAGTCACCAACGATTTGGACGCGGTGGTGATGGCGTGCGGGTTCGGCGTGATGGCGGCGTTCGATGCGCTGTTTTTGGCGCTGTTTGCATGCACGGCATTGGCGTTGATTGATCCACGGCTGACCGCGGTGGCATTGACACCGCTGCCGCTGATTGCGCTGTTCGTGCTATTGGCCGGTCGCGCGATTCATCGTCGGTTTGAGCGCGTGCAGGAACAGTTCGGCCGCTTGACTGAAAATGTACGCGAGGCCGTCGCGGGCGTGCGCGTGGTCAAAAGTTATGCACGCGAGGCCGATTTTTCGGATGCTTTTGCACGCGTCGACGATGCCACCGTGCGCGCCAATCGGCGCCTGATCGGGCTATCGTCCAGTTTCGATCCGGTGATCGCGGCGCTGTCGGGTGTGGCGATGGCGGCGGTGCTGTGGTGGGGCGGACGCACGGTGATGGCCGGAACGTTGTCGGTGGGCGGGTTCGTCGCGGTCACGTCGTACCTGGCGCTAATGACTTGGCCGATGATGGCGATTGGGTGGGTGGTGAACCTAGTGCAACGCGGCGCGGCCTCGATGGCGCGCATTGATCGCATTCTGGCCGAGCGCCCGGATACCGCCGATGCGGCCGACGCGCGCGCGTTTCCGGACGACACCGGCGTCGCGTTCACGAGGCTGACGTTTCGGTATCCTGGTGCCAATCGCGACGCGTTGACCGACCTCTCGGTCAGCGTGCCGGCCGGACGCATGCTGGGAGTAGTTGGACGCACCGGCGCGGGCAAAAGCACTCTGGCGCTGCTGCTGACCCGCATTCATGAACCGCGGCCGGGCACCATTGCGATCGGCGGCGTCGACGTGCGTGCGCTGCGCCTGCGCGAGCTGCGTCGTGCGGTCGCGGTGGTGCCGCAGGAGCCGCTTCTCTTCGCTTTGAGCGTGCGCGAAAACCTGGCCTTTGCGCGTCCGGATGCAGATGACGCGGCGATCGAAATCGCCGCAAAAATTGCGGCGATTCACGAGGAGATCACGGCGTTCCCCGACGGTTATGCAACCATCGTCGGCGAGCGCGGCGTGACCCTCAGCGGCGGTCAGAAGCAGCGCATCGCAATCGCGCGGGCGTTGTTGGCCGAGCCACGGATTCTGGTCTTGGATGATTGCCTATCGGCGGTCGATGTGCGCACCGAGGGAGCGATTTTAGCTCAGCTAGCGGGTGCGACCGCCGGGCGCACCACCATCGTGATCTCGCACCGCTTGGCCGCAGTCGAACACGCTGACGAGATCCTGGTTTTGGACGACGGTCAGGTGGTGCAGCGCGGGACGCATGCCGAGCTGTCGCGAGCAGACGGGCTGTATGGGCGTCTGGCCACGTGGCAGCAGCAGGACGCGCGGGTGGTCGAATGAGTAGCGAGGAAGAACCGTCGCACGCGCCGATCTCGCGGCATGTGGTGCGGCGGCTGTTCATGCTGGCGTGGCCGCGACGCGGTTGGTTCGCGGTGTGCCTGTTGTTGGTGGCGCTATCGGCGGCGTGCGATCTGACGCTGCCGTGGTTGAGCAAACACGCGATCGACGGCGCGATTGTGCCGCGCTGGGTACTGCTGCCGACCCCGGATGCGGCGCTGGTCGCGCAACTGCGCGCGCACGGGGCGCAGCTGCTGGACGATGGCCGCTTGGCCGTCGATCTGTCTGAATTATCCGCGGGTTTGCGCACCGACATCGACTCGCAGCATCGGCTCAGCAGTGCGCGTTGGGTCGAGGTCGAGACGTTCGCGGCCGGGTCATTGCCGCTGGTGCATTTGCATGACGGCCGCGCGTTGGCGGCGGTTGCGGATTGGGAACGACTGCCGTGGCGCGAACGACTACACCTGCGTGCCGCTGACCGTGCGACGCTGACGCGCATCCTGGGCTGGTTCACGCTGATCCTGGGCGCGCGCTTAGCGTTGGGCTGGACCCAGTCGTTTTTGCTACAGCTCATCGGCCAGCGCATCATGAGTGATCTGCGCCGTGCGCTGGTCGCGCATCTGCTGCGGCTGCCGGTCGCGTGGTTCGACCGCACGCCGGTTGGGCGCGTGGTCACACGTGCCACTAATGACGTCGGCGCGATCAATGAGGTCTTCACCAGCGTGCTGGTCTATCTGGTGAAGGACGTGTTCGTGGTGGTCGGCGTGCTGTGGTTAATGGCGCTGATTGATGGGCGCTTGGCCGTGGTTATGGCGGCCGCGTTGCCGTGCGTGCTGGCGGTTTCGTTGTGGTTTCGTGCCCGCGCCACCGCGTCGTACCGCGAACTGCGGCGCACCCTGGGGCGCTTGAACGCGTTCGTACAGGAGCGTCTCGCCGGTATGCGCGTGGTTCACTGGTTCGCGCAGGAAGCGCGCACCCAGCGTGAATTCGAGCACATTAACGACGACGACTATCGCGCGCAGGTGCGGCAGCTGTTTGTGTACGGGGTGTTCATGCCACTGATCGCCGCCACCGGCACGCTGGGCTTGGCGCTGATCGTGTGGCAAGGCGGTGCCAGCGTCGGTGCGGGAACGTTGACGCTTGGAGCGCTGGTCGCGTTCATCGCCTACATCGAAATGCTGTTCGCGCCGATTCGCGATTTGGCTGAAAAGCACAATTTGGTGCAGGCCGCCAGCGCTGCGGCTGAGCGCATTTTTCAGGTTCAGGATCAGGCGCAGGAGGACGAGGGAGGTGGCCAGCAACCCGGCGCCCGGGCGCTCGGCCGGATCGAATTCCGCAACGTGTGGTTCGCGTATCAGGCTGAGCGCTGGGTGCTGCGCGACGTGTCGTTCGTGATCGAACCTGGACAGCATGCGGCGTTGGTCGGCGCCACTGGCTCGGGCAAGACCACTATCATCGCGTTGCTGATGCGCTTTTATGACGTGCAGCGCGGTGCAGTGTTGATCGATGGCGTCGACGTGCGTGAGCTTGATCGCGCGTGGTTGCGCGGGCAGTTCGCGGCGGTGCAGCAGGACGTCTTTTTGTTCGCCGGCACGGTGCGCGACAACATCACCCTATTACGTCCGGATGCGGATCAGCGCGCGGCAAACGCCGTGACCTTCGTCGGGGCCGAGCGTTTCGTCACGCGCCTGACCAATGGCCTAGACGCGCCGGTGAACGAACGCGGCACCACGCTGTCATCTGGCGAACGGCAGTTGCTGAGCCTCGCGCGCGCGGTCGCTGCCGACCCGGCGGTGCTGATCCTGGACGAAGCCACCGCCAACATCGATTCGGACACCGAGCAGCAGATCCAGACCGCGTTGACCAAGCTGCTGCATGGCCGCAGCGCACTGACCATCGCGCATCGCCTATCGACCATCCGCGCCGCCGACGTGATCGTGGTGCTGCGCCAGGGCGCAATCACGGCCATCGGCAGTCATCAGGAATTGCTACAAACCAGTGATTTTTACCGTGCTTTGACCCGTCAGGGCGGCTGACGATCTAGCGTCAGGCGTCGTCCGGTACCGCCTCACATTCAATCCCGTCGCATAGATTCGGTACCCGCGACCAACGCCGCATGCCGCCGCAGATGATCTGCGCGTCCTCTTCGGTGAGTCCACGTTTGACGATCGCCACACCTTCACTGTGCGCTTCCAATGCGACCATTTCGGCCACTTCCAGACTGAGCCCGGCTGCCCGTTGCAGGGCGTATATGACCACGTCGAAGGGCGTGATGTCGTCGTTGTGCAGTACGACTTTCCAGCCGTGATCTTGATCCGCGATGCGTTCGGCGATGGGCACCGTGCGCGGTACCGGCAGGGTTGTCGGGCCGGCGGCGAACTCGCAGTTCAGTGGCTGTGAGCGGATCAGGGGCTGGGCGGTGCGGTGCGCGGAAACAGCGCCAACGGCAGCACCCGCAGCGGCGTGGTGGTGGCGAGAATGGCGACGGAGGAAGAGGCCGTGGGACCGCATTTCTGGCTGACCTCGGGATCGACCGGCGCTGCTGTGTCGCTGCTGCTCCACGCGCGCAGGGTTTCGAGCAGAGCATCTGGTGACGGATGGAATTGCCACGCCGAGAACGCCCACACCAACCGCTCTTCGCCCAGTTTTAGGCCCGCGGCGCTGTCGACCGAGAATAAGCTGGGTCGCACGTCGGCGGGCACGTTGCCGCCCAGCAGCGCGATCAACAGCGTCCACCGTTCATTGCCAGGCAGCGCGGTGCGCAACAACACCAGATCCTTTTCCTTCGGCCGCAGCGCAGAGGGCAGCGCCGCCACCGCCAGGGCTTGCCACACCGCGGCTTTGCCGTCGATCAAGTAGGTGCGCATTGGTGCCAGTTGCGCGGCGGTCAATTCCTCGGCGTCGGCCAGGGCTGCGATAGTTAGGGTGCGTGCCAACGCCGGCTTGAATTGTAGATCCGGCAGCGCCTTTGTCAGTACCGCACGAGCACGTTGTGCTGCGGCTAGCGTGCGGTCGCTGGGAAAGCTTTGCAGTGCCAAGCAGGCGAGCGCGGTCGCTGCTAGTTTGTCCTCTCCGGGGAAGCTGCCGTCATCCATTTGCGTTGCCGCGAGAGTGTCTAAGCGCGCGTGCAGTCGCGGGTAATTCAGGCGCAAATCGCGCAAGATATACTCGCCGTTGATGCGCCGCCACACTAAGCGCGAAGTGGTTTCGGCGGCACCGACAACCACCGCCGCGGTGGTTGTCGTGCCATTCGCGCCGGGTTTGGATTCGGTGGTCGAGGGGAACACATCGCCGGTGGGCACCGGCGGCAGATCGGCGCGCGGCAGTGCCGGCACCAACACCGTGCGCAACACCACCGCGCAGATCAGCAGGAACACTGACAGCGCGATCGCGCTGCGGCCCCAGCCCAAAATAACGGTGTCACGGTTCTGCACCTGCGTGGCGCCGACCGAGGCCTGGATCATGCCGAAGGTAACTTCGATCTTCTCGCCGCAGGCGCGGCAATAGCGCGTGCCGAGCGGGTTTATGTTGCCGCATTTTGGACAGGGAACCATTGCGACCTTACCGGGCGATGCCCTGCGAAAACAGCACGTGGTCGTTCACGCGCACAGTGATGGTGTATGGCCGTGGCAGATCGGTCAGCACGACGATTAAAGAGCCCCAATGGCGCAATTGTGCAGCGCCGACTGGCTGGTCGTTGAGGGTGATCTCTGGGAATAGTTTCGGCAGCAGTCCGTGCTCGTTCGACAAATGGAATGCGACGAAGCCGTCTCCGGCGCGCAATCGTGACGGCCGCGGCAAGAGTGCCTGCTCGCCGGCCGCGGCCAGGAACGCGTCGCCCAGTGTCCCGGGGAAATCGTTGATGAAGCCCAGCGCGCGGTCGCGTTGCGCGCCCTCCATTTTCGTCACCACTTTGCGTGCGAGTTCGGGTTGATCCTGATCAAGCGCCTGGAAACACAGCGCGTCGAGCGCGGATGCGGTCGGGGCACCCTTGATCGCGCGGTCGATGGTGGCTGCCAGCGCGGCCTTCGGATCGGCTTTGCCCGGCGTTGCGCCCATGGCGATGTCGGCCAGCGCCGCGGCATGCGCGGGCGCGAGTTCGGCTAGCAGCTTTGCCAGGATTGCGCGCCGTTCAGGCGGTAGCGGCTGTGCACTGTCGTTGAGTTCCTTGTCGCCGATATCGGGATCAAGCGCGGTGATCACGAACATCAGTTCGCTGGCCTGCGGATGTTTCGGCGACAGCAACTGCAACGCGCCGGCGGCAGTGCGTACGCGCCCGGCATCGCGCGCGCTCCACGCCACCTGCAGCAGTTTCGCATAGGCGCATTCAAGCACCGTGCGGTACGGAGCGTCGCCGTGTTCGGCCACCGGCAGGCTGGCCAATTGGCCTTTGCTGCTGGCCGCCACGCTCGCGATCAGTTGGCCATTCGCGCCGGCTACGTCTTCGATCGGTTGCATGGTCAGTGCGTGGTTGAGTTGCAACGCCACGTCAACGATCGCGCGCTGACGATCGCTGACGCGGTTGCGAAGATTCAACAGTTTGGCCGCCGCGGACGGCGATTCGAGATCGATGCTTGGCAGCAACGCCGCCGGTTCGTCCGGCAGCAACGCAGCAGCGCGGCTGGCCTCAGAGCGCGCACGCGAGCCATTCCCCTGGGCTTGGGCGCGGAGTGCCGAGCGAGTGGCGTTCACGCCGCTCCAGCGCTCGACCGCCGCATAGCCAATGAGGAGCGCCACCACCACCAGTACCGCCGCCACGATCATCAGCACGATGCCCAGCATGCGGTCGCTGATGGGAATATTGACCTCGATCATGGCAGGGCTCCGATACGGCCCAAAACCGCCGCCATAGGAATCGGCCCAGCGCTCAGACTGTCGAAACGATGATTGTCGCTGACCACGTACAGATGATGTTCGGGCACGATGATCGGGCCCTGGTTTGGCCGTGGGAGTTTCGTGCCTTTGCCCGCAGGTTGGCCATCGACGATCAATTTGCCGTTGACGATCGCAACCTGTTGTCCGGGCGTCGCAGCGACCCAGGCAAAGCGCGTCTGCTCCTTGTCGGTACCGAAATTGAACGCCAGTGCATCGCCGGCTGCATAGGCCGCGGGACTAACCTGGGCATCGAGCCAATAGGATTCGGTGTCTTTCAGGCCTTCAACATCGTCGTAATTGGTCGGCACTACGGCGGTGTTTAGGAAGCGCGGCAGGTAGGTCACTCCCGCCCACAGCGCGATCAGCAGCAGCCCATAGCCGAGCACGGTTTTAATGAGACCGATCATGGAACCTCGCCGAGGTGAAGCCCGAAGCGCCGGGCGGGATGGGTGTAGCGACCGCGCTCGCCGCGTCCAAGTGTCAACGCCCTGATGGCATTTGTGCGTGATGCGCGCTGCGTCTGTGCGCCGTACGTCCGTGCCGGGTTGCGGCCAGGTTGCAGACAGATGCGTGCGATCCATCATTCGGCCCATGACGCTCTACCCGAATCACGGCGATCAGACCCTGTTCCTGGTCATCTCGGGGCCCAGCGGCGCGGGCAAAAGCACGCTTATCCGGCATTTCCTCGATCAGCATCCAGAGTTTGTGCGCTGCATCAGCGTGACGACACGCAGCCCGCGCGAGGGCGAACGCGATGGCGTGGATTATTTTTTTACTCCGCCGGACGCGTTTCAGGCGCGCATCCACGCTGGCGAATTTCTCGAATACGCGCAGGTCTACGGCCAGCACTACGGCACTCCGCGCGCCTTCATCGCGGAGCACTTCGCCGCTGGCCGCAGCGTGATTAAGGACGTCGATATTCAGGGCGCGATCCAGATCCGGCGTTCGTTTCCGCCGGCGGTGCAGGTGTTCATCGTGCCGTCGAGTCGGCATGAGATTGAGCGGCGATTACGGGCGCGCGCCACCGACAGTCCGGAAGCAATTAAGCGCCGGCTGGGCGATGCCGAGCTCGAACTCGCGCAATGGAGCGAATACGATTACTTGGTCTACAACGATGAACTGGCGCAGGCGGCGGCGGATCTCGCGGCGATCGTTCGCGCTGAACAAATCAAAGCGCCTGGACGTGGTGGCCATCACATCTAGCGGGGCTTGCGCCCCAGTCCTATCCCGCGGCTTCGCGCGGGGCGTGCCTGCGGCACTCTCCGGACTGGTTCGTACGCGGCTATCGCCGCTGCGTCGCTGCGCGCCGCCAAGCCCCGTCCCCGCTCGCTCGCGCAGGCTCGCTCGGGGGATTGCTGTTTGCGGACTCCGTCCGCTACTCCTGCCAAGGGCTCTCGCCCCTGGACCCGCGCTGGCCGACTACGCCGCGTTGCGGCTGGCCTGCGGTACGTGTCTTCGCTGCGCTCAGCTCGTCCTGGGGCGTACGCGGCTACGCCGCTCGCTCGCTCAGGCTCGCTCGGGAGATTGCTGTTCGCGGACTCCGTCCGCTACGCCTGCCAAGGGCTCTCGCCCCTGGACCTGCGCTGGCCGACTGCGTGGATCAACGCAGATGGTTACTTGGCGGGTCAACGTCTGAACCCACACGACAAAAAGTCGAAGGCGCGCCAACGCTCGGCGGCGCCGGTGGAACTCGCCGATCGCAGTCCGGCGGGGACGCCGCAGGTGGTCACGATTCTTACTGGGGATTTTGTATGCGGGCCTGACTACCAGGCGTGGCGGCCGACGGGGACGGACGATTGGTTAATCATGGCGACCTACGGCGGGGCAGGGCGGGTTGGGTACGACACGGGCGAGATCATCGTTACGGCGGGTGAGGTGGTCGCGCTGGAGCCGCATGCGCTGCACGATTACGGGACCGCGGAAAATCCCGGGGTTTGGCAATTTGTTTGGGCGCATGTGCATGCGCGGGCAAGTTGGTTAGAGCTGCTGTCGTGGCCGGAAGTCGCGCCGGGGCTGCGGCGGCTGCAACTACCGGATGGTCGCCTGCGGGCGCGCGTGCATGAACGGCTGATCGACATGCATCACCTTGCCACGGGCAGCGAACCGCGGCGCATCGAGTTGGCGATGAATGCTTTGGAAGCGGCGTTGCTGTGGTGCGACAGCGCCAGTCCGATGCGGCCGCAGCGCGATCCGCGGGTGGTCGCGGTGCTCGAACATTGTGGGCGGCATTTGGCCGAGCGGCTGACCCTGGCCGATCTCGCGCGCGTGGCCGAGCTGTCGTCGTCGCGGCTGTCATTTCTGTTCGAGCGCGCGGTCGGCCTGCCGCCGTTACGGTGGCTGGAACAGCAGCGCATGACCCGCGCGGCCGAGCTGCTCGCGCGCACCACCACGCCGGTGCAGGATATTGCCGCCGAAGTCGGGTTCGCCGATCCGTTCTACTTTTCCCAGCGTTTCCGCCGGTTTTCCGGTGTCAGTCCGCGGGCTTGGCGCGCGCGTTCAACGCCGCGTTGACCACTTCTGGTAGCGGTTCGATCCACGCCGGAGCGGTGGCGTAGGCGACGTGGTCCAACAACAGCCCATGCCCTGGCGCGATGTTGCCGATGCGCTCGGCCGCACGGCCGGCGGCAATCGTCGAGCGGAAATCGTCGGCGGTTTTGCGGCCCTGAGCGACATAGATCATCGCGCCCACTAAGCCGCGGATTTGCTTATACAAAAAGCCGGCGCCGCGGACGCGAAACGCCAGGCGCTCGCCGTTGCCGCCGGCATCCGGAATGATGTTCCAATCGGCAGCATGGATCGTGCGGCGCGGATCGTCGGCGTCGGTGCCGTCGTGGCGTAGGCAGGCAAATCCCGACAGATCACGCTCACCGATGATGAGCGGCGCGAGCTGATGCAGGATTTCCGGCTGATCGATTTGCCGCACCCACCATGCGCGTTGATCCAATGCCGGTCGGCTGGGACGGCGCTGAAGCGCGTAGGAATACGTCTTTTCCAGCGCGTCGTGCTGCGCATTGAAGTCATCGGCTACCGCCGCTGCGCGCAGCACGCCGACGTCTTTCGGCAGGCGCGCCGCCAACGCCAAGCACAGCACCGCTGGGTGCCACGTGCGCTCCAACAGGCAGTCGAAAGGCAAGCGCGCGGCCGACACCTCGGCGTCCAGACGACTGGAAAGTCGGATCGCGGTCGGCGCGCCGTTGAGTTCCGCGACCGCGGCTTCCAGCACCCGTTGCAAGGTGCGGCCGTTGGCCTGCGCCTGCGTGCCGTTGAAGTTGCGGCCGTCGTACTCGAGTTCGATCAGGTAGCGCGGCACCGCGGCCCGCCCAGATCAGGTCTGATCGTCGTCGGCCGCCGCGGCCAGCACGCCATCGGCGGGTTCGTCATCCGACCAATCGGCTTCGGCCGCGTCGCCGTCTTCGCCGAAGCGATCGCTGCCGCGATCGCGCTGGATGCGTCCGCCGCCGGTCTTGCCGCGGAAGCTGAAAATATCGCGTTTATCCGGCGATTCGACGGTGCCGCCGATCGGCTGGCGCAGCGTCGCGCGCGCATCCAGCCACAAGGCCTGGATGCCAGCGAGTTCGGCCATGCCGCCAAAAGCGAGTTCGTGCACGCGCCACGTCGGATCGAACCACGGCGATTCGATGAAGCGCCGCACGCGTTTGTGCAGGTGGTGGAAGAACATCAGGTACAGCTGGCCGCGCAGCAGCTCGATCACATTCGCCAGCAGCCGCTTCGGCAGATCCATGCGGAAACCCAGCGCACGCACGTCGCTGGTCAGGCGCGCGGCCACACGGTTGAACTGGTCTTTTTCCAGATCGATCGCGTCCAACAGCGGAATGAACAAACCGGCGGCGAGGATTTCCAGCGGATAATGTCGGTCTTCGACCGCAGCCGCGTCGACGGCGTGGAAATAATCCAGCACCTGGGCAAAGCCTTCATCGCCCAGCGCATCCAGCCATTCCGGATACAGCACGCCCAACACGCCGTAATCTGCCAGCAGTTCCAGGCCGTCTTCGCGGTTGGCCTGGGTCAGAATGCGGAAGATTTCTTCAGTGACGCGAAAGCGGCTGGCCTTGAGGATTTCGGGCGACAGCTCGCGCATCGCGGCGTCGGTCTCGTCATCCAAATCGTAACCGAAACGCGCCGCGAATTTGATCGCGCGCAGGATCCGGACTGGGTCTTCCTGAAAGCGCACGCGCGGGTCGCCGATGGTGCGCACCAAGCGCGCTTCCAGGTCTTTGACCCCGCCGGTGTAGTCGATCACGGCGAAATCACGGATGTCATAGAACAGCGCATTTACCGTGAAATCACGGCGAAATGCGTCGCTTT
>JBBROQ010000054.1:0-15701 GCA_038229115.1 Planctomycetota bacterium | reverse complement strand
GGCGACCGGCGGGTAGCCGCGCGGGGCTCCGGGCGAGGGTTTCGCTGCGGGTTTGGCGGTGATGCGGGCGGCAGGCGCCGACGTCGACGCGGCCTGACGGCCAGTGCTTGGCCCGGCCGTTTGACGGGGGGTGACTGCGGGCGCGCCGGCCGGCTCGACGTAGTCGGCATCCTCGATGACGATCGGATCCTGGTCGTCGCGGTTGCGCGCGGTCATTAATTGCACGCGGCGAGCGACGACTTTTAGGCGCTGGCGGTCTTTACCGTCTTTGTCCTGCCAGGTGTCGAGCTTCAGCCGGCCTTCCAGGTAGCAGGGCGAGCCTTTGACCAGGAACTTGCCGACTACCTCGGCGGTCTTGCCCCAGGCTTCGACGTCGACGTAGGTGACGTCGCCCTGCGCGACCCCGTTGGCGTCTTTCCAGCGGCGGTTGATAGCGAGCGCGAACTGCACGACGGTCTGCTCGCCCAATACCTTTAGTTCGGGGTCGCGAGTAAGGTTGCCGGCCAGGGTGACGTTGTTGATCGAGAGCGACATGACGACTCCATCAGCGTTAGGGTTCGTGCGAACACTATTGCCGACATGCTACCGTCAAGGTTGTTTCTGACCCATATGCCATGCGCGAATTACGACGGCCGTACGCTGCATCCGGCGTTACTGCGGGGAGCGCACCTTCCCCAATTCCCAGGCTAATGCGCTGTCGATGTCGGCGTGCTCGAACGCATAACCGAGTTCGCCGAGCACCCGCGGCACCACCCGTTGACCGCCGAGCAGCACGGTCGCGCCCATCTCGCCGAACAGCAGCTTCACCGCGGTAGTCGGCAGCGGCATGAATGCGGGGCGGTGCAGCGTGCGGCCAAGGGCACGGGCGAACTCGCGCTGCGGCACCGGACGCGGCGCGACCAAATTCACCGGGCCACGGGCGCGCTCATCATGCAGCAGGTGGTGCAGGGCATAAATAACATCATCAAGCGCGATCCAGCTGAGCATCTGCGCGCCGCTGCCGATCGGGCCTCCGACTCCACATTGGAACGCCGGCAGCATTTTTTTCAGCGCGCCACCGCGGGCCGACAACACCACGCCGAACCTCGCGTGCACCACGCGCGCGCCCGCGACACGCGCGGGATCGGCCGCGGCTTCCCAATCGCGGCAGAGTTCAGGGAGGAAGCCATTGCCCCTCGGCACTTGCTCATCGACCGCGGTGACGCCGTCGCCGTACCATCCGATCGCCGATGCAACGATCAGGACAGGCATTTTCGCTGAGTTTTTACCGATGTTTTTGGCGATGGTGTCGGCTAACAGTTTGGTGCTGCGCACGCGACTGTCGCGCAAAAGGCGTTTGCGTTCGGCGCTCCAACGGCGGTCGGCAATTCCGGCACCGCCCAAGTGGATGACCGCATCGCAGGTCGCCAACGCGTCGGCGTCCAGCTCGTCGCGTTCAGGATTCCAGGCGATGCTCTCTGGAGCTGCCGTTGCGGCGATCGTCTGAGCCGCCCCTCGCCGCAAGGGCACCACGGTGTGGCCGGCGGTGCGCAGAAACGCACTCAGCTGCGTACCGACTAAGCCCGAGCCGCCGCCGAGCGCGATGCGCAGCGGCGGTAGAGCGCTGTAATGCGCAATGCGTTCCAGGTCGTTGCACGTGCGTCGATGACGGAACGCGAACATGCGGTGCAGATCGCGACGCACAAAACGGTCGCCAAGTAATTCACCGACATCGCCCAACGGCAGCTGATAGTCGATGTGGTCATTCAATTCGCAGCCGGCCGCAGTCGGACGAAAACGGTGTTCATGTCGCCAGCGCGCGAACGGTCCGCGTTCCTGCACATCGCGGAATACCACCCCCGGTTCATAGCGATCATGACGCGCGACCCACTTTTTACGCAGCGGTCCGAACAGCGGCACCGACAGCGTGACGGTGCCGCCATTAGTGAGATCGCCGGTGCGGGACAGCACCCGCACATCCTGCCATGGTGGCAGCAGCCGCTCCAACGCGCCCGGACGCGCGTGCCAGGCGCAAGCATCGGCGGGGCTGACGGGCAAGTTGGAAGCATAAGAAAACGTCGGCATGTGGCACGGTAGCACATAGCGGCGGCCAGCCCAAGGACGTGCATTTCGCAGCGGCGACGCTAGACGATGCAACCCCTCTTGGAGCACATCCGCATGCGAATCACCTCGGGCATCACTGCCGGTCAAGTCCTGCAACGTCTCGCTGACCAAACTGCGCGCGCCATCGTGCGCGGCGAGACCGAGGCCAACGGCCCAGTGCATGCCGAATTGCGCGACGCGCGCGGCGGTGCCGTAAAGGGTTGGGCGCGCAAGGAAGTCGGTGTTGCGGCGAAGGGCGCGTTCACTGCCAGTCTCGCCGGCGTGCCGGTCGGCGGGCCGTACACGCTGACGCTGCACATGGGCGACAAGCACTTGGCCGTGTCAGAAATTTTCGTCGGCGACGTGTGGCTGCTGGCTGGACAGAGCAACATGGAAGGCGTCGGTAATCTGGCCGACGCGCCGAAGATCCACCCAATGGTGCGCGCCATGTACATGGACGACCACTGGGGCGTCGCTCAGGATCCTTTGCACGTGCTGATGGAGTCGCCGGACGAGGTGCACGCCGCGCGCCAGTTCACGCCCGAAGAACGCGCCAATCATCGTCGTTCGGCCGCAAAGGGCGCCGGTGTCGGCCTGCCGTTCGGTCGCGAAATGGTGCGTCGCAGCAGCGTGCCGCAGGGCCTGCTGTGCACCGCGCACGGCGGTACCACCATGGCGCAGTGGGATCCACGCCTGCGTAAATTGGGCGGCAAATCGCTGTATGGCTCGATGTTTCGCACGTGGTCATTGACTGAACAGCCGATCGCCGGCGTTGTATGGTATCAGGGCGAAGGCGACGCCACGGAGCTGGAATCGGCCGCCTACACCGAAAACATGGAAAAGCTGGTCGCCGCACTGCGCAAGGACCTCAAGCAGCCGCGTCTGCCATTCGTGTTGGTGCAAATCGGTCGCCATGTGAACGCCGACGAGGCACCGTGGTGGAACGACGTCCAGGAACAGCAGCGCCTGCTGCCGACGGTGATTACCGGAACTGCGGTAGTGTCGGCAGTCGACCTCGACCTCGATGACGGCATCCACATCTCGACTCTCAGCTTCCTGCGCTTGGCCTCACGCCTGGCGCGCGCCGCCGATCGCGTCGCACACAGCACCAAAGAAGAAGTCGCGCTGCCGCAGCCACTGCACGCGAAGCGTGCCGACCCGCCCGCGGGTGCGCCTTCCGTTCAAGGTAGCCGCGTAATCGACGTCACCTTTAGCGACGTGGTCGGCGGCCTGCGCTCGGCCGGCCGGCCGACGGGCTTTGCCCTGGTCGACGGCAATCGGCGCGAGGTAAAAGGCATTTATAAGATCACCCTGGTCGGCGACGTGGCGCGCCTGGAGCTCGACACCGACCGGACCGATCTGAAGTTGATGTACGGCCTGGGCCGTGATCCGTACGTCAACATCACCGACAGCCGCGACGAAGCGCTGCCGGCGTTCGGCCCGCTGCGCATCCGTGGCCTGGGCCATGTCAGTACCCTCGTTAGCACTTGGCAGGTGACGAAGGTGCAGGCACCGACGCCGATTGCCGAGCTCAAACACCCCGAGCTGTCGCAGGCGCTTGGCTGGAAGCGGCGCACCTGGGCTGATGGGTTCATCAATCGCCACAGCGAATGGGAACACGCGCAGGGCTGGGCCGCGGCAACCGCTGAAATCGAAGTACCCGAAGCGATGCGCTTGGAACTGCGCGTCGGCTATGACGGCCCGACGCGGGTGTGGTTTGACGACAAACCGGTGCTCAGCGATCTGGCCGGGACCAATCCATGCATTCCCGACAAAAACCGCGTCGAACTACCAAAAGTGAAGGCCGGCCGCCATCGCGTCACCGTGGTAATGGACCTCAACGGCGGCATGGCCTGGGGCTTCTTCCTGCGCTTCGCGCGTTTGGGTCTGACCGACAAGCAGCTAGAGAAGGAAGACTTCACCCTGCCTAAGGGCGTCGTCTAAACGAGCGCGAATCCGGCACCGTCTCTTCAGTCCATCAGCTTTCTGAGCTGCGTGGGGGCAGCGCCGGAGGCGCGTTGTTGGGGGGCTGGGCCCACCAACTAGAAAAGCGTTTGCTGGGCCGAAGCGGCAGCGCTTTCGGCCCAGCGGACGAGATAGCCTTTGACCTTCACCTTGGTGATGGCGCTGGCTGAGGACATGTAGCGGATGCAGCCGAAGATTGGTCTGCTTGGTGCCCACGGCCGGTCATAGCGACCGAAATTCCAGAAGATGCCGCTGTACGAATTCGGATTGCAGCCATCCACGGCATAACGGTTGTTCAATTCAATGCAGGTCGCCAGCGCGTCTTCAGGCGACGGCGACCATTCGAGAATTTTTTTCGCCCACAGCATGCGCAAATACGTGTGGATGCGGCCCTCACGCACCAACTGCCGCTGCGCTGCGTTCCACAGCGGATCGTGGGTCTGCGCCGCGGCGAACTGCGCGCATGTGTAGAGATGTTCGCGCAGATCGCCGGCATGGTCGCTGAGGGTTTTCTGCGCCCACGCTGGCAGCGATTCGTAGCGGTCATAGGCCGCGGTGTGCTGGCAAAAATTGTAGCCCAGCTCTCGCCAGGTAACGAGCTGATCGAGCACCGCCTCGGTCACCGCATCGACCCCCCACCAGCCTTCGCGGCTGCCATTGGGTTTCGCGCATACGCGATCCGGCGACCAACCGGCGTGCTCCAACAGCGCCCGCAGCGCACGGTGAGCGCTCAGGTGTCCCCAATGCAAATATGGGGATAAACCGCTGGTTTCTCCGCTACTCGCGTTGCGCGTCGCGTCGGGATAGCCGGTCAAACGTTCGCGCACGAAGGAGCTCAGCATCTGCTCTGCTGCGACCGCGCCGCCTGCGCACCACGCGTTGCCAATCGAGTGATCGATCGGCAACGCTGCGAGACCGCCGGGCATCAACAGCTTGACCGGATCGGCTGTCGGCCAGCGCTTCGCTATCTCACTCAGCATCGCGGTTGGCAGCGTGCTCAAGCGCGGCAACCGCACCCCAGCAAGCGGATCTTCCGCCGGCGCCGCACGCAGATGCGTCAGCAGCGTACCCTGCCAGAAACGCCGGTAATCGACCGCGCGCCCAAACGCTTTTGGCGTCGCGCGCAGCGGCATCAGGCCGTTGCTATCAACAATCTCGAACCGCACTGGCTGCTCCAATGCTGCCAACTGCCGCGTGGCCGCCGCGATCATGCGCGGCGCAAAATAGCACGGAAACTCATCGCCGATCACGACGCAGGCATCCGCGGCCAGCGCCGCCAACAAGCCTTTGCCGGCTTCGGCGGTCGGTTCGACATATGGCAGATAGGTCACCGGCGCATCGGCAAACGCGGCGGTGTTTGCGGCCATGCCTTCGATCACAAAGCGATGCATGCGCGCATTGGCCAGGGGATACGCGCTGCGCAGCGCCTCGCAGATCAGTAGCGGTTTTTTCAGTGCGCGCGCCCAACTGACTGCGCGTTGCAGGGCGAAGTTGTCATGCCGCCGGCGATGCGCGGTCATCCAGTAGAGCACATGCGTGCCGCCAGCGCGCGCCGACCGCTCGACCTGGACAGTGATGCGAATGGCGGGCACGAGGCAGGCGGGAACGGTGCAGACAGAAAGTTCAGTCATCGCGCGTAATTACGCGTCCAGCGCCGGCCTCGGATGCGTCCCGATCGTCATGGTGAAAACCGCTCAAATCACCGATGTTTCAGCGCCTTTATCGCCAGCGGCAGCAGCGGCAGCAGATCACTGGCGATGCCGCCGGCGTCGCCGAGTTCGTCGGCCAACGCCAAGCCGGCGCGCGCGTGCAGGAACACGCCCAACCGTGCGGCGTCATAAGCCGCGCAACCTTGGCCCAAAAATCCCGCGATCATGCCCGACAACACGTCGCCAGTACCGGCGGTGGCCAAGGCCGGGTTCGCGACTTCGTTGACCTGATAGGCGCCATCGGGATGCGCAATCACGGTGATGTGATCCTTCAGCACGACGACTTGTTGCCACAACGCCGCCGCGGCGCACGCGCTCGCGACATGTTCGCCCAGATCGGTTTTTCCCGTAAGTTTGCGCATCTCGCCCGGATGCGGCGTCAGCACCGCGCGACCGGGCGGCAGCCGTTCCCACCACTGCGGCACCTGCGACAGCAGCGTCAGGCCGTCGGCATCAATCACCGTCGGCGGCAGCAGCGCCTCGCCATCGCCCTGATCGTCGGCCGCAGCGACGAAGCCGATGCGCGAGCTGTGCTGACAATCGGCGAGGTCCAACAGCCGCTCGACAAACTGCCGCGTCGATTCGTCACGGCCGATGCCGGGGCCCAACAGCACCGCCTGGTACTGCGCGAATTGTTGACGCAGTTCATCGGCCGCGGCCTCACCCAAATACCCCCATTCGCCCTCGGGCAAAATCGTCAGCACCACTTCGGCCAAGCGCCCGGGCCCGATCAGCGCGCTGCGCCCGATCGCTAAATGCACCAGGCCCGCGCCGACGCGCGCCGCGCCAGCCGTCGCCAGACTGGCCGCACCCGGATACTGGATCGAACCCGCGATCACCAGCACCCGCCCGAAGGCATATTTGTGCGCGTTAGCAGGACGCGGCGGCAACAGTGCGCGCATCGCATCAGCGGTCAGGGCGTGGTTCATGCGCGACTTGTCGCCAGCCGCGGCCGGGATGCCATCGGCGGTCGCGCTGCGGCACGCGCGGGGACTACGAACACGCGTATGAACACGCGATTAAGAAGTCATCACAAGGATATAAAAAACCGATGTCACCACGCCTTTAATCGACATTCCAGAGCGTGTTCGAATCGCGTGCGGCTGCGT
Organism: Planctomycetota bacterium; assembly: GCA_038229115.1. Classification (GTDB taxonomy): domain Bacteria; phylum Planctomycetota; class UBA11346; order UBA11346; family UBA11346; genus JBBROQ01. Next base: position 8,836 of record JBBROQ010000054.1, on the reverse strand, counting down.
CCGCTGCGCGTCGCCGCAAACTGAAAGTATCCTGCCCATGCTCACGCCACGTTTCCCATTCACCGTCGTGTTGCTGGCGATAACCGCGCTGAACGTCTCCCGCGTAACTGCCGCCGAAACCCCAGACTTCCTGCCGCCCAGCGATGCCGGCGTGGTCGATGTCAAAACCTTTGGTGCCAAAGGCGACGGCGTCACCGACGACACCGCCGCGATCCGCACCGCGATCGAATCAACCATCGACCAGGACCGCTACGCGGCGCCGGCGTTCATCTATCTGCCGGCCGGGGAGTATCTGGTCAGTGGGCCGATTGAAGGTCGCGCCGCCGACCATACGGGTTGGAGCTCGGGCTGGCGCGCGGGCTTTCAATTAGTCGGACAAAGCCGCGGCAAAAGCGTCCTGCGCTTAACAAATAACTGCGCCGGTTATGGCGACGCGACTAAGCCGCAGTGGGTAGTGGCGACCGGCAGCGAGGCCGATGGCTCAAACGAAAGCGGCGGTGGAAACCGAGCATTTCGTCACGCCGTAATGAATTTGACCATCGACGTCGGGGCCGGCAATCCGGGCGCGATCGCGCTGGATTTTATCGCCAGCAACCGCGGCACGGTTGAGAATGTGCGGCTGAAAAGCAGTGCTGATTCCGGCCGCTGCGGTTTGCGCATGACCCGTGGATGGCCCGGCCCGGCGCTAGTGAAAGACCTGGAGATCCAGGGTTTTGCCATCGGCGTCGACATGTCGGGCGGCTGGCAATACAGCATGACTTTCGATGGCCTGACACTCATTAATCAACGCGAGGTTGGTTTCTGGGCCGAGCACAATCCGGTGTTCGTGCGCCGGGCTTTCGTGCAGGGATCCGTCACCGCGTTCAAGCTCAGCGCCGGTGATGGACTGTTGGTTTTGCACGACGCGGTGCTGACCGGCACCGGGGCGCCGACCACCGCGGCACTGGAACTCGGTGGCATCGCCAATCTGCGCGATGTCACCTGCACCGGCTTCGCCACGGTGCTTGACGATCACACCGCGACCAATCAGGACGTGGCCGCCAGCGAGGCGAACGACGTGAATAAACCGACAAAAATCACCGAGCGCTATATCGGCAGCTGCACCATTGCCGGACCCGGGGCGCCGGCGGCGCTGAAACTACCGGTGCTCGAGACGCCGACTTTTTGGCCAACCGCGCCCAGCGACTGGGTCAACGGCGCCAAGGATCTGCAGGCCGCCATCGACAGCGGCAAGCCGGTGGTCTACCTGCCGCGCGGACATTATGAGCTGGAAAAGACCCTGATCATTGCGGGTCAGGTGCGCAAATTAATCGGCATGCAGTCATCGTTGAAGGCCAAGCCCGGCGTGACGGTAGAGCCGCTGATCCGCTTCACCGGCGCGGCCAGCGACAGCACGATCCTGGAACACCTGTGGTTGGATGGCGTGGTCGAACACGCGGGCGCGGGCACGCTGACCATCCGCCACTGCGATCTCAACGGCAGCGGCTCTGTCAGCAGCGGCGGCTGCAGCTACGGCCTGCGCGCCATCAGCGCCGGACGCACCTTCATCGAAGACGTGATTGGCAAACTGCGCATCGGTAAAGGCCACGCGTTATGGGCGCGGCAGATTAACGCCGAGTTCGGTGAAGAACCGTTGCTGGTGAATCAGGGCGGTCGCATGTGGTTGTTCGGTTTCAAAACCGAAGGACAGATGACCGCATTGGCAAATCTGGGCGGCGAGTCCGAACTGCTCGGCGGCCTGTTCTATCCGTTGGCAGATGTCGCCGCCGGGGTGCCCTTGATCCTGAACGACGGCGGCCGCTTTTCCGGCACCTGGGTCTACAACAGCAAATGGTACCCGGTGCATGTTCGGCAGCGCGAGAGCGTCGGCACTGGCGCCTGGACTGATGTAACCGCCAACATGAACCGCGGCCCGGCGCTGTATTCGTCGCAGGTCCAAACCACAAAGAATTAGGGTTTTTTTGCGCGCTTTCAGCCAGCCGGCAACAGTCCACGCAGGACGAAGCGCGAGCCATGCGGCGTCACCGCTTCGTAACTGAGCTTCGCGCCATGCGCCTCGGCGATCGCGCGCGCGAGGCTCAAGCCTAAACCCGTGCCGCCCGCACGTTGGCTGACGAACGGTGCGAACAATTCCGGGATCAGCGCCGGCGCCACGCCCGGGCCATGGTCCTCGACCGCGAGGCCATCGACCTCGATACGCACCGTCACGGTGCCGCTGCCGTCGACGTCATCCGCCGTCTGGCCATGCAGCGCCTGCACCGCGTTCAAAATCAGATTCATCAATAGCTGCCGCAGCCGCGCCGGATCGACGCGCAGGGTCGCGTCGCCGATCACGATGAGGCTGACACCTGCGTGCGCAGCCTGCCGTGACAGCAGCCGCACCACATCGTCGGCAACCACGCGCACCGCGCAGTTTTCAGCGCGCACGCTCATGCCTTTGGCATAGCCCAACAGCTCGTCGACGATCAGGTCCAACCGTTCCAGTTCATCGGTAATCAAGCGCAGGCTGGGATCGTCGGCATGTTTCTTCGCCAACAGTTGCACCGTCAGCCGCACCGCCGACAGCGGATTGCGTACCTCATGCGCGATGGTTGCGGTGAAGGTGCCGAGGGTCGTCAGATGCTCGCTGCGCCGATGTTCGCGATCCAGATCGCGCAGGCGCACGCGCATGTGTTCCAGCTCGCGCGCCAACTGCGCGATTTCACCGCTGCCGTTTTCGCCGCCAAACTGTGGCACCGCAGTGTGCAGATCATCCTCGCCAATGGTGCGCGCGGCCTCGGCCAAGCGCTCCAACGGCCGCGCGAACTGCCGCGCCAACCACGCTGCGACCAACGCGAATACCGCCACGCCGACTACAAACGCGCCACCCGCGACCAGCACCACTAAGCGCGAGGCACGGCGGTAGTCGGCGGTCTGATAATCGATCTCGATCACCGTGCCGACCAAACCTTGCGGCGTCACCTGCACCGTGCCCGCACGCGCCGGCGTGCCTAACGGCAACAAGCGAAAATCGTGCTTCGACAACTCACGCATGCGCGCCAGCACTTGCTCGTTCAGCGCGAAGCCGCCCTGCGCCAGCACGCGTCCCACCGACACCGCGCTGGCCTCGGCCTGTTGTCGCAGGAAGCGATCGACCGCCGCATACGCGATCAACGCCCCGACCAAGGTCAGCAGCCCGTGCACGATCAGAAAACTCAGCAACAGCCGCGTGCGCGTGCGCATGCGGGAAGCTAACACTCAACGATGTTTCACCACCGTCGCCGGTGCCCTTGGCGTGATCGTGAGGCGTTGCCACGTGCCGTCGGCAAAGCGGCCTTCAACCACGCGGTCGCCGGGCGCATGCAAACGCCAATCCACATTCCAATTTTTGGGCCACGCCGGCAGCAGATCGATGCGGCCGGTTTCGGCCTGCATGACCATCGCCTGCAAGGCGATCAGCACCACCGCGCCATGATCCTGATCCGGGATCCAGTCGAAGTTCGGACCCCAACACACCGGGAAGCGCGACTTCGGATAGACCGCCCGGCAGTTTCCGACGACAAAGTCGCGGGCTTCGTCGGCCAGGCCCAACAACGCAGAAAAAACCGCGTGCTGACGCCAACCGCCGCCGTCCTTGACCTCGCGCGCGCGATAGGTGTTCAACGCCACCTCCAGGTCCGGCTTGCCGATGCCGAAGCGCCGGAACGGATACAGCGGGTACAGTTCTGGCGTTTCGCTGTTCTGCCGGTTGCCGATCAGGTGCTGCGCCGGCAGGATTTTGCGCTCGCTGCCACTGCCACCGATCGGGAGCGGCGGCAGTTCCGAGCGCAGCCGCAACCACGACGCCAACTTGTCCGCGGGCAGCCAAGCGGAAGGCAGCTCGGCGAGTCCGTCGATCACCGCATGCAGTCCGGCGATGTCTGGACTCGGGTTCACCACCTCGGGCCAGTTCTCGAGCGCCTGCGCCGGGGTGAAACAGATCACTCCGTCCACGCGCGGAAAATGCACCGCAAAGAAACCCAGGAAGGCGTTCGCCAACGGCACCACGGTCGCGCGCACAAAGGCTTCATCAGCGTGATAACGCGCCCGCTCAACCGCCAGGAACAGCAGCTCGATCATGCCGTTGAAATGATATGCCAGCCATTGGCTGGGAATCTTCGCCGGTGGCATTCCTGCACGGTTCCACCCGTACGTGGCATGTTCGTACGCACCCCAAAACGTCACCGTTTCCGGCAACATCGCGCCGTCGTGACCGAAGTACGTGCGGCAGCGCGCGCTCGCCAGCGGCAGCATCGCCTGATACATCGCGAAGAACGGTTGCAGCAGATCCAGATCACCACTGGCCAGCATCGGCCAATACGCCAAGCGCGTATTCTGCATCCAATAGCACCCGCCCCACCGGCGGTAGTCGGCGTCGAAATTCACTTCGCCTTGCTGAGGCGAGCCTTCCTTATTGCGCCAATCGGCGGTGAACAGCGAGCCGTTGAATTTAATCGCGAACGCACCGCGCCCAGCGCAGGCCGCGACGAAGCGCTGCAACGCATAGGCACGGCTGACCAGCAACGCGTCGGCGTCGCCGCTGACATGGATCCAACTGCGCGCCCAGAACGCGTGCCACCACGCGCAATGCGCGGCGCGCGCAGCCTCGATGTCGATCGTCAGTGCGGTACGCAACGTCTCGGCCGCGGCCGTAGTCCACGCCGCCGCCGTGATCGGCTGACGCGTCAGTGCGACCACCGCGAAGGTGTGCGTATGTGCGGCGGCCGCGACCAAGGTGTCGCCATCGCGCCGACGCAATGCGCCGCCACCGATCGCGACGCCAAAAGTGCGGTGCAGCAGCGGATCGCTTAAACGCTGGATTTCCGCGGCCAATCCCTGATGCGTCAGCGACTCGCTCCAACACGAGCTTTCATTGCGATGCAGCACGCCGATCGCGTGCTCGCCCCCTTCCGCGCTAAAAGCCGCAACTAAATCGGCGGTTTCGACGATCGCGCGCGGCGCGCCCTCCAGGCCAAATGCGCTGTGCAATTCTGTGCCGGTGATCGAACGCTCGGCCACACGCCAGCGCTCGATCGTGACCGTTAGCGGCAGCGCAGTCGCGGCATCGACCTCAATCCGGATCGCCGGCTGATGCGCGTCGATCCACAGCCGGAGCGTCGCATGCGCGCCGAGCGCGACCGTGATCTCGGCGTCATGCAGATGCAGGTGCTGGACGAATTGCTCGGCGGCTAGATTGCACCCAAACGACACCCGCACGCGCGCCAGTTTCAGCAGCCGGTTGTCATGGCTCCACGCGTCGCCGCGCGCGACATAGAACAGCACATCGCCGGTCGCGGCCTCGACCCACACATTCGCGCCGATGGCGCCGTTGCCGATGAACATCGCGTCAAACGAACCGTCGCTGGGTCGATCCCAAACCACATCATAGGTGGCGAGCGTGGCGCGGTTGTCAGCGGCGGATGCAGCGATGTTCATGACCGCGGGACGCTACGGCGCTGCGCCAAATTCCAACCGGTCAGCAGTGGTCAGCATTCACCAATTATTGGTGCAACGACGAGCGCATCACGCTTCGCGCTGCGTCCGCCACCACGTCGCGAAACCGCGCAGTGCTTGGCCGCGATGGCTGCGCGCATGCTTGTCGGCCGCCGACATTTCCGCGACGGTCACGCCCAAATCCGGGACCACCACATACGGATCGTAACCGAACCCGCCCGCGCCACGGCGCTCGGCTGTGTGCAGCCCGGCGAACACACCGTCCCACGTCAGCGCCGGCAGGCCCAGCCGCGCCAGCGCGATCACGCAGCGATATTGCACCACTTTGTCGGCATGCGGCGCGAGTTCGTCGATCAGCTTACGGTTGTTGGCTTCGTCATCGCACGGCACGCCGGCGTACCGCGCGCTGTACACGCCGGGCCGCCAGTTCAGCGCGCGCGCTTCAATGCCCGAATCATCAGCCAGCGTCCACAAGCCGGTGGCGGTTAGGCCAGCCTCGGCCTTCAGGATCGCGTTGGCGGCAAAAGTGTCGCCGGTCTCATCGACGTCAGGGTCGTAGCCAACCTCGGCCGGCGTGACCACTGAAACAGGAAACTCCGCGAGAATTTCGCGGAGTTCCTTCAGTTTCTTCTGATTGCCAGACGCGACCAAAAGTCGCGTAGGAATCGTCATCTTACTTTTGGCGCGCGGGCGCCGGGGCCGGCTTCGCAGCTGGCTTAGCTGTCGCAGGCTTCGCAATCGGCGATGACGGCACGATCAAGTTGGTGCCCGCGCCAACTTTTTTGAACTCGCTGAGCTCGTTGCGCTTGATCAACCAAGCGACCGTGACGCCAAACTTTTTCGCTACTGAACTGAGCGTGTCGTTGGCAGTCATGGTGTAGTACTGCTCGCCAGCGAAGGCCTGCGGGCCATTGCCGATCGGCGAACCCTGCTCTTCCGTCGATGCCGCATGACCGCGGCGATCGGGCACCACGCGCATATTTGGTCGCTCGACGCAACCGACCAAGGCGATGGAAACGAGCATGACTGGAGCCAGGAAGGTGCGCATGGGCGGCACGCTACTTAACCAGGCCGCAGGTCGCAAGCCCGCGCCCCCGGCGCAGGCTCGCGGCGAATCGGTCAGTTGGTCAATTGATCAATTCGCGCGCCAGCGCCTCGCGACAGCGCGCCGCCGCGGCGCCCACCGGATAGCGCGTGAACAATCCAGCATCGACCCGATTCGCCTGTTCGGGATCCCCGGCGATGCGCGCCAGATCCAACACCTGCCAATGCTGCTGCTCGGCTGAACGCGCCAGACCCGCGCGGCGCGTCACCGCAATCGTGCGCAGCTCGGCTTCCACCGGCAATGGCGGCAACGCCAACAACAACCGCGGCTGCACACCCAAGGCTGAAAATCGCGCGCGAATCGCGCCCAATACGCGCTCTTCTTCATTATTGCTGGCGGTGCCGTCGCTGATCGCGCCGCCATGCAGCACCTGATTGCCCGGGCACCACACCAACGTGCGCGGCAACGCGGCTGGCTGTTTCGCGATCTGCAGCGCGAACTCCACCAACACCGCGTGCTGCGGAAAACGCTCATCCAGGGCCACGCGGCAGTCCGCGTCCAAGCCGGTAAACAGATGGTCATCCAGCGCGGTCAGTGGATCGCCCAGCACCAACGCCCGGCCGTTCGGACGCGGCAGCGCGTCGGCGATCAGCCACCAGCGTCGCTCGACGTCAGCGTTGCGGCGCACATCCACCAGCACCACCGGCACGCTGTGTTCGTCAGTTGGAAAGCCGTTCACCAGCTGCGTCAGCGGCCACGCCTCGCGCGTGCTGACCACGCGCACGGACAAGCCCGTGCGCTCGGCACCGATCAAGACCGTGGCTTCGCGCCCACCGAACGTCAGCGGCAACGGCAGCACGCCGCTGATGCGTTCGGTGCCTTCGGGGAGCGTAAACGGCAGGGCGCTCTCATCGCGCCAGCCGATCGAACCGGCGACGCCGGCCGTCTGCACTGGCAAACTGAACGCGATGTTGCGGGATTCATCGCTGTACGCGATCGCCGGCCAATGCGTGAACGCCGGCGGCGGCCAGATGCGTACGCCCGGCGCGGTCGAAGGACTCGGCGGAATCGCGGGCGGCACGTCGGCGGCGAACAGCGCCGCGCTTACGGCAATCGTGAATGTAATCGCGGCGGCGCGCCTTGCCGCCATCCACCGTGCTTTTACGGTCGCGCCCCGCTGATCGAAACTGTGGCTCATCGTGGCCGCATCTGATCGCGCCCCACGGAAACCGCACGCTCATGACTTCTGCCGCCTCGCCTGTGTTTGAGAAAGTCCCGGCCAACATCAGCTTCCCGAAACTCGAAGAAGCGATCCTCGAGCTGTGGACGCGCCTAGACGCATTCCAGGAATCCAATCGCCGCCGTCAGGGCGCAAAGTCATTCGTATTTTATGACGGGCCGCCATTCGCCACCGGCACGCCGCATTACGGCCACCTGCTGCAAAGCACGATCAAGGACATCGTCCCGCGTTTCTGGTCGATGCGCGGTTTCCAGGTCGAACGCCGCTTCGGTTGGGACTGCCACGGCCTGCCGATCGAAAGCCTCGCACAAAAAGCCCTGAACCTGAACGGCACACCCGAGATCCGTGCGTTGGGCGTGGATAAGTTCAATGAACAATGCCGCGCGATGGTCCTGCAATACGTCGCCGAATGGCGCAAAACCATCACCCGCCTGGGCCGCTGGGTCGATTTCGATCACGATTACAAAACCATGGATCGTTCCTACATGGAATCGGTGTGGTGGGTATTCAGCCAACTCTGGCAGAAAGGCATGGTCTACAAAGCCCACCGCATCATGCCGTATTCGTGGAAGCTCACGACCCCCCTATCGAACTTCGAGGCCGGCAACAATTACAAGGATGTGCAGGATCCGGCGATCACAGTTCGATTCAGACTGTTGGGCGCCGATAAAAAACCCACCAGAATGATCTGCACATCTCTGCCTGAATCTGTTTCGGGAAAAATCATCAGTCAGGGCAGTGTAGGAATAGTTGGTAGCCCTCGAAAAAACATCACGTTGGTGAGCACAGAAGATCGTCCAACTTATGTCTTGGCATGGACAACTACCCCTTGGACTCTTCCGGCTAATCTGGCGCTTTGCGTAGGCCCGGCAATTTCCTACTCACTGGTTTTTGACCGTACAAAAAACGTGAACTTCATCGTCGCTAGCGACCGTGTTTCAGCGCATTTTTTAAAAGAAGAAGATTATACAATTCTAGCATTGCTCACGGGACAAGATCTCGCTGATTCATCCAATAATAATACCTATGAGCCTCTGTTCCCATATTTATCGACGAATCGGAACAGCTTTCGCGTTCTT
>JBBROQ010000053.1:0-15775 GCA_038229115.1 Planctomycetota bacterium | reverse complement strand
GTTCGAAATCGGGCGAACCATGACCCCGATACATGCGCTGGTCAGACATCGCCGGCCTGATGCTGTTGGGCGATATCCGCCATGTAACTGGCAATATTCTGAACCGCATCATATGAACTCATGATTTCCGATTTTAGATCCACAAAGTTAATCAATGTCTCCGCCTCGAGTGATCTGACCCTCTTCGTCTTGTCGTGTGGATATCGGAACATCTGCGCATTCGGGTTCCATTTGGCGAAAGTAAAGAGACTGCGCATCACATGCTGACAAATATCAGTCGGGACCGTTTCAATCGAGTTCAGTAGAAGAAAAAGCCGCTTCCAAAGAGTAGCGACATCGTGATTACTCCTCAGGACTATCTTGCCGGTGATGGCCTCAACAGACTCGGCAATGCCCTTGGACATGAGTTCGAGACCATGCCGATAAAGCTCAAGTACAGGGTAGATTTGGGCATCCATCCCGGCCCGCGTTTCAATTACGTTGTCAGTCACAATGAGCGCGGCCCGGTAATATCCTTCCGCCATCCGAGCGTAGTCCGGGAATCCACCATTTTTTCCCACGCAAGCGTTGTAGTCGTCATTCGTCATGTTGGCGATGTCCTACATGGGAGGCAGAGAGGAGCACGGCCGAAAGAACGCCCTGAACGCAGCCCCCATGTGGGGGCAGTCAGATAAGGGCCGCCCCAATGTAATTGGCACTGAGAAATCAACGGAGAAGACATCACGTTACGTCGTTAGCGCGTGGCATAATGGACACCCGTAAACAAGTCGTGGTTGGTCATGGATAGGAAAGATGAAAGATGGACAAAGATGAGCGATTGGCAATATGCGTCTGCCTTACATTCGCCGTCAATCGACTCCAGGGGCGCACTCCATGCATATGAACTTTTGTAGTATCCTATTTTCACTATTCTGCTTTTTTCATTCAGCAATAGCTGCAGACACGAATAATCTACCCGCCACCCTTGACACCCAGGTAATCTTGGTTGATGATATCATCACCCACACCGAGGATTTCCATGGGCTGCGTGCCAAACCCGAGGCCCCAAGGAATTGGATATCACCGGTGGATTACGTCGGCGGCACCTACCACATTCAGTATGAAGTAATGGAAAAAGCGAATGCGATCCCGCTACAGATCGATTTTTGTATAGGGAAAAATGACGCCGCAGATGTCAACCATCGACGATCCATCCGCACTCAGTCCATCATCACCACCGGCATTTATGAAGTGAACGGACGGATCGAAACCGACTGGGATCTACGCGGAAATGCCAAGGAATGGGATTGGAGCAACGCCTTCGCCGGCGGCCTGTGGACCGATGGCATCCCCAGCACCATAACCCCACCGCCATATCCGATAAAGGTCCACGTCACCGTCACCATCGTGGCCAAAGGCGCGACCTATAATGCCAACGGTCAATTCGGCCCTCTGGATGTTCGTCATATCATCATCCTCAAACCTATCGCCGAAGCCTTGAGCAAAGGCTTGATCGGGCCCGCACTGGCCGCGGTCCTGAAAGAGGATGAACGTCTGAAAGAATTGCAGCGGCGCACAAACCTTAAGACTGAACCCCTTACTGTCGCAGATCCATCGACTTCTGGGTCATCCACGAAAATCATCAATCCTTCTGATTTCGACCCAGCCCGCCTGGACGAAATCAACTATGTTATCGATGGACTGTGCCAATACGCCGAATCCCGGCGTAACGAATTGCGCACCATCAAAGACGCTTCGCCAGAATTCGCGGTCGATATGTTGATTAAACTAGGCAGACAATATCAGCCGACATCCCTTGGCGACGATCTGCTCGCCGAGGCAAAACGCTGGAACGACGAACCGGCGGTGAAGTCCGCACGCGAATCACGCCTACTTTACGAATCCATTGCCCACCGCGCTGGGCACCTCCAAGATCGCCAAGCCAATTTCAGCGAGGTCGCCACTGCCAATCGCTATGCTGACGATCTGAAGTTTTTGCTTCTTTCCGCGCGCAAACTCAAAACCGACTACCCAGATTCCAACGCCTATCGCGCCACCCTCGCCCTGTTCAAAACCCTCGCCATCCCCCCGGAATGGCTGGATCGCGAATTGGCGCGATAAATCCAAATATTCACTTCGGCGACCCGTGCGTCGCCGAAACAATAAAATGATTAGCGGCGTTGACACGGCAAAGCCGGTGGGCACGGCTTGATAGCAGGTGCGTTGTGATAGCTTACTAATAATCTTTCTGCGTGCTTACTGAGATTGCCTGCTCTTGGGTATCACGATAGCGCGCATGAATAACATGCAGATCCTAGTAAAACGAAGGTGGTGCTATGTCGTATCAGATTATTTACGTCAGTCATGCCAAGCGGGCGTTCGAGGTCCCAGAATTAGTCGAATTACTGATCAAAGCGCGGTCAACCAATGAAAAGGAGAACGTAACCGGATTATTGCTGTATGAAGACAGCACCTTTGTTCAGTTTCTTGAGGGCAGCAAAGATCCGGTCGAAAGGATTATAGCTAAAATAATAAGCGACCCGCGCCACGAATGCATTGTATACCTGCTGCGCGGCGACACCAAATACGGACGCGTCTTTCCTGATTGGAAAATGGGCTTTCGCCACATGAAATTCATGAACCGACAGAACATTGGCGGCTTACAAGAGAACGAACTCAAAGACGTATGTTCGATGCTGGACCTCAACAGTCACGTTATGGCCACGCGGGTGCTGCTGAATATCATCAATGCGAATGGTTATGCCGCAGCATAAGCTAATTGCTGAGCGCGCGCTCGCGCATAGACATTGTTGGTTGGCGGCCGTGACAGTGGCACGATCGTTTCTTCCATTGCCCACACCGGCGGCTAAATTTCCAGCATTCCCCCTGCTGTGCGGCCGTTCACATTCTCGGTCAAGCAATAAATCATGAACTATCTCACCAGAATATTTTTGGTTATGCCCATATTCATATTTTCAACCGGCTGCACCACTAGGTATGCATATACCGCAATTGACCAAGCCAACAAACCATTTCATGAAGTCTCCATGGAAGTACCGCACCATTACGAATCACCCGATGGCAGTAAGGCCTATTTAGAAAACGCCGACTACTCGCCAGGGAAAATTGTACTTTATAAAGTCGCCTGCTCGTTCGGCACAGTGCCTTTTGATATTATATCGCTTCCTGTCTACATCGGCGCTGAAGCTTACCGGCATCACGGTTCGCGCAGTTCCTCGAACAGCAGCGACAGCGCAAACATTTGGGGAAACCTGCTTATTGGCCTATTGCGGTTAATACCGATGAAGTGAGATGGGCTTATTTAGCTTTTGGTTTAAAGGTAGCCCATGAAGGAGCAACTTTGCCAGGCGTGAATGACCCCCAATTGCCTACTACGCCGCAAGCATGCCGGGTGGGCGTTCGACCTAGCCTCCCCTTATATTCCACGTCAGGAATTTACCGGTGATTATTCGTGAAACATGGCTTGTCGTCGCCGTTCTCGGCATGGCCATTATGACGGGATGTGCGCATAGGTCCGCGGAGAATAAGGAATATAATTTAATGATTGTCGTAGACAAGGAGTTCGTAAAAGGGAAGTCTACATATCATTGGTGGCCATCCAATGAGGATTTCATCTTTCACGGATCGGGAAGCACTTGCAATAACCTCAACATTGGGAGTGGCGGCAGCGACAGGAATGCTGCGATTGCCTTAGCGGTTATAGTTGCCGTGATCATCGTTGAGGAGGCCACCGAAATTACGTATCATAACATAAAAGGTACAAATGTTGTTATGCAGATAAAAAATAGCGCCGGCACGGATGATTACCCATTGGAGTGGGGCGTAAATCGCTTCCGAATTTCGGAAGACGCGCTGGCGGGCATTGAGGATGGCGCCGCTAAAGTATTTCTTAAATCTACCGGAACCAGAAAAGTCAATATTCAGCTACCCACAGAGGGCTTACATTTAAAGCGTGATGTGCATGTATTGGAGTTTTCTAAATCCGGAGAAATCATAATTGACGGCGATCGGGTTAAAAATGGACCGAGCCAAGTGCTGAAAAAGAACGAGTGACTTCCGGTCTCTTCTGTTCGATAGTCGTCCGCTAGGTCAAGAAATCACAACAGCTGAGGGAATCACGCCTCTTCGCCCACCGTATGTCGCATCACTTCTTCGACCGTGGTGACGCCACGCATGGCGTTCAGCAGGCCGCAACGGCGCAGGGTGATCATGCCGCTGCCGACGGCTTTTTTGCGGATGTCGATGGCGGTGCCGCCGGCGATGATGCAGCGGCGGACGTCGTCGTTCATCTGCAAACATTCGACCATCGCGTAGCGGCCTTTGTAGCCGCCGGAACACAGTGAACAGCCGACTGGTTTCCAGAGTTTCAAGCCTTCGATTTCTTCCGGCAGATAGCCCATGTGCAGCAGGTCGTCACGTTTGGGCAATTCGGCGGCAGTCATTTCGACGCGGCAGTTTTTACACAGGCGACGGCCCAGGCGTTGCGCGAGCACGGCCAGGATGGTACTGGCGGCCAGGAATGGTTCGATACCCATATCAATGATACGGGTGATAGTCGAGGGCGCATCATTCGTGTGCAGCGTGGACAGCACCAAATGCCCGGTAAGCGCGGCTTTTACCGCGATTTCTATCGTTTCCTGATCGCGGATTTCACCGATCATGATGGTGTCGGGGTCTTGGCGCAACAAGGCGCGCAGAGCGGTGGCGAAGGTTAATCCGCGTTTGGGATTAACGTGACATTGATTGATGCCTTCGATTTCATATTCAACCGGATCTTCGACTGTATTAACGTTGTCTTCGGTCGTCATCACGGTTTTTAAGCACGAATATAAGGTTGTCGATTTGCCAGAACCAGTCGGGCCAGTGACCAACATCATGCCGTAGGGTGAACTCAGTGCCTTATCGAGAATGGCGAGCGTCTGCGGCTCGAAGCCAATTTCTTTCATGTCTTTGAGATTGCCCTTCGCGAGCAAACGCATGCAAATCTTTTCGCCGTGGACCAGCGGCAACGAACTGACGCGGATGTCGACCTTTTTGCCTTCCATCGATACCTGGATGCGACCGTCCTGTGGCTTGCCGCGTTCGGCAATGTTCATGGTGTCGGTCATAATCTTCAGGCGAGACACCATCGCGCGTTCCAGGCGCTTCGGCAGATCGAATACTTCCACTAACACACCGTCGATGCGTAAGCGCACCCGTACGCGTTTTTCGCACGGTTCGATATGAATGTCACTGGCACCGCGTTTGATTGCGACCGAAAATATTTGTTTCACGATTTTCACCGCCGGCGAATCGTCGCCGCCGGAGGTCAGATCGCTGTCATCGGCTTTGTCGTCTTCCGTCGATTTGCCGTCGGACATGGTGAGGTCGTCGACCTCTTCCATGGTGTCCATTAATTGTTCGACGGCTTTTTCCTGCGCGTGATAAGCGTTTTCGATCGCTTTGTTCACCGCGCGTTCGCTGGACACCACCGGCAATAATTGTTTACCCAGTTGCAGCTTCAGATTGTCGAGCAGCACCACGTCATACGGATTGGCCACGGCCAGCGTTAGATACTCGCCAATTTGCGCGAGCGGCACAATACCGTGGTTTTTTGCCAGCTCTTCCGGAATGACATCATTTCCACCATTGAGCGTGCGCAGCTGATCCAGATCAATGGTGATTTTGTCCAAGTCCAAACACGGCCAGCCGCATTCCTCGCTGACCAGACCGATCAATGTTGGCTCGTCGATCATCGACTCGGCCACTACCGCAGTTGCCAGCAATTGCCCGGCTTTCGCGGCCTTATCGACCTGTACTTGTAGCGCGGCCTCTTCGACCAGTCCGTGTTTTTTCAGCAGCGCTGCAAGCTTGCGATTGTATCCGATGACATTGGCCATCGTTCACATCCCGTATTTCATCAGCACGACGTTGATCTCAGACATGTTGGTCAGGAATACTTGCAGCGAGCAACCGGTTTGGGTTTCGATTTCTTTGAACACGTCTTCAGACAGCAAACCAGCAATGGCGATGACCAGCACCGAACCGATTGAATCCATGGGTACAAACTGAAACCGCCGCATCATGGTCGGCTCGAAAATTTCCAGCAGTTCTTTCGGGATCGCGTATTGGCTAGGCTTCACATACGGAATGCCGAATTGGCTGACCAACACCGCGACCATCTTTTCTTCGGTGATCAGGCGTTGCTGTACTAAGGTTTCGCCGAACAGCAGGCCGGATTGATGCTGCATGCGCAGCGCGTCCTGCACTTGCTCATCGCTGAGCAGCCCCTGCTCAACCAGCAATTCGCCGAGTTTTTTGCGCGTAAGACGATTGAGAGAGACCACGATTAACTATCGCTCGGCGTTCAGGTGCTGAGGGTGCGCGTTCATACTGCTGCGCCATCGCGCTGCGCGGTGCGCTTCAGATCTTCCGCATCACCTGACCGCGAACAGGCCTCGTCCCAGGCGATCAAGTTGGCTTTGTACAGTTCGTACAGGCTTTGATTCATGGTTTTCATGCCGATGCGCGCACCGGTCTGAATATGTGAGAGAATCTGATGGCATTTATCTTCGCGGATCAGGGAACGAATCGCCGAATTTGGCAGCATGATCTCATGCGCCATGGCGCGGCCGCGTGAATTGAGTTTCGGCAGCAGTTGCTGACAGAAGACACCTTCGAGTACAAAAGATAATTGTGTGCGGATCTGATTCTGCTGATGCGCTGGGAACACGTCGACGATTCGATTGATGGTCTGTACGCAGTCAGACGTATGCAGCGTCGCAAATGTCAGATGCCCGGTTTCGGCCAAAGTCAGGCCCGCTTCGATGGTTTCTTTGTCGCGCATTTCGCCGATCAAAACCACGTCCGGATCTTGGCGCAGGACGCGGCGAAGCGCTTGATTGAACCCTTGGGTATCAGTGCCGACCTCGCGTTGATTAACCAAGCAGACTTTGTTGCGATGGACAAATTCGATCGGGTCTTCGATCGTAATAATGTGTTCTTTGCGCGTGCTATTAATGTAATCAATCATCGCCGCCAGAGTGGTGCTTTTGCCGGAACCGGTGGCGCCGGTGACCAACACCAATCCCTTAGCTAAATCGCATAAATGCCGGCAGACGGTCTGGGGCAGGCCCAACTGTTCAAAGGTGAAAATCTCATACGGAATCGTCCGCATCACCGATCCGACGGCGCCGCGCTGGAAGAACACATTCACGCGGAAACGTCCGACGCCGGCCAGGCCGAACGACATATCTAATTCCAGGTCCTGCTCGAAACGCGCGATCTGCTGATTATCCAGCACCGAATACACCAGTTTTTTGGTCTGTTCTGGGCCCAGCACTTCGGTGGTTGGGATTTCGGTTAGGTCGCCGTCGATGCGATAGCGCGGGGCCGATCCGGCCGAGATGTGTAGATCGCTGCCACCGCGCTCGACCATCGTGCGCAGCAGCTCTTCCATGGTCAGCATGCGAACCCCTCAGGCGCGGCCGGAACAGCCACGGATCAAGGTGCCGCGAAAACGTCACGCCCGCAAGACGGGCCGGGTCAACGTTGCGCCAACCGCAAACGGCTCGGAAGCGAGCGCCTCAACAGCGAACGCTTCAGGGAGCGGCGAGGACGAACACCGGCACTACCCAGACCTTGGCCCGCACTGCTGCGGCCAGGATGCGGGTGCGTATCAGTACGTCGCCTTGCCGACCTTGATCAGCCGCGACCCGCACGCCCACCGCGCGCAGGTCGGGCTTGGCGTCAGCGCCGAAGGCCTTGACCAACGCGGCATCCAAAGCGGGATCGTCGATCGCGCTGGCATCGGGGGGAGCACCGCCCGCGCTTAGGCTGCCATCGGCTCTGAGCTCCAAAGTCAGAGCCAACGTCGCCGGTTCGCAGATCAAGCGCACCTTCGTACCGGCCGGCGGCGCGACGGCGCTGTTGGTTTCAAAGCGTGAATCTTCGCGCGCACTGGGGAACGGGCTGGCGAACAGCGCGTCTGGCTCATCAAAATTCACCACCACTGAGCGCGTCGCATCCAGCATGAATTGCTCGCGTTTCGCTGGCTGCCCGTTCGCACCGGGCACCTGCACCGGCAGCATGCGTGAGCCGGTGTAGATGAACGGCAGCGGCGGATAGGCGCGATCGACGACGCGATCACGGATCAGGCTGCTGGCGTCGATCGATTGCCACCCGCCGGTGTCGTCCGCCCATTCCACGCGCAGGCGCACCGGCGTGCCGCGCGCCGGCAGGCCGGTGCCTTCGCCTCCGCCGACACCGTCCACGGATAGGCCCAGCCCAGCGATCAGTCCGGCCTTGATTAATTGTCCGTTGGTGGCGTCGAGGCGGATCAGCGATTCATGCGTTTTGCCGTCCTTTAAGCACGCCAGTACTTCCAAGCCGTCGGCCGGGCCGTGGTCGAACAGCATTACGCCATCCAGCACCACGCGTTCGTTGCGGCGCATCGCCACCCCGGGGATGAATGGCTCGGCCGGACTGGGCGCGGTCAGCACCGTCGGCTGCGGTTTCGGCAGCGCTGGAAACTGCACCAACGGATCGAGCGTGCGCTCCTTCTCGATGTCGATCGCAGTCGCCCAGGCCGCGCCGGCGCAACTCAGCACCAGCGCGATTAGGCGCAAACACCGCAGACCGCAGACCTCGTTCAGCGCACGGATCAGGCTCATGTCGGCACCGTAGCCACGCCGGCGGCGGAATAACAGCCGCCACGTTGCGCACGCACCGCGCAACGTGCGACTGCCGAGCACACGATCGCTGCTATCGACGTTGCTATCTGCGCTGCTATCTGCGCTTCTATCGGCGCTGGGGCTCAACGCGATTTGCGCGCCTTTACCACTGCCGACGTCAGGCCGGCGGACTTAGTCGCTACCGACGCTTTTTTCTTAGTTGGGGTTTTCTTCGGCGCTGCCACCGCTGGCCGCCGGCGCATCGCCGCCAGCAGCGCGGCCGCCAAACGCGCCCGGCCGGCATCGCCCTCGCGCACCACGTCCGCGACCGGCAGGCCGGTTTCCGCCTGCGCGGCGGCAAGCGCAGCCGCAGCGGTTGGTTCGTCCATTTCCAAAGTATTGAGCGCGATCGCCACCACCTTGCCAGGGTGAAGCGGTGCTAGCAGCGCTTCGTGCAAACGAATGTTTTCGCTGAGCCCGACCAGCGGCACGCTGGTATGCCGGAAATGCGTGCGGGTCGGCGCATGGCACAGGATCATCGCGTCCGGGCATGCGCCGTGCAGCAAGCTCAAAGCCGTGCCGCTGAAGCAGGGTGACAAGATCGCGTTTTGCCCTTCGATCATCAGCAGATCGGCCCCGTGACGGTCGGCTTCCAGCACCAATTCTTCGACCATCCCGCCGGCAAAATCGCTGATCACGCGGTCGATGCACACGCCGTGGCCGCTGATCAAAATGCCGTCCTGGCCAGTGGCGACGAAGCGGCACTTCACCGGCTCAACCGTTTTCCGCTTGGTTATTTCAGCCTTTTTCGTGGCCTTCTGCTGTTCGCGCAGCTGGTCATGAAAATAACGATCCAGCGCCAACGCTGTGGTGGTCTTGCCGAGGTTGGCATCGGTGCCGACGGTCAGCACCCGGAACGCGCGGGTTTCCCGAGCGCGTCCGGTGGAAACGCCCTGCTCGCCGTCGTCGGGAACCTTACGCAGATTCACCAGCTCGACCGCGAAGCGCGAAGACAGGCTGACCAAGTTTGGATCGCCGTTCACACTTTCATGTAGGCCCGAAATGATGCCGATGCGGTGCCGGATCGCGTCGTACACCTGGGCCCGCAACGCATCCGGCAGATAGCCGCCCGGCGTGGCCACGCCAATCACCAGCCATTCCGCGCCCAAGCGCTTGGCCTCGTTCGAATCCGCAACGATCGGAATGCCCTGACCCACGCCCGCGATCCGCGCCAGGTCCCCACCGGCCAACTGCGAATCGATCATGCACACCACGTTCTCTGGCCGGAAGCGCAGCAGCCCCATCGCCGTCTTGTTGCGGTACATGTCCTGACTGCCTTCGGTAAGGACGGCCAATTTACGGTAGATGCGATGGGGATTGGGCATGGGTGGGTTGTGGCTGCGTCGGGCGCGCAGCCAAGCGGGCAGTGCGGCCAGCGTGGCTACGCAGACGGCGCGCGCATTGACGGCGTACGCAAAAACGTACGTTGGCCCGATAGAGGGATCACCATGGCCACCGTCACTGCCAGCAATGCCCGTGCGAATATTTACAAACTCATCGATGCCGCCGGCAAATCGCATGCCCCAGTGGTTATCACCGGGAAAAAAAATAACGTCGTGCTGATCTCCGAAGAAGATTGGGATGCCATTCAGGAAACGCTGTATCTGGTCAGCATTCCCGGCATGCGTGAATCCATTCAGGCCGGGATGAAAACTCCGCTGAAGAATTGCGACGCGACCCTGTCGTGGTGAAGACAGCCGTGGTGAAGCAAGTCATGG
Source organism: Planctomycetota bacterium (assembly GCA_038229115.1). GTDB lineage: Bacteria > Planctomycetota > UBA11346 > UBA11346 > UBA11346 > JBBROQ01. Next base: position 5,346 of record JBBROQ010000053.1, on the reverse strand, counting down.
TGAAATAAGCCGTGATGAAGTGGCCGTTGCTATACACCAAGCAGGCAAAAAAGGACGCAAAGAAACTTTTTTCCAGCGGCCTAAAAGAAAAATGCCTTGAGCTCTTGGCGATTATCGAGCGCAATCCGTTTCAGCATCCACCGCCCTATGAAAAATTGGTCGGAGATCTTGCCGGCGCCTGTTCGCGACGGATCAATGTACAACACCGCCTAGTGTACCAAGTCCTGGAAAAAGAACGGACGGTCAAAGTCCTGCGGATGTGGACGCATTACGACTGAAGTCGCGGGATCGTATTAGGACCTCTCAAAAAAATCCCCGCAGTTAGTCAAAGCGCCTGCGGGGATTTTCCATTCAGCCCGTCACCGCATAACTCGGCACGCGCGCGGTCATCTGCGAAAAGTCCATGTATTTGTAGATCGACTTCTCGAACGGATTGACGCATTTCGCCATCAGGTCGAGGTATTCGGCCTTGGTCGGCATTTTGCCGAGGATCGATATCGCCCCGGCGAGTTCGGCGCTGCCCAGATAGACCTGCGCGTCGCGGCCCATGCGGTTGTCGAAGTTGCGGGTCGAGGTCGAATACACGCTGGCGCCGGGGCGCACGCGCGCTTGGTTGCCCATGCATAACGAACAGCCGGGAATCTCGCGGCGGGCGCCGATCTTGCCGAACAGTCCGTAATGGCCTTCACTGGAAAGAACCGCTTCGTCCATGCGTGTTGGCGGGCAAATCCAGGTGATGCTGTTCAGATATTCGACTTTGGAATGTTTGTACACATTCGCCAAAGCGCGGAAATGTCCGATGTTGGTCATGCACGAACCGACAAATACTTCGTCGATTTTGGCTCCGGCGATTTCGCTCAGCGTTGCAACTTTGTCCGGATCATTCGGCAGAGCGACCAATGGCTCGGTGATCGCATTCATATCGATGGTGAAGACTTTGGCGTAGCGTTTGTCTGAAGTTTCGGCGACGGTGCCGATAACGGAATTGTTGGCAGTGACATCCTTTTTGTTCACCAATTCAAAGCCGCCATCGGCGCGCAGCAGATTCGGCGCGTCCAACCACGCCTGCATCGCATTGATGCGCGCCTGGATGGTGTCTTTGGCGCCGTAATTGTCGGACAGCATGTCTTTCAACAGCGCCATGTTCGAGCGTAAATAATCAGCGACACTTTGTTCGCTAAGATTTACCACACAGGCGGCCGCACTGCGTTCGGCGCTAGCGTCCGATAATTCGAAAGCCTGTTCGCCGGTCAGATGTTCCAGGCCTTCGATTTCCAGGATGCGGCCGCTGAAAATATTCTTTTTTCCCTTTTTCTCCAAGGTCAAATCGCCGCTGCTGAGGGCAATCCATGGGATCGCATTGACCAGATCGCGTAACGTCACGCCGGGCTGCAATGTGCCGGTGAAACGCACCAGAACCGATTCAGGCATATCGAGCGGCATATATCCGATAGCGGCGGCAAATGCGACCAAGCCCGAACCGCCCGGAAAACTAATGCCGATCGGAAAGCGCGTATGGCTGTCGCCGCCGGTGCCGACGGTGTCGGGCAGACACATGCGATTCAACCAGGGATGAATGATGCCGTCGCCGGGACGCAGACTGACGCCATTACGCTCGACGATGAATTCTGGCAGCCAGCGATGCATGGCCGCGTCTTTCGCAGTTGGATAGGCCGCGGTGTGGCAGAAACTTTGCATGACCAAATCGGCACTGAAACGCAGACAGGCAAGTTCTTTCAATTCGTCCGCAGTCATCGGACCGGTGGTGTCCTGACTGCCGACGGTGGTGGCTTTCGGTTCGCACGACATGCCCGGGCGCACGCCCTTCACGCCGCAGGCGCGGCCAACCATTTTTTGCGCGAGCGTGTAGCCCTTGCCGTCGTCGTTCGGCAATTCCGGTTTGGCAAAATGCGGCGGATACGGTTTTTTCAGCAGTTCGCACGCCTTCCAGGTCAACGCGCGGCCGATGATCAAATTGGTGCGACCGCCCGCACGGAACTCGTCGAACACGGTTGGCGATTTAATTTTCAGATCGCCGATCTTCACGCCGTTTTTAAGGAGTTCGAGTTTGGTGGTGTGCAGGGTAATTTCGTCGCCGGTATTTAATTGCGACACGTCAACGGTATAGGCCATGCCACCGGCGTCGCGGAAGGTGTCCAAAAAGATCGGCGCAATGATGGTGGCCAGCAGAAACGTCCCGCTGCGCTTATTGGGCACGAACGGAATATCGTTGCCGGAATACCACATCACCGAATTGGTCGCCGATTTGCGTGACGAACCGGTGCCATAAACGTCGCCGACAATAATGGTGCGCTTACCGGCGGCGCGGGCTGCGTTCAGCGTCGGGATACAGGCGGGATCCTTGGTTTTGTACATGTCCAGGCCATGCAGCGGAATGTCCGGACGCGTCACCGCGCTTTGGGCGGGGCTGAGGTCATCAGTGTTGGTCTCGCCGGGAATTTTGTACACGACGCCGGTGATCACCGATTCGATTTCAGGGCGACGCGCGAACCATTCGGCCGCGGCCCAGCTTTCGAGCACCGCCTGCGCATGGGTATTTCCGCCCGCCGCCTGCTTCGCTACCACAGCGAAATTGTCGAATACCAGAATGGTGTGTTTGAGCGCTTCAGCAGCGAGCGCGGCGTTAGGCCCATCCAGTTCGCGCGTCAGATACGGCACATTATAGCCACCGAGCATGGTGCCCAGCAGTCGGATGGCTTCGTCGCGCGCGATCACCGGACAGGTCTTGTCGCCGTGCGCCACCGCGCCCAACCATTCCGCCTTCACTTTCGCCGCCGGATCGACGCCGGGGCTGACACGATCAACCAACAGCGACTTCAGGAACTCGGCCTCCCCGGCCGGAGGCGTTTCCAACAGTACTGTCAGGTCCTGCGCCTGCGCAGCGGTCAGCGGCAGCGGCGGAACGCCCTGTTTTTCACGGTCGGCGGCGGCGTTGCGGTAGGCATTGAGCATGGCGAATTCCTCGGGATCGGCGCGAACGGTATGCGCGCCAACAGCCGTGCCAATCCAAGGTGGTTGCCGAGCGGCTGAGCCGTTCGCGCTGGCCGCGGCGGCTTATTCGAGCAGCGCCTCGGCCGCCGCGACGCCCGACAACCAGGCTTGCTCTAAGCGTGCGTGCGGCCCGAACGCATCGCCGGCCAGCAACAACGGCGCCGGGGCAGGAACGCGGAAAAATGCGGCCGGAAACGTCACCGTCGGCAGGCTGAAGCGCCAACGCTTCAGTTGCTGATCCGCGACCAGCACGCGCACGTTCAAGCGCGCCAGCACGGCGTCAGTCGCGGCGCGCAGGGCGGCCAGAATGTCCGCGTCGGTGGCATCGCCATGCGCTGCGCTCCACGCGCCAGTCGCGTGCACGACCAAGCCATCGCCGTGCGTGCGCAATCCTTTGGCGCGTTGCGACGCCATCCAGCTCAGCACCGGATCGTCCATCAGCCGCAATCCGCCCGGCGCAGGTAACAGCGGCGCGGTGGCGTCCGGACAATCCAGCAGCAGGCACAGGCATGGATCGTAGCGCACCGCGCGCAGCCGCGGATCGACAGCTAACCCGGCTGCGTCCAGCAAATGCAGCGCCTGCGGCACCGGTGCGGTCAATACCACGGCGGCCGCGGTCAGGGTTTCATTGGGGCCTGTTGGCTGCGCATTCGCGGGCGCCAAATCGCCGGGCGTAACGGTGACGCGCCAGGCGTCCGCATGCGGAGTCAGCGCGGTGACGGTGTGCTGATCGCGGATCTGAAGGCTCTGCGCTAGAAAGTGCGCGAGCTGCTTCATGCCGCCGGCGATGCGAAAGCGCGGGTGGCCATCAGCATCGACGCGCGGTGTCGATTCGCCGGGAAACAGCGCGGGAAAACCATCGCTCCAACGCGTGGCCAAACCGCTGGCATCCAACACTGCCTGAAAGCGCGCATCGCGTACGGTGGCGAATTGCGCGCCGGTGTCGAAGGCACTGGCACCGGTGGCCGAGGCGTCAGCACCAAAACGCCGCGTCGTCATCCGACCGCCAGCACCGCGGCCCTTGTCGATGACGATCACGGCCCGACCCGCCGCGGTCAGGGCACGCGCGCAGGCTAAGCCGGCGAGGCCGGCGCCGATGACCAGAATTGGAAGCATTCCAAAAGCGTCAGCCCTGGCGCCGCGGGCTCAACCGCGGCGGCGACTCTTTTTTAACCGCGGCGGCGATAGGCCGCCGGCGAGCACCCGACCTGCACGCGAAACTGGGCTGAGAACGCGAACGCATTCGGATAGCCCAGTTCCGCCGCCACCGCCTGCACCGGCCGCGCGTCAGCCAGCAACAATTCGCGCGCGCGGTCGATGCGTCTGCGGATTCGGTATGCACCGGGCGCGACGCCCGTGGCCGCGACGAAGCGTTTGCGGAAGCGCTCATACCCCAGGCCCAACTCGCGCGCCAAAAGCCGAAGGTCACACCGCGAATCCTTGGCCAAAGTTTGACAGGCGCGGTCGATCACACCGTCGCGTGCGGTCGAACTCGCCGGCGTCGCCAACAGCCGCGCCAACAATTCCAGCAACCCCGTCAGCTGTCGTGGCAGATCGTGATCGGCGGCCGTCCGCAGCGCATCGCGCGCCCGCGCCAGGTCGCGCACCAACGCCACGTCCAATGCGCCCGCCACCACGGGACGGCCGGGGTCGGCTAAGCCGTAGCGCGCCAACGCCTGTGCCAACGGACCGCCTAACGCGATCCAACATTCCGCCCAACGTCCGTCGCCGTCGATATGCACGCTGTGACCGCGATCGGTGAAGCGCTGGAACACCGTGCCCGGGGTCAGCGGCCAGCGTCGGCCGCGCTCGTCCTGATAGGCGCCACTGCCGCGCAGCACCAACACTGCGCTGTAATGCGTGCGCTGTTCGCCGTGCGCGTCCCAACCACCGGGTTTGCGCATGAACCCGCAGCCCAACAGCGCATCGTCGGCCAGGCCGTCGCTGGGCCGGACGGCGCCGCCAAAACGCGCCGCGATGCTCAAGGAGCGATACGCGACATCGTGCACCAACAACGTCGACGGCAGCATGCGCGCCTCCGGGCGGAACCGTACGGCTACGACCAGTTTTGACAGGTCGGCAGCACCGCGCGCCAGCTCAACCGTCCAGGTGCAGGCTCAGGGTCGGATCGATTTCGGCGCGCAGCAGCCGCTCAAAGTCACCAAGAAGTTCACGCGCGGCGTCGGCGGTCAGACCGTCACGCACGCGGATCAGTACCTGGCCGTCGCGTAGATCCCACAGTTCCAGACTGCCACCGGCGGCGGTCGCGGCCGGCGCAATGCGCTCGTCATAAAGCGCCTGGATGCGGCTGATGGTTTGGATGCGGCCGGCGGT
>JBBROQ010000052.1:0-15996 GCA_038229115.1 Planctomycetota bacterium | reverse complement strand
GACCCATAAGGCCCGACCCGAATTTTTTAGCGCAAAATCAAGCCCAATTTCTAAACAATCACACCCATGCAAAACACTGTGTCACATTGGTTTATGGGTTAACTGAACGCCATTGCCATATATCCATGATCGGATGACTGGACCCGTGCCGTAATGTCTGAGAGAAAATGCCATAGTGCCACGCGATGCCGTCAACGACTCCTCCGTTTACGATAGTGGATAAACAGTGGCCCAACTCATGAACAAATGACAGCGGATACCAGAATATCGGCAAGCCGACTAATATCTTGCTATAGGCGTTCATTTCGGTTCGATTAGACTCTTTGATGTTCGGCGGGCGGATATGGAGGTACGCCTTGGACGAAGCCCTAAGCGAAGTATCGCGGCCACAAAACCAGCGGCCATAATAGCCACGATGCAACCAAGCACGAAAAAGTCAGTGTCTGACCCCACGCCGCCCCACTGGGAGTTCCATGAATTTCCGGAAGGATTACGGATGATCTCGCTATAGCTTACGGCCATCATCACGAAACCCATCATCAGCAGAGCCGAACTAACGAAAAGACTAATGCCCAGGAAGACGAAGATAAACATTGTGTTAGATCAGCTGCAAATAACGAAAAGATGATCCAGCCGTAATTGCCGTAACTGTGTCAGCGGTTGGGCGCCGACATTGATAAGATGCAACGCAACCGGCTTCGCCGCGTGGGCGATTTGCAGCAGCCAGGCGACGATGTGGCTGTTGATGTGTTCGATCGCGGCGCAATCAACCGCCACGCCGGTGATGATTAATCCAGTCAGCCATAGATGGCTGGCGTCGTTTTCTAGCGTTTCGCTGCGACCAGCGAGACGTTCGACGGTGATCGTGATCACGCCATTGGCGTCGGTGACGACAGTAAAAGGCATGCGCTCGGAACTGGCGATCAGGCCCAATCGCGCCAGTGCCGCGGTGGTGGCCGTCGAAGCATGGACAAATGCGAATCCGATTGGCGTACCCAGCATCGCTGCGGGTAGGCGCTCGCCTTTGAGGTCAATCACCAACGGACGCGCGTGTTTCGTTGGATCACGCACATAATCGTGCAACGGAATCGGCTCGGGCATGGAAGACGATTTAATCGCCAGGGCGTTTAGCCGGCAATGACTTTCTCTTCCGTTTCGTCGCCGCGTCGCCCACGAGTGCGTTACGCTGAAGCAGATGAAAATACCTGCGGCAAAAGCGATGTGCTTCGTCACGAACATATTGCAGCAGCTTCAATCCTGGATCGCGACGCGACAACAGCAGCTCACTGCCATCGGCACGAATGATAGTTTCCTCGCGTTTAGCGAGGCCGATCACGCAGGGTAATTCGACGCCGGCTTCGCGTGCGGCTTCGAGGGCTTTGCCGAGCTGGCCGTGGCCGCCGTCGATCATGATCAGATCCGGAAACGGCTGCGCTTCGTCGCGCAGCCGGCGATAGCGGCGGCCGACGACTTCGCGCATCGCGGCGAAATCATTGTTGCCGGGATTGCCGTCCTCGCCCTGCACTTTGAATCGGCGATAGCCGTCTTTGTTGGGGACGCCGCCGACAAATTGCACTAACGCGGCGACGACATGCGTGCCTTGCAGATGCGCGATATCGAAACCCTCGATGGTACGCGGGGCGGTTGGTAATCCGAGTGCGATGCGCAGCGATTCCATACCACTGTGGATGTCCAACGTTGGCGCGGCGGGTTCATCATAATCGCGCAGGCGGCCACGTTCTTTCAGGCGGTCGAGTGCCTGCACTTGATCGCGTAGTCGCGCCGCATCTTCGAAACGCAATTCGGTCGCGGCGGTTTTCATACGCGTCGTTAGTCCGGCCACGACCGGAGCTTTACCGCGGCCGCTGATGAAGGCGCGCAGCGAACGAATGTCCTCGGCGTATTCATCGCGACTGACGCGCAGCGTGCAGGGCGCTGAACAGCGTTTGATATGATAGTTCAAGCACGGCCGGAATGAGCGCCGAATCGGATCACCTTCGTGAATGTCCAGATCGCAGACGCGATAACGGAACACGCGTTGAAGAAAGTGTGTGGCTCGGCGCAGTTCGGTGGCGGACGCGAACGGCCCGATGAAATCCGCGTCCGGTGTATCGCGGCTGCGGGTGACAAATACACGCGGGAACTCTTCACGAGTAATCGCCAGCAGTGGATAACTTTTATCATCCTTCAATTTCACATTGAAGCGAGGCATCAGTTCTTTAATCAGCGAATTTTCGAGCAGCAGCGCTTCGACTTCCGAATCGGTGCCGATGGTTTCGATCTCGACGACCTCTTGCACCAAACGTAGGGTGCGCGCCGGATGGCCGGCTTCGCGCTGGAAATAACTCGCGACGCGTTTGCGTAGATGCTTTGCTTTGCCGACATAAATCACGCGTCCGGTCGCATCTTTGTAAAGATAGCAACCGGGCGTGGTGGGCACCGCCGCGATGCGCGCGCGCAGGACGTCGGGGTCGGAAAGATCCTCAGACATCGGTAACTATCCGCAGTTGCCGACCGATGTTCATGCCAAAAACGGCTCGGCTTCGTCGTCTACCGGCTGCCAATAGCAAAAGGCGCGCAGATATTCGGCGAGCGCGAGATTCTGCGCCGCGGCCTGTTCAATCCACGCGTAGGCGCCTTCCACCAAACGTCGCTCTTGTTCGACATTGATATGTCCCTGCACCACGCGACAGCGCAGAAACACGAAATAGGTATCGAGCGCATCGCACATGCAGTAATTGTCGACGCGGTCGCGCTGGCCGGTTTCCCACAATTCCTGCACCATATCGCCTTTGGTGCCCATTTTGCCGGGTTTACCCAACAACTGCGCGATTAGATTTAAACCGCCGTGCATGTTCACTGCGCCCTGATTGCCCAGGACATCCTGCAGATCGATATGCGCATTGGTATTGAAGCGATTACGCGGTTGTTGGTACTGATTGCCGACGGCATTGAACCACGCCGGCACACTTAATCCGTAACGAAATGCCGACATTTCCAAAACCGGTACGTCAAAGAAGCGGCCGTTAAAGGTGACCAAGGTCGGCTGACCGTATTTCTCCCAGCCGCGCCAGAACGCGCGCGTGATCACCTGCGGGCGAAAGCGTGGCCGGTCGAGCGTCTTCACTTCGATCAGCGAATAATCCGCCGCGACTTTCGCGATCGCTACCGACACCGGCAGCTGAAATGTATGCGGAACAAAGTCGCTTTTGCCGTTGGTCTGTTCGCGGATCTGTGCGCGATACTTGGCTACCGCCTCGGCCGGAGTCAGCGTCGGTTCGTCGGGGTAACGAACGCGCTGCACGAGGCGGCCATCAGCCACGGTTTCGATGTCGAAGACCAGGAATGCGGGCTTGTCGCTCATACGCGAAAGCTACCTGAGCCGGCCGCATTGACAGTCGAGGTCGTGCTCAAGGATGCCGCCCATGTCTGCAACCGGCCAGTCGCGTTGATGGTACCGATGTTGTCGCACGAGCACCCGGTGGCGGCAGGACTCATCCTGCGCCGGCGGCTGGCGCGCGGCAGCGCGTGGTTGCTGCTGCAAGCATCGAAACATGGCGAATGGGGTTTCCCAAAAGGGCATCAGGATGCGGGCGAAACCGTGGTGCAAACCGCCTTACGTGAGTGCGTCGAGGAATGCGGCATCGCCTTAGTTGAAATCGACGGCCCAGGCTTGGAGTTGCTCTATCCGCTGCCCGACGGGCGGCAAAAACGTGTGGTGTATTTCCCGGCGATAACCTGCACCACCCAGGTGCAGTTAAGCGATGAGCACACCGCTGCCGCTTGGCTGAACGCGGCACAGGTGACGGCGCGGCTACCGCATGTGAATCTGCGCGCGCTATTCCATTCGGTTGCCTCGTCGTTTTCTGCTGATCAAGCGACGGAGTGACTGCGCGGTGCTAACGCTGCTGTTTTTTCAGCCCGAAAACGAATCGCCGCTGTCCTTTGACGGACTGCCGAGCGAAGCGCTGACCGATGCTCTCGCTGATTTGCCCGGCTATGAAGCCGGCGCGCCCGCGTGTACCGGCTATCAGCCCGGACGTTGGCGCGACGCCGATACTGGCGCCGAATGCAGCGTCGATCTGGGCGAAGCGCCGCTTGAGGACGATCCCATTCACCCGCCGCGCCAGTATGCCGGTTGGCGTCCGGTTGGTTTGACTGTGACTATTCCTGGCGCGGGGCCGCACTGGCGCTGCGTCGAGGCGCTGCGCGTGGTTGAACACGTCCTGGCGCGCGTGCCCGGCCTGCGCGTGCTTGATGTCGAGGACGTGGTCGAAAACGGCGAGAGCGAGCCCGGTCCGTTTCCGTTCGACAAACCACGTTTGATCGCGAATTGGGAACGCGCACGTGCAGCACGGCAGGAACACGTCGCCGCGATTCCGCACCTGGGCCGCGCCGCCAGCGTAGCGATGTGGCGTTATCGTCGGCAGCGGCGCGCGGGCGCGGCTGAGCACCCCGGCCTGATCTGGCCCGATGCGTTGGCAATGTTGGATACGGACGATGGCAGCGCGCGCAGCGCGGCGTTCTGGCACGATCCGGCACAGGCATTCGCGCTGCCACCGGTCGAGCTGCTGATTGTCCCGCGCGCGCATGGCGGCGCCGGGGTACTGCCGGCCGATGAAATGCTGACCGCGGCCGGCGGCGGCCGACCGCTGAACACTGCCGCGGCGATCGCGATCGCGCCCACACCAGCACTCGCCGCGTTGTATGCCGGCGCGCATCTGCTGCCGGCGGCACGCTTCCGGGCGCTGGGCATGGACGATTGGAGCGACTGAGCGTGAGGCACCATTCCGCAGGCAAACGCTCGTGGTCTTGCGTAGCCGCGCGCCGACCGCGAGCGTGCCTACCATGAGTGGTGTCTTCGCGTGCCCGCACTGCGGGGCTCAATATCCCCGTAAACCAGTCCTGGTCGGTAAGACGGTGCGGTGCACCACCTGCCGCAACGCCTTCCGCCTGCGCGACGACGGCCTCGCTGACAAAGTCGCACCGGATCCGCTGCCGGTGGCGACGAATCCGACGCCCCCAGCACCCGCGGCCACGGCCGGATCTTCGGTACGTCGTGCTGCGGCTGCGCCGATCCAAGCCGCCGCGCCCGCGCCCGCGCCAACCGCCGCACCCGCTGCGCCGGCTTCAAGGCCTTCACAGACTGGTCGCGCCCAGCCCGACAGCGACCGCCTAACACGCCCTTCGGCGGCTAAGCGCGGCAATCTCAACACCGCTCAGGAAGAAGCTCGGCGCGCCATGGCGGCGACGCTGGCGCAGTCGATGTCCAGCGCGCTCGAAGCCGAAGCAGTGAAGCGCGAGACGGAAAAACAGCACGATTCCGAGCGCCGCGTGCGTAAGGACGCGCTGGCTAAACCGGGCGTAAACACCGACGGCAAGATCTCGCCAGTAGTACTCACCGGCGAAGGTGTGCGCTTGGCGCGCGAAGGCCGGCAGAACTGGCTGATCGGCTTGGCTATCGTCGGTGTGCTGGCCGGCTTGGTTTGGCTGTTCCTCTATGCCAGTGCTAAGGACCGCGCACTGATCGCGTTCACGCGTCCGGTCGACGGCACGGCCAATCGCTATGGCGCACGGGTGCAAAAAATTCAGGAACGCGCCTGGCTCACGACGCGCACGCCAGGCGGCACTGGCGTCGCGGCCTTCGTGCAAATGGCCGATCCATATTTCGGCGCCGTCACCCACATCGACCTGACGAAGGTGCGCGACAGCATCACCGCACTTAACGGCTTCACGTACTTCCCAGAGCTGAATGTGTGGGCGGCCAAGGAAACGCGCGAGCCACTGGCGCGGCTGCGCGCCGCACTGCGCGATCCGGCCAAACAACTGCCTGAAGCCGCGGCCAAAGCCAAGCTGACATATCAGGATCACGCTGAGCTGTTGGCGCAGTGGCAGGAATCCGGCCTGGATGCCGAAGGCGTGCGCATTCTTGCCGCGTTGCTGATGGGCGAGACCAACCCGGGCGAGAACACTATCGCTGCAACGATGCTTAGCGGCGACGTGCCCGCGGGTTTTGACGTGGTGTCCTTCCACGGTCGCAAAGGCGTCATGCTGTTAGATGTCGGTGGCAAATACCTGCAAAAAGACGTGCCGTACAAAGGCCTGCTGCTGCGTTTCACCGGCGGTCAGAACTGGTCGCATCAACATGCCTGGCGGGTGTTCGAGCTAACCTCGGACGCCGCGCGCTAAGCGCGGCCACCACCGCGCGCAACCAACGTACGGGTGCGCGATGCTGGCCTGCACTTGCGCCCGCGGACGTGTTCAGCACAGTCCCGCCCGCTTCATTCAACCAGTTCAGAAAGTCATCATGCCCGTTCAACGCACCCTCATCCTGCTTAAACCCGATGCGGTGCAGCGCGCGTTGGCCGGCGAGATCCTGGGCCGTTTCGAGCGCAAGGGCCTGCGCATTGTCGGTCTGCAATTGAGCAAACCTTCGGCCGAAACCGCGACCAAGCATTACGCTGAGCACGCCGCCAAGCCGTTCTTCCCGAGCCTGCTGGAATTCATCACGTCCAGCCCGCTGATTGCGTTGGCCCTGGAAGGTGACAACGCGGTCGCGGTTGCGCGCACCCTGATCGGGCCGACCGATGGCCGCGCCGCGCCGCCCGGGACCATCCGCGGCGACTTCGGACTGTCGAAAGCGAACAATCTGGTGCACGGCAGCGACAGCCAGGAAAGCGCCGAACGCGAACTGGCGATCTGGTTCCCGCACGGACTAGCGTCGTGGACACGTGCCGATACGGTCTGGGCCGAAACGCCCTGATTATTAGCGTTTTTCATGCGGCGTAACGGCCGCAGTTTCAGCGCGCCAGACGGCGCTTTTTTTAGCGCGCCTGACGGCGCAACCAGCTTTCACGCTGGCCCATGGTGTAACGGTAGCACAAGAGATTTTGGCTCTCTTTGTCTAGGTTCGAATCCTAGTGGGCCAACCATTCCAAGCGTCGTCGGCGCTCCCGCATCGTTACCGCTGCCTACAGCATCAACTCCTGAATCAGTACCAGAATGCTGACGGACGAAAACAATAGCCGACTGGCACATCGCGCCGGTACTCCGGCCACCGAAGGCGGTCCCGGCAGACTGGGTTGCGCGGCCTCCGGCACCAAACACTGAGCGCAATCGGTCCTGGCGATTTCACCCTCGTTCGAATTGAAGCGCGCTCATTCGGCGGCGCCGGTCGAGAGGCCCTTACGTTTGTAACGGATTGCAGACGTTTAGCGTCGCCCTCAGAACGTCTGGCTTCGTAGAACCAGAGACAAATCTTTGGCCGTAATGCTGCCATCGCCATCGAGGTCGACGGTCGCATCCCAACCCGGCTCGCCGTTGCGGCGCCCGAAGTTAATCATGACCACAGTGATGTCTGCCTGATTCACCGCTCCGTCGCCATTCAGATCGCCAGGCAGCGGAGCGCCGATCGCGCCGCTGGCACCGAACGTCCATGCAGCACCGCCAAATTCGTAGGCGCCGACATCCGGCGCCGTCCCCTGAAATCCATCGGTGATTCCCACGATGGTTTTGCCAACGTCAACGGCCGGCGAAGCGCTCGTCAGGCGATAATCATTGAGGTCCATGGCTACGAATTTTCCGTCAGTGGTCGACAGATTGTTCTGAATATCAGTACCGAGAAAATCGGCGTGGTCGGAAAGATTGTTCCACACCACGATGTCAGTGAAAGTGCCGCTGCCATGTTGTGCCATGCTTTTGTCGCGATTCGCCCACAAGGTATTGTTGTAGACGCGATGGCCGGACGTGGGTCGAACATGCCCCATGCGCACGCCGTCATCGCAGTTCCACACCACATTGTGATGCACGGTGAAATTCAGGCAGCCGTCATCGAGATAAATACCGTCATGTGGCGCGGTTTTCGGCGTAAGAGCCCACACCCGAGAATCGTGCACCCCATTATAGGCGATGACGTTGCCTCTGCCGTTGGTGTTCCAGGCATACATGGCGCCGCTATCCTGACTCAGCATGACCGCCTGCGATAAATCATTATAGCGAACATTCTGATCGGTTCCGTACAGCGCCATCAATGAGCGTCCGGCACGTTCCAGACGGCAATGTTCGATCACGTTCAGACTGCCGAGGCCGCTGAGATACACGCCGGTGCTGTAATCGACAGCGTAATTCACATTGCGGACTATCGAATTGCGCACCGTGTTGGAGGAGCCACTGATAAAGATGCCGTTGCCGGAAGAATCACTGCAACGGCAGCGATCGATCAGATTGCCGCTACCGCTGATGGTGATTCCGCCGTGATAGCCGTAACTCGGCTTGGTTGGCTCATGCGATATATATCGGAAGGTGCAATTTTGGAGCGTGCAGTTGTTACCGGTGATATTGGCCGCGCCGGCAAAGCAGGTAATTCCGGTCAGTACGATTCCATTTCGCGCGGACAGATCCACCGTCAGTCGACCATTGCGTACTTCGACCACATGCCGCGATGGATCACTGCGATCGACGGTCATCAGATACACGGTTCCGCTTTGCAGGAACCATTCCCCAGGTGCGTCCAGGGCTTCCAGTTTGCCGGTTAGGTACGCGCCGCCGTCCTGGCCCTGCGAGGCGAATGCATCGGGAAACCACGGCGTGCTTTTGCCGCTGATGGTGATGCTGCCGGCGGTCGAGGCGGTGACGGTGGCGGTCTGCGCAGTCCAACGCCCGCCAATCAACGCCCATACCGTGGCCCCATTCCAGAAACCGTCGGGTTGATTCAATCCCTGCACCGTCATGGTCGTGCTGCCGGTGCCAATGCTGGCCTTCGCCAGATTCATCGCATCAAACATATCGAATCCGCCGGCCGCGTCCCACGGCACATTCGGCCAGCGTGCTTCAACCATCATGCGGCCGTCGACAAATATTTGATTTTTACGCGCCCCACGATCTATCGCTGTCGACGCCCGAAAGATATCGCCCTGATAATTGGCCCAGCCACTAACCATATCGGCGCCACTGACGATCACTACGCCATCACCTGCAGCGCGATACGTAATTAGATTTCCTACGGCCCCGGAATTCACCGGGCGCAAGATTTCACGATAGGTGCCAGCATGAATGACGCAGGTATCACCGGCAGTCAGTATTCCCGAGGCTTTGCTGATGGTCGCGTAGGGCTGAGCGAACGTGCCAGGATTGCTGTCATTGCCGGCCGAAGCGACATGGAATTCCGCGGCCCCTGCACCGCAAAAGCTCACCACCAGAACCAGCACCGATGCGCTCCAGGCCTCCCTGACGGTGGTTGCGACTAACGCCAAACGCGGCCACGCCCATCGGCGCGATAATCCAGCGTTCAACGCGAGAAAGACCAAGAAAATCGTTTTGACTTCAGTATGCATCGGTTCGCTCCCTGGCATCTTCCAGCCTTGTCTGTGACAATTGGCGAAGGCAAGTTCGCAAATGGATTTCCCTTGGAGGTTGGTGATGTGCGCTCAGGCGTGGCGCGGCTTACAGAACGTCGCGTCTGGTGCCTTTGCGCCTGCGATCAGAAAAAAATCGACGCGCAGCACCACCGCAGCGCACTCTCACCCGTGCGTAGGTCACGTGCATTCCAACCCACCGTTGTTGGCCATGCGCCTATCCCTGAGCACCCTCGTCCTCCTGGCCTGCTTTCATCACGCGGGCGCCGCCGAGACCGAGGCTGAGCTCGACGCGCTGCCGCTGGTCGCAGTAACGGGTACTTGGAGCGATCTGGCCAAACAACCGCCGATCACGCTCGCCAATGGTTCGATCCTGCGCTTGGGGATCGAGACCCTGGCCGCGCCGGCGCAGCGCGGGGCCCTGATCTATCTGTTGGGCGAAGGCGAGATGGACGAAAACGCTCACCGTTGCGGCGACCTGCTTGGCCCCCTGACCTTGGAGCAGTTGCAGCCGCTAGCCGCATGCAAACTGCAACTGGCGCAGTCCGCCACTCAATCCGGCCACAATGGCCCCATCACCCTGCGCCTGTGGGCGCGTCGCATCAGCGCCCCCGCGGGAACGACGGTCACTTGGCTGGCCCGCCTGCAGCAGCGGCCCGTGGCGCGCATCCGCCTCCACGGCACCACTGAAATGTGGCAGCCCTGGTCGCCTCTGTGCAGGTCCACGCAGAAACAGAACGCGCTGAAGGAAAACGGTGTGATCACGATCGCCGCCAGCACCGGACCAACTGACGAAGGCAGCCATGATTACGGCGCATTCGCGCTGATTGGCCCCGACGCCAACGCCGCTCGGCCCCCTTTTGATGGGAGCTTTCCCTGTCTGGCACTGCCCGGTCAGTTGTTCGATCGCCCGGCCCTGGCCGCGGCGGCATTGCCGCAACTCGATCCCACCACCGCGACCGTCGCGACTTGGCGCAGTGGCGACGACATCCATTTGGCGCTGCCAGAACCGATCGACACCATTCTTCTGCGCGAACACGTCCTGGCACGCTGGTGGCTCAACGGCAAAGCGGTCCTGCCCGCGCAGGGCGCCCAGGGTCTGCTGAGCGCTGAGTGTTACAGCGGCATGTCACAGCTGACCAGCCACCTCGTGTTCAGCTTTGCCGGCCTGGCACCCGAATTTGCTGCACCCAGCCGCGCCGAAATCGCAGTCGAATTTTTGGTCGTGCCGCAGGGCTGGGAAATCGATGACAACGTCGCGCAAGCACAGCGGGCGACGATGAGCACCGAGTCGGCTGTGCACTCAGGACCCCAACGCAGCAATCGGCTGTGCTGGACGTTGCCCAAATAGGGCAGCTAGGTACCCGGGTTCAATAATTCCGGCAGTCACGCCCATTCAGACCTGTCGTTGGTAACCATGCGCCTTTCCTTGAGCACCCTCGTCATCCTGGCCTGCTTCCATCACGCGGGCGCTGCGGAGGCCGAGATTGATGCACTGCCGCTGGTCGATGTCACCGCCACCTGGAACGACTTGGCCAAGCAGCCGCCGATCACGCTCGCAAATGGCGCGACCCTGCGCCTGGGGATCGAAACCTTGGCCGCGCCGGCACAGCGTGGGGCGATGATCTATCTGTTGGGCGAAGGCGAGATCGTCGAGGAAAAGGACCGCAGCGACGAACCGCTGGGGCCGCTGACCCTGGAACTTTTGCAGCCACCTGATGGGAAAAGGCTGGAAATAAAGTGGTCGCTGTTCGCTTGCAGGATCGTTGGCACCGGCCCGATCACGTCCCTGCGCCTATGGACGCGTCGGATCAGCGCTCCGGCGGGAACCACGGTTACTTGGTTAGCTCGTCTGAAGCAGCAGCCGCTGGCGCGCATTCGTTTCCACGCCACGGCCGAACCGTGGCAGCCCTGGTCGCCCTTATGCAGGCCCACGCAGAAACAGGACGCGCTGAAGGAAAACGGCGAACTCACGATCGCCGCCAGCACCGGACCAACTGACGAGGGCAGCCATGATTACGGCGCAGTCGCCCTGATCGGCCCCGACGCGGTCGCCGCTCAACCGCTGTGCGATGGGCGCTTTCCCTGGCTGGCGCTGCCCGTTCGTTTGATTGAGTGCCCGGCCCTGGCCGCGGCGTCCTTGCCACAACTCGATCCCGCCACCGCGACCGTCGCGGCTTGGCGCAGCGGCGACCGCATTCATTTGGCACTGCCAGAACCGATCGACAGCGGCCATCTGCGCGAACACGTCCTGGCGCGCTGGTGGCTTAACGGCACTGCGGTCCTGCCTGCGCAGGGTCCGATTGGTGGCGAGAATTTCAGCGGCATGACGCAGATCACCAGCCACCTCATGTTCAGCTTCGCCGGCCTCGCGCCGGGATTCACCGCACCCACCGGGTCTGAGGTCGCGGTCGAATTCCTGGTCGTGCCGCAGGGGTGGGAACGCGAAGACGGCTGCATGCACGCAATGCACGCACAGATGGCGATTCGTTCCGCTGATGTGGCACCGCACCCCGCACCGCACCCAGGACCCCAACGCAGCAACCGGCTATGCTGGACCATGCCTCAGTAACACGTTCAGGCCGTGGCGCCCAAAACGGCCGCCGCGGCCCCCTGCATCAGCAGTGCGGGGCGGCCGCGCACTGCTGACCATCCGCAATCGTTCGGGCCCAGGCCGCGACCAGTTTTGACAGGCACCGGACCACGCCTGACATTCCGGTATGGCGTGGTCCGCGATACTCGGCACCACCTGCATACCGCCGAGCATCCATGACCGACCTCGCCCAACCGCTGCTGTTCTCGCCCACCTGGACCGTGTTTGGTCCGCTGGCGGACAACGACGCGCGGCCTGACAACAGCGCGCTGGAGCGATGCCCGCAGCAGCAGTTGCGGGTTGGCGGCAAAGTAATCGACGCCCACCAAGCGCAGGCAATCGGCGGTTGGTTGGATGTGGGCGCGGCGCTGGGCGTGCGCGCGGTGCGGACCACCGCTTGGATTTTTGTCGCGGTCACCGCTAGCCGCGACGACAGCTATGTTTTGGGCTTCGGCGCTGATTGGTGGCTGGAAGCGTTCCTCGATGGCAAGCCGATTCTGAACACGCTTTCGACCGGCAATGGCCAGTCGACGCCAACCTGCCGCGATCATTCGGTAGAGCTGCCGCTGACCGCCGGGCCGCACCAATTGGCGGTGCGCGTGATCGCCGGCAGTGCCGGCATGGTGTTGAGCGTTGGCGAGCCGTTCACGGCCGCGGAACTGGCCAAACGTCGAGTCGCTGGCCTGGTCCCGAAGGCCGATCCGGCGCGCGATTGGGAGGATCCCACCATCCTGCAACGCAACCGGCAACCGGCGCACGCGACCCTGATTCCGTTCGCCGATGCCGACAGCGCGCTGATCGGTGAACGCGGCGCGTCGCCGTATGTCCGGCTGCTCAGCGGCGAGTGGGATTTCCGCTGGTGCGCGAATCCGTTCGTGTTGCCCGATGGTTGGCACAGCGACGCGACGGTCAGCGCGTGGGATCGCATCCGGGTGCCGTCAAACTGGCAGATGTACCAGGACCGCGGCTATGACGGCCTGCACTACACCAACGTCAATTATCCGATCCCGGTCGATCTGCCGCGGGTGCCCACCGACAATCCGGTCGGGTTGTATCGGCGCTCGTTCATGCTGCCGGAAAGCTGGAGCGAGCGCCGCGTCCATCTGCATTTCGATGGCGTGAATTCGGCGTTCTACGTTTACCTGAACGGCCAGCAGGTCGGGTACAGCCAGGGCAGCCACATGCCGTCGGAGTTCGACCTGACGCCATTCCTGCGCGCGGGCGAGAACCTGTTGGCAGTCCAAGTGTTCAAATGGTCGGACGCGTCGTATTTGGAAGATCAGGATTTTCTTCGCTTATCCGGCATTTTCCGCGACGTGACGTTGGTTGCGCTGCCGAGCGTGACAGTGCGCGACCTGCGCGTGCGGACCATGTTGGACGCGACCTACACCGACGCGGTGCTGGATCTGCGGCTGATGATTGCGAACGCGCTCAGCACGCCCGCGACTGGCCATCGCGTCGCGCTGAAGCTGCTTGATGCCGATGGCGTCACCGTGATCGAGCGCATGGAAAGCGTGAGCGCCGTGGCTGCCGGCGCTGAATCGCAGCTGGATTTCGCGCTGCCGATCCGCGCGCCGCGCAAGTGGACCGCCGAAGATCCGTACCTGTACACGTTGCTCATCAGCAGCGTCGACGCGGCCGGCGCGGTCACCGCAGTGCTGCGCCAAGCGGTCGGTTTCCGCAGCGTCGAAATCCGCGACCAGCAGTTCTTGGTCAACGGCGTCGCGATCAAAATCCTGGGCGTCAATCGCCACGACACCGATCCCGATGTGGGGCATGCGGTGTCGATGGAATCGATGCTGCGCGACATCACGTTGATGAAGCAGCACAACCTCAACACCGTGCGCACCAGCCACTATCCCAACGATCCGCGGTGGCTGGATCTGTGCGATCGCTTTGGCTTGTTCGTGATTGATGAAGCCGACCTGGAAACGCACGGCTTCGCGGCCATGCACGCCGGCTACAACCACGCTGACTGGTCGATTCCGGTGTCGCATCCCGACTGGAAAGCCGCCTGTGTCGAGCGCGCCGAACGCATGGTCGAACGCGACAAGAATCATCCGTGCATCGTCATTTGGAGCCTGGGCAATGAGGCCGGCAGCGGCCCCAATCACGAAGCGATGGCGGAATGGATCCGCGCCGCCGATCCGACGCGGCCGATCCATTACGAAGGCGCCGGCGACCGGCCCTACGTCGACATGGTCAGCCAGATGTACACCAACATCCCCGACCTTTCGAAGCAGGGCGCAAAGACCGCGGCCGAAGAACCGCGCCCATTTATTCTGTGCGAATACGCGCACGCGATGGGCAACGGCCCGGGCAGCCTGGGCGATTACTGGGACGTCATCCGCGCGTCGAAACGCCTGATCGGCGGCTGCGTTTGGGAATGGGCCGACCACTCGGTGCGCATGAAGACTGCGGATGGAAAACAGTGGTGGGCATATGGCGGCGACTGGGGCGACTTCCCCAACGACGGCGACTTCTGCGTCGATGGTTTGGTGTGGCCCGACCGGACGCCGTATCCGGGTCTGACCGAACTTAAAAAAGTCCTCGAACCGCTGACGGTCGAACTGTTAGACCGCAGCAAAACCACGGTGCGAATCAGCAACCGCAACTTCTTCACCACCCTCGCGCATCTTGATGGCCATTGGATTTTAAGCTGCGAACAGCAGACAATTGCCACCGGTCGCTTCGCGACGCTCGACATTCCCGCCGGGAAAAATCGTGATCTCGCGCTCGGCTGTGCCGCGCCGACGCCAACGCCGGGCAAGCGTTGGTTCCTCACCTGTCACTTCACCTTGGCCGCTGGCACGCTGTGGGCCGAATGTGGCTTTGAAGTCGCCTGCGTGCAGATCCTTCTTCCGGTCGCAGTGCCGGCGGTGCCGCGCTTGGCGCTGAACTCGCTGCCGCGCCTGTGCACGCATGAGGCACGCAATCGCCTGGAAATATCCGGCGAAAATTGGCGCGTGGGTTTCGACACCATCCACGGCCGCATCGAACATTGGAGCCTCGACGGCTTAGCGTTGCTGAAGTCCGGGCCGCGCGTCGACCTTTGGCGCGCCCCCACCGACAACGACAACACGGTGAAAAATCGTTGGCGCGAACTCGGCTATGATCGCATGCAGTCGCGCCTGGATCGCTGGCGCGTGGTGCGGTCAGACGACCGCTGCGTGGTGCTCGAGGTCGACAGCACCCTGGCCGCAGTCGCCCGCGCCGCGGCGCTGCGCGTGCATCAGCGTTATGAAATCAGCGGCGCCGGTGACGTGCTGCTGAGCACCACGGTGACCATCGCCGGACGCGATCTGCCGCCACTGCCGCGGCTTGGCCTGCTGCTGTCGATGCCCGGCGCGTATGACCGCATGCGTTGGTTGGGACGCGGTCCGCACGAAAGCTACCGCGACCGCAAAGACAGCGCGCGCATCGGTGATTGGCGCGGTTTAGTGCAGGATCAGTACGTGCCGTATGTGTTCCCGCAGGAACACGGCAACAAGACCGACACCTCGTGGTTGGCGATCACTGATCAACGCGGCAGCGGTCTGTTGGCCGTAGCGGAGGACGTGATGAACGTCACCGCCACTCACTACAGCCCCGAGAACCTGACCAAGGCCGCGCACACCACTGACCTCATCCGCCAAGACGAAACCTTCGTGCGTCTGGACCACCTGCACCACGGCCTGGGTAGCAATTCCTGCGGCCCTGAACCGCAGCCACAACACCGCTTGGAAGCCGCCGGCGAATACGCCTTCACCGTCCGCCTACGCGCCTTTCATCAAGACATGTGGTCACCGGCGAATTTGGCCGCGCGCTGGCCCGAGCGCAGCGGCTGAACGACCAGCGCAAAGGACTCCATTATCCGACAGGCATCGACGGCGGCACCAATCGCATCATGCGCCTGACCCTGGCCACCGGCGACACCAAGGTGGTTCGTCTGGGCGATCCGTACCCCAGCAATGTAGCCGTCGTCGACGGCAGTGAACGCTGGGCGCGATTCCAAAGCAACTGCGCTAATCCGACCTAAATGGTCGATGCTTAGCAGACTTGGCGGAATGT
>JBBROQ010000051.1:0-16110 GCA_038229115.1 Planctomycetota bacterium | reverse complement strand
GATCTCACATAACACCGGCTATCCACCCAAATTCCAAAATGTTGCATCGGACGTGCTTCGTTAATTAAGATTGCGCCAAGCCGTGTTTGAACGCTCGCGGGGGCCTGGGCGGTGCGTCCGTGGGCTGCATTGCGCCCTTCGCAACGTCTGTAATGGTTTTGTGGCATAGCGACCTGCCGCAGTGGGCGGCCGCGATCGTCTGGAGCGACTGTGATTTCAATGCATCCGAGCCGTAGCTGACCGTGCGGATTCTGCGCGTGATTCCGTCGCTTGATCCACGTTCCGGCGGCGTTGCCGAGGCACTGCGGCAGTCGACGCGGATGCTCGCCGGCCATGGCCATGACACCACTGTGCTGACCCTGGATGCGCCGGGGTCGCCGTGGCTGGCCGAGGTAGATTTCACGTGCGCGGCGGTCGGGCCAGGCCGGGGCAAATACGGCTTCACACGTGCGCTCGATCGCTGGTTGGACACGCACGGCAACGACTTTCACTTGGTGCTGATCGAAGGCGTTTGGCAGTATCATTCGTTGGCCGTCAGCCGTTGGTGCGTGCAGGCGAAGAAGCCGTATGCGCTGTTCCTGCACGGCATGTTGGACCCATGGTTCAAACAGACGTACTTCTTAAAACATCTGAAAAAGGTGCTGTATTGGCGCATATTCGAAGCGCAGGTGGTGGAACGCGCAGCCGCCGTGCTGTGCACCACCGAGCAGGAACGGGTGCTGGCGCGATCAAGTTTCAAACCCTACCGCGCCAACGATATCGTGGTCGCGATCGGTACCGCCAGCCCGCCGCCCGACAGCGCCCAACAACGCGCGGCGTTCGTCGCGGCGGTCCCTGCGGCCGCCGGCAAACGCGCGCTGCTGTTCCTGTCGCGCATCCATCTGAAGAAAGGCATCGATCTGCTGCTGGAGGCGTTCGCTGGCCTTGCCGCCACCGCCCCGGATCTGCACTTGGTGGTTGCTGGGCCGGACGATGACGGGCTGCTACCGCAGCTGCAAAGCCGCGCGACGTCTCTGGGCATTCGTGCGCAGGTATCGTGGCCGGGCATGCTGATGGGCGATGCAAAATGGGGCGCGTTTCGCTCGGCCGAGCTGTTCTGCCTGCCATCGCATAGCGAAAATTTCGGCGTGGTGGTGGCCGAGGCACTCGGCTGCGGCGTGCCGGTGGCGATCACGGACAAGGTCAACATCTACCGCGAAGTGATCGCCGAAGGCGCGGGTTGGGCCGACAGTGATGACGCAGCCGGCGTGGCGCGCACGCTGAACGCCTGGGCCGCGACGCCGGCCGACGAACTGGCCGCGATGCGCACGCGCGCGTTGACCGCATTCAACCGGCGTTTCGAGGCCGGCGCGGTGGCGGCGCAGTTCTGCGCGGCGCTGGAACGCCTGGTGCCGAACGCAGCGCCTGCGGTGGCGCCGTCGACGGTCGCCGCACACTGAGGCGCATGGCTCTCATCAGCAGCAGTCCTCGGCGTTCTCACCTGCGCTTGGCGATCTGGTCGCACAATTACGCACCGGAACAAACCGGGATCCCGTTCTACAACACTGGCATGGCCGAATGGTTCGCGCGCGTGCGCCGGTGGCCGGTGACGGTGCACACCGGGCTGCCGCACTATCCGTGGTGGAAGGTTCCGGCGGACTACGCCGCGCGCGATTATCGCCACGGTCGCGGTGACGAGACGTTGAACGGCGTGCGCGTCGAACGTGTGCGCCATTACGTGCCAGAGCTGCCTTTATCGGGCGCAAAACGCATGCGCTTGGATGCTAGTTATCTGCTGGCGTGGTTCTGGCGCAGTTTGTTCGCGTCCCGCAAACCGCAGATAATCGTGCTGGTCGCGCCGCCGTTTCTGATCGGCTTCCTGGCCCTGTGGCTGCGTTGGCGTTGGCGCTGCCCGGTGGTCTATCATGTGCAGGATCTGCAAGTCGATGCGGCGCTCGACATGGGCATGTTGCCGGCGCGATTGGGCGGCGTTCTGCGCTGGCTGGAACGCTTCATCACTGCGCGCGTTGATTTGGTGACGACGTGCAGCGACGGCATGCGCCGCAAACTCCAGGCAAAGGGTCCGACACGCCGGCCAGTGGCGCTGTTCCCGAACTGGGCCGATGTCGAGAGCATCCGCCCATGGACCGAGGCCAACCGTTACCGTGCCGGCATCGCCGACGATCAGGTGCTGTGCGTCTACAGCGGAAACATCGGTAAAAAGCAGGGTCTTGAAGATCTGGTCACGGCCTTCGATAGCTTGCGTGATGGGCCGTCCTGCCGTTTGGCGATCGCCGGTGCCGGCGCGCATCTACCCGAAATCACGCGTCAGGTGCAGGCGACGGCCAATGCCGCGATCACCCTGCGCGATTTGGTGCCGGTTACGGATCTGCGCGAATTTCTGGCCAGCGGCGACATCCACTGCATCCCGCAAAAACGTGCGGTCGCGGACTTGGTGATGCCGTCGAAGCTGCTGAACATCATGGCAGTCGGACGGCCATTGGTGGCCGCGGCCGAACCGGGCACCGAACTCGCGCGCACCATCGCCGCCGCCGGCTGCGGCTTGGTGGTGCCGCCGGAAGACCCGGCCGCGTTCGCCGCCGCACTGCGCACGCTGATCAGCGATCCCGCTTTGCGCTCGCGCATGGGCGCGGCCGGGCGCGCGTATGTGGTCGCGCATCTGGCGCCGCCGGCGGTGCTCGGTCGTTTTGCTGCTCGGTTGCTGCGGCTGCGGCAGCACGCGCAGCATTGACCGGCCACGTCACCGACGCCTAATCCCGCGCGATGAACCTGATCCTGTGCATGGCCGGGCTGTATCGCCGCTTCCGCGAAGCTGGCTATCCCTTGCCGAAATTTCTGTTGCCCTGGCAAGGCACCACGGTGTTGGACGAAATCCTGCGCCATCTGTTGGCCGATGGCGCTTTCGACAGCGTGCTGTTGATCGCCAACGAACGCGACCGCGCGTTTGCGCCGCAGGTTGCCGCCGTGTTGGGGCGGCACGGCATCGCGGCGGAACGCTTGGTGTTCACCGGCGACACCGCTGGTCAGGCCGAAACCGCGCTGCTGGGCGTCGAAGCGCTCGAGCGCATCGCGCAGCCCCACGATCGCCGGGTCGCCTTTCACAACATCGACACGGTGCTGATCGGCCGCGATTTCCGCGCGGTGGCTGACGTGCTGACGCGCGACGCCGGTTGGATCGACACCTTCACCGCTAACTCGCCGGCCTACAGCTATGTCGCACTGAACGCGGCCGGCATGGTCACCGATATCGCGGAAAAAATCGTGATTTCGCCGCACGCGACGACGGGACTGTACGCCTTCGCGTCGATGGACGAATATGTACGACACTGCGTTGCGGCACGCGGCGCGCCTGGCGAACACTACATCAGCGCCGTCTACAAACGCATGCTCGCCGCCGGTGCACGGCTGTCGGCCGGCACCGAACGCTCAGGCGAATGCACCATCATCCTCGGCACGCCAGCCGAGTACGAGGCCGCCCGCGGCGCGACGACCACGCCGTGATTATTTCGCGCGTCCGGCTGCACACGCTGCTGTCGCTCGGCGCGCTGGCGTTGATCGCGATCTACCTGACGCAGGCCTGCACGCACCTCGCTGCAGCTCGGCTGCTGCCGTTGGCCTTCGCGCTCGCCGGCGTGTATGTGCTGTGCCATCTCGCGCGCGGACTGCGGCTGTTTCTGCTGCTCTACGACGGTCGCGTGCGGCTGCGCGATGTGCTCTTGGCGCATCTGCGCGCGGCCGGAGTCAGCAGCTTGATCCCGTTCAAAATCGGCGAGCTGTATCGCATCGCGGTGCTTGACGGGCTGATCCGCGATCCGGCGCGCGCGCTGCTGACGGTCTGGATCGAGCGCGCCTACGACATGCTCTTCGTCACCGCTGGTTTGGTGCTGTTGATGCTGCGCGCCGGGCCGGCACAGGCCGCGCCGTATGCGTGGTTCTTTGTCGGCGCGGTGACGTTTTTGGTGCTCAGCTTCGTACTGTTCCTGGTGCTCCCGGAAAACGTCAACGCGCTGAAACGCTACCTGATCCTGCGCCACAACAGCACCGCGGCGCTGCGGGCGTTACGGGCGGTACATACGCTGCACGGACATTTGCGCACCGCGGCGAAACTGTGGCGCTATCGCTGGGCGACCATGCTGTGGTTGACGCTTGGGATCTGGCTGGGCGAACTCGCGATCCTGTACGCGGTAGTCGGCCTCGCCGGCGGCGGACCGGGCTTGGCACTCGACATCTTTCACACCATCACGCTGCGCTCGTCACCGTGGAATGATCCGGCGACCGTGCTTGCGGCCGCGCCGCCCGGCGTGGACGCCGCCGCGATCGTCGCCACCTATCGCGTTGCGACCGTTGATGCGCTGGCGCTGATTGCTGGCGTGTTGTTGCTGCTGCCGCTGGTCGCGCGTCTGCGCCCTTCGCCCCCCTCGCTCATGGAGCAAGCCCGCTGATGAAGCTCATCGCCATCTATGACGATCGCGCGGCAGTGCCCGACGAAGCGCGCGGATTCCTCGGGGTTTCGCGCTTTGCGCAGTTGGTGTTCCGCAAGCGCACGCTGCGCGAACATGCGCGCGTGCTGCTGACCGCGGCCGGGGTCGAGCGCATCATCACGCTTGATGGCGATGACGAATTAGCGCGGGTGCTTGATGGCCGCGGCAACCCGTTCGCCGGCTGCCGGGTGCTGTACATGCCCTCGTCGTTGGCGGTACGCGACGCTGAAGCCGCCCGCATTTTCCTGCGCAAGCTCAGCTACAGCGACGACCTATTTGCGCTGCTGCCGGAAGGCGAATCGAGCGCGCCGCCACTGTTGGCGATGGATGCGAAAACCGCGGCGCGAGTGCTCTCCGCCGAGCCCGCGCGCTGGCGGCAGACCCTGCGCGAGAGCCCCGATCAATTCCTGTCGCTGCCGAATCACGCCGAGTTGGTCGACCTCACCATCCGCGAACGCTTGATGGATTTCATCAGCAGCACGTTCGATGCGCGCGCCTTCAACGCGATCGAACAAGACAGCTTGTTGGTGACCAAGCGCTCGGCCGACGTGACCAAAATGCGGCGCGAGTTCCGGTTCTATGAACAGCTCGACGGACCGTTGCGGCTGTTCTTTTTACAGCCGTTGTCGTTCCGCGAAGCCGACGGCCAGGCCAGCTATCAGACCGAGCGGCTGTGTGTGCCGGATCTTGCGGTGCAGTGGATCCACCGCGCGTTTGACGCTGAAGCGTTCGCGCTTTTCCTTGGAAAACTCAAGCGTTTCGTCGCGCTGCGGCCGGTACGCGCCGCGCCCGATGACCGCGCGCAAACTGAGTTGTACCTGGGCAAGATCGACGCGCGTCTGAAGCAGCTGAGCGCACATCCGGCGTTCGCGGCAGTCGAAGCGACGCTGCGCCACGGCGCGCCGAGCTGCCTGCCGGCAACTTTGGCCGAGCGTTTCCGTGCGCGCTGGAACGCGCTGCGCAGTCGACGCCGCGCGGCGCGTCAGGCGGTCAGCCACGGCGACCTGTGCTTCTCGAACATTTTGTATCACCGCGAAAGTCGGCTGATGAAATTCATCGATCCGCGCGGCGCCGAATCGCCAGAGGAGCTGTTCCTCGATGAGCATTACGATCTGGCGAAGTTGTCGCACTCGGTGCTCGGGCTCTACGACTTCATCAATCACGATCTGTGCGAACTGCGCCTGAACCGCGACCTCAGCCTTAGCCTGGACTTGGACACCAGCGGTCTGGAGCCGTTGCAGGACCAGTTCCGCGCCATGCTGCGCGAACTCGGCCATGACGTGGCGTTGGTGCGGCTCGCCGAGGCCTCGCTGTTCATCAGCATGCTGCCGCTGCACGTCGACGTGCCGAAAAAAGTGGTCGCCTTCGCCCTAACCGCCGGCCGCATCCTCGACGCGCTCGAACGCGACCCGGACAGCGCATGAAAAAAGCTCCCGCTAAAAAATCCGCGGCGAAAAAACGGCCGACGGAAACCGCTCGGCCGAAGCCCAAGACCACGCCAAAAAAGCCCGAGCCGTTCAACGACGGTCCCGGCATCGTGTTCGACATCGATGGCACGCTGTGTCCGACCAAGCGCGCGGACCAAAGCTACGCCGACCTGAAACCGGCCAAAGAAGTGGTCGCGAAGCTGCGCGAATATCATCGCCAAGGCTTTCACATCATCCTGCAAACGGCGCGCAATATGCGGACATTTCGCGGCAATGTCGGACGCATCCATGCCGAGACCGCGCCGGTGTTGATCGCGTGGCTGGCACGTCACCGGATCCCGTTCGATGAATTGCACCTGGGCAAACCGTGGCCGGGCAAAGGCGGATTCTATGTCGACGACAAGGCCATCCGGCCAGACGAATTTGCGCGGTTGAGCTACGCCGAGATTCAAAAGCTGGTCGGCGGCAACGATTGAAAAAGGCAGACTGACATGAGCGAACGCATCCTGGTGTTCATCCCGATGTACCGTTGCGAACGGCAGATTCCGCGCGTGCTGGAACGCATCTCTGCGGAAGCACGCACCTGGGTCAGCGCGGTGGTGGTGGTCGACAACCGCAGCCCGGATGGCTCGGTCGCGGCGGCGGAAACAGCGCTCAAGAAGCTGCCGCTGCCGGCAAAAATTTTGAAGAACGTCGACAACTTTAATTTGGGCGGCTCGCACAAAGTCGCCTTCGATTATGCGCAGGTGAACGGCTTCGATTATGTGGTGGTGCTGCACGGCGACGATCAGGCCGACATCAATGACTTCACGCCATTCATTCAGGCTGGTCGGCACCGCACGCTCGACGCGTTGTTGGGCTCGCGTTTCAGCCGCGGCTCGCGCCGCGTCGGCTATTCGCGCTTCCGCATTTTCGGCAACTATGTGTTCAACGGACTGTTCTCGTTGGTCGCGGGACGCTGGCTGGTTGATCTGGGTTCAGGCCTGAACCTGTTCGCGGTGCCCGCGCTCAAAGACGGTTTTTATCGCACGTTGGCCGATGATCTGACCTTCAACAATCATCTGCTGCTGAGCCTGGTGGTGCGGCGTGCGCGCTTCGCGTTTGTGCCGATTAGCTGGCGCGAAGAGGATCAGGTCAGCAACGTCCGGCTGTTTCGCCAAGCGTGGCGCACGGTCGGTATCGTTGCGAGTTTTGCGCTGCGCCGCGGCGCGTATCTGCGCCGGTCGCACGCGCGGCACGCGCCTGATGCGTACACCGCGACCGTCGTTTACAAACAGGACGGACAGCCATGAGCGACCCAAAAGCCATGAGTGACCAGACGGTTTCTGTCCCGCTACAAGCGCAGCTGCTCGCCGATTCAACGCGTCGGCGTTGGAGTGCGTTCGCGGTGTTCATCGCGCTCAGCGCGGTCATCTGGGCGCTGGCGTGGAAGGCCGGTTTCACCACCCAGACCGCATTCATCTGGAGCGCGAACATTCCGCTCGATGGCGGCTGGCGCGTGTTCTGCGGTCAGGTGCCGCATCACGATTTTCATTCGCCGATTGGCTATCTGTATCTGCATTTGATCGGTGCGTGCATGCACTGGTTTGGGCCGATGCCGGATGCGCTGACGCAGGCGGCGGGGTTGCTGTTCATTCCCGCGGCGCTGTGGGCGTGGGCGCTGGCCAGTCGGCGACTGCCGCCGGTGCTGGCAGTGCTGGCGGCCCTGCTTTTACCGCTGCATCTGTTGACCGTGACCATTTTCGGCTCGGACGGGGCCGAAGGGATTTCGCTGGGCGGGCAATATAGCCGCGCGTCGTGGGGGCTATTTTTCCTGATCGCGTTTCAGGTGTTGGTGCCGGCGCGCACGAAGCTGACGCGGGCGCAGAGCTCGACTGAGAGCGCCGTCTCGGGCGTGCTCATCGGCGTGCTGTTCGGCTTTAAGATTACCTATGTCGCCGCGGCGCTGGCGCTGCTCGGGCTCGGGTTGGTGCTGGGCACCGGCGTAACCGTAATGGGCTTGGCGTTGGTCGCGGCGGGCGCGTTGGTCGCGGTCGTCCTGGGGCTGGGGTGGTCGCACGCGCACCTGGGCGAATACCTCGCCGACCTACGCTTCGTCTCGCACAGCAAAAGCGGCTCGCTGGTCGGCATGGTCGCGGAACAGCTGAAGAAAACCGACGTACTGCAACTGGCACTGCTGGTCGCGTTTACCGCGATGGCGTGGGCGAAACTGCGCACGCCGGGTCCGCGGACATGGTTGGCGCGGGTGCCGGTCGCGCCGGTGGCAGCGTTGGCGCTGCTGGGCATCGGTACCGGATTGTCAGCGATGAACGGCACCGAGTTCAGCAGCCCGGTGTATGCGGTGGTGCTGCTGGTGCTGCTGGCAGCGGTGGTGCGGCCCGCACCAGCCGACAGCGTAAACGACGGTAAAAACAGCGGTGTTAGCTCGGCCGTGACGGTTCTCGCAGCGTTGGTGCTGTCGGTCGCAATCGGGCGCATGGCGCTGCCGTTGGCGAAAGCCGCGCGGCATCAAGGCATCGATGTCAGCGGCCCCGCGTTGGCGAATGACAGCGTCGACGCGAAACCCTGGCAGCATTACGACTGGGTGTTCGGCGCGCAGTCGCGGCCGGACATGCTGCGCTTGGTCAACCATCTGAACCAGAGCCCGCACTTAGCGCTGTCGAATGCCTGGCTGCTGATTTTCCGCGATGGCATACATCAACTGCGCGAGCGCATTGGCGTGCAGACGAATGACGTGGTGGTCAATCTGGACGCGGCCAATCCGTTCCCGTTCGCGCTGGGCCTGCAAAGCCCAAAACACGATGTGCTGTATTGGCATTTTGGCCGCAATGTGTCGGTGAAAACCGCGCCCGCGCCGGCCGAACTATTGACCGACGCGACTATCGTGATGGTGCCGAAATATCCGATGATGGAGGACAGCGGGCCGCTGAAGTGGCAGCTGTACGCCGACTATGTGCAGGCACATTTCCGCCGCCTGCAACCGGACTCGTTGTGGTGGTCGGTGTGGGTGCGGCCTGATCGAACGACCCTGACGCCGTAGGCGCTACGCCTTCAACCGAGCCACAGCGACCACGGATAAACACGGGCACCAGGGAAACTGGCTGGCAGCACCTGCGCGATTCGGGCCGCAGCGGCCGCGTCCTTCGCCAGCACGCCCATGAAACCGCCGCCGCCGGCGCCGGCGAGTTTCGCCCCGACCGCCAGATCGGCGACCGCGCGCAGCATCGCGTCGACGGTCGGGTTGCTGCAATGCGGATCCAACTGCTGATGCGCTTGCCAGACCTCGCCCAAAATTGCGCCGACGCCATCCAGATCGCCAAGCGCCAGCGCGCGCTGCACGTCATCGGCCAGCACCACCAGCTCGCGGATCGACTGTAAAATCCGGCGATCGCGTTGCAGATAGCGCTTCACCACCAATTGCAGGACGTTCTTCGCCAAGCGTTCTTGGCCGGTGAACACCACCACCAATCGGCTCTCGAATTCGGCCTGCACCGCCGGCATTAGCGGTACTGGTTCGATGCGCAGTTTCAGCGGCCGCACCGGCGCGCTTTCGATCAACTTTACGCCGGGGAACAGCCCGCCGATCTGATCCTGCCAACCACCGCCGGTGGTCATGCGCTGCTCTAACACCAACACCAAATCGCTGACCGTGTGCGGATCAGCGGCGCGACCGGCGAGGCGCTGCAACGCGGCCAACACCGCCGCGCCAAGGATGCTGCTAGCGCCTAGGCCGCTGCCCTTCGGCACCCGTGACCAGGTGCGCAAGCGCACGCCCTGGGTGATGCCGTTGGCGTCGCCATAGCCGCTGATCGCCAACGCCGTGGTCAGCAGAATGTACGGATCCGCGAGATCCGCCGGGCGGCCCAGGAACGCGGTGTCGGTGATGACGGTCGAGCCGCGGCCATCTAAAAAGAGTTCCCAACGCGGGGCGTCGAGCGCTTCGACTTCGGCCCCGATCGGCAGTTCGCCGTCGAGGCGCATGGCGAAGTTCACCACCCGCGCCGGATGTTCGAGGCAGTACGGCGGCGTGTCGCTCCAGCCGCCGGCAAGGTCGAAGCGCACCGGCAATTCGCTGCGCGCGCGTTCGCCCGCGCGCACGCCAGACACCGTGCCGGCGAGCGCTAGCGGCGCGGCGATCGCGCGCGCAACTTCGTCCTGCACCGCATTGAACGCACGCGCGGCGTGATGTTCGGCGGCGACGGCCAACGCACTGCCGCGCTCGCTGCCGGCGGCGTACAAATCGGCGCGGATCTGATGCAGCCGGCTGGCCGGGACGGCGACCGCGCCGCTGCTGCCGGCCTGCGGTTCGGGCACCGCATCGCCAAGTGCGGCCAAGCGCGCACGTTCACCGGGCAGCGCCAACTGCTCAGCCAACGCCGCGAGATTGCGATCCAGCGCGCCGTCGAGCGAGCGCAGTACCTGCCGCAGCACCAACCGCGCGGTCACGGTTTCTTGACGCGCCAACACCGCCGCGGGATCCATTACGCGATGCAGCGACGCGAAACTGTGGCGTTCGGCGCTGCGCCACATGTGCAGGTTTTGGGCCTGGTTTTCCCGCGCCTCCGGCGCGAAAGGTCCGGCGCCCGGGGCAAGCATCCACGCAACCAAACCCAAGTTCGCCGGCCGCGCCTGCGCCGGGAATAAGCGCGCGGTCCACAGCGTCCGCGACTCGCCTGCGGCCCACACTTCGTCAGCGCTGACGCCGTGGCTGCTCAGCCAGCTCGTGAATGAACGATTGAGAAACGTTGCCGTTTTCAGCTCGTCTTTGGGATTGTCGTCGACGCCACAGCACACCGTCGCGACTTGTCCCCCTGCCAGCGGAATCTGCCACAGGCAGCAATGATCGGGCAGACGCAGCGGTTCGTCTTCGGCCTCTAGGCCCAACACCACACAGCGCGAACCGATGCGCACCGCATCGCCCAAACGACTGGCGACCACCAACGATCCGCGGCCAACGCCGGTGCCGGGCGCCAGTTGGCTGGCGCCAATCACCGCGCTTTCGTCCACCGCGGCGCCGCATTCGGCCAGGATTCGGCGTTCCATGCGGCCCTGCCAGGTTGCCGACAAATGATCGAGGACTTCGCCGGTGGTGCCCAGATGCACAAAGCGGAATCCGGGATCGCGATGTTCGCGCAGGCGGCACGCGCCGATCGCCGCGATCAATCGCGCGCCCAACGGCCGGGTCGCCAACCACACGTGTCGTGCGGGCACCAACGCGGCGGCGATTTCCTCATACAGGCTGCATTCGCGGCCATCGCGCAGCAGCTCGGCCATCGGGTCAATCGCATCGGTGGCCAACGCCATTAACCCGGCGAACGCCGCGCCGTGGAAGGCATACACGCCGGTGTCCAACAGCGCCGCGCCGCCGACCAGCGCGCCGGCCGCGATCACCTCAGCTGGCGACGGTTTCTGCAGCAAGTCGCGCACGCCGCCAGCGCCGTCAGCGATGATGACGCCGTGACGCCCCGCGATGTTCAACGGCACCGGCGCAGTAACGACCACGCCGCCGTCGCTGGCCGCTCCGTCCGCATACAGCCGCGCGACATTGAACAGCGGCAGCACATCGCCGGTAAGCGTCAGCAGTCCGCCATGCGTCAGCGCCAATGCCGCATGCGCTGCCAACGCCAACAGATGATCGAACAACGTCGGCATCTGTTCCGCATCGGCCAACAGCGGCAGCGGAATAAATAATTTACCGATCACATTCGCCCACGGCACGCGCCGACTGTCGCCGCCAGCGTGGATCAGCAGCACCCGTCGCCGCGGCCAATCGCGGCCGGGATGCGTGGTCTCTAACAACCGCAGCGCGCTGAGGGTCGCGCCGCCGCTGCCGATGCGTTTGCCATCGGGATCTGGCGCGACCAAGGTCAACGTGCGCGCCGCGATGCGCCCGCGCTGCCGAGCGAGCTGCAATTGCAGCCGATACAATTCAGCCTGCTGCGGACTCGCCGCGGTCAGCACGATCGCGTCCCAACTCGCCACCCGCTCTGGCGCACTGCTGGCCAGATGCAGCAGCGAGAAACCCGCGGCCAGATGATCAAGATGCTCGCCCAGGTGCTGGGCCGCGGCGGAAGTGTTCATGCCGGGAACGTGGGCCGAGGCTGACCACCGCAACCCTGGGCAGGTCGCCACGTCCTGCAGCACGGCATGGTGCCACGTTTGCCCTGCAAAATCCGAGGTGCAGTGAGGCACACACTGAACGCTCTTTTAGTGGCAGGACTTCATAGTCATTGTCCGGTTGGCCACCTGCCGTCCGTCCATAGGCATGCGCTTGTTACATCGTTATAACATGTGTTTTAAGCCGGTATCGTTCGGTGTTTTATGGACTAGGCGCGGACCTTACGCGGGCCTTAGCGCCCTTGGCCTATTTACGGTCTTCGCGGTGGGTTGTGGCAGCACCAACGCTCCAACCCTGGCCGACGCAAACACGGCCTTCGCTGCGGGGTTGGCCGACCGCGCCATCGCCACTGAGTTACTCGACCCAAACCTGGCCACGGCTCGTGCATACGAGCTCACCAGCGTAGCCGTCAGCCGTTTCGTCACCCCGCCCATGCAACATTCGGGCGAACCTGGGTGGACCGCAGTGCTTGCCGCTAGCGGCACATATCGCTTTGAACTGTCTATCCCCATCGCTGCACCAAGCGCCAAGCACGCGCTGGCCGCCCAATCCGGGATGCCCAACGGCATCGGCCTCACCTCTTCGCCGGCGGCGCAGAAGTCCGGTCAAACCACGCCTGCAGCAGGACATTCGACCACATTGACCTTCCGACGCAGCTTTTCCATCCGTCTTGAACGGGATGCAGCCGGCGTTTGGCACCTGCCCAAGTAACCCGCTGACCCTCATGCATGAAGCCGAGCTACTAATGAACCGTCGCCCATCGTTATCCACTGATCGAAGCGCATTTACCCTGATCGAATTGCTTGGGGTGATCAGCATCCTCATCATCCTTGGTACTCTGACCGTGCCGGCGGCGATGGCCGCGGCGCAACGCGGGGCGCTGAATCAATTCGTCGCGAATATTGAGCGGGTCAGCGCCATGGCGCGCGGCCAGGCAAAACGCGGACCTTGTCCAATTGATGCGACCAACGTGGCTCATTTTGGAGTGATGGTGGTGCAGGAAGGCGGCGATCGCTTTATTGCCATGCTCAAGGGAACCAAGGTCAACGACGCCGCTATTGATATCAATCCCCTCGATCCCAATAAGACCCCAATACTGCGCCTGCCGATTCCCGGCAGCATCGAAATTCTGACCGCTACCGGCGCCGGCGTTCCCGAACCCCTGGTGGGCCGTATCGGCTGGTTTTATCGCTTCGGTGACGGCGCGCCCATCCAACTGCCAAGCGATCAGCAAGCCATCGGTATCGGCACCGCCGGCCAGGCCGCACGGCCGGGTGAACGGTCACCGGACAATGGCTATTTTAATTTTTCCCTACCGCTGCCGGCGCTCCAGCCCAGCCCGGTTTGTTCTGCCCTTATCGTACGGGTGAAACATGCAGCCATCGGCTCGGCGGTAGCGATCTACCGCAATGGCATCGCCGCAAATGCTCAGATAGTGCTTCCATGAACATGCGGCGTTATCGGAAACACATTGGCGCGTTCACTCTGGTCGAGGTCGCCTTCTCGATTGGCATTATCGCCATCGGCATCCTCACCATCGCGCTATTCCTGCCGATTGCCCTGCGTGCGCATCAACAAGCGCGCTATCAATTATATGCCGGCACCATGGCCATGGAGTTGATCGAACGATTCATGGCCACTCCGACCACCAACAATTATCAGCCCGAGGCCAACCAGCCCTGGGATACCTCATCCGGCTATCGGGCGATGTCGCCCGATCTTGAGATCAAAGCAAGCGCTATGAATGCCGGGTTCATGCCGATCCCGCGGGATATCGCCTATCGTCTCGACTCCCCCAATAATGAAATCCGCACCCTGCTCGACCAGGGCGGCAACGTCTACTACTCGAATCCGCGCATTGTCGCCGTTGGCGCACGTGATGGCACC
Source organism: Planctomycetota bacterium (assembly GCA_038229115.1). Taxonomy (GTDB): domain Bacteria; phylum Planctomycetota; class UBA11346; order UBA11346; family UBA11346; genus JBBROQ01. The sequence goes on along the minus strand of JBBROQ010000051.1, from coordinate 2,197 downwards.
ACCGCTAAACCACTCTCTCCGATCGATTCTCAGCGCATGATTATCGGCATTGTCGGCGGGGCCCAACAAAACGCGCTGCCCTGCCTGCCCATGAAGGCTTGGCCGTATCGGGCCACCTATCCTTCTCAGCCCCAAGGTCTGATCACCGCCCAAATCCAGCCTAATTCGGACGATAACCGCGTAATTCCGGTGCCGCCACTCTGCGCCGAAGGTGCCATGTCAGGAGACCCCGACATGTTTGAGCTCCTGCATCACGATTTTTCTGATTTTACGCTTACCCAGAACTCTGTCGCGGAAAAAGACCCAGCTCCGGACGCGGATGGGAATAAAGACCGTTATTACTTCAATGACACTCTCACTCTCAACAAAGACTGGGATGGAAGCACCCTTACGACGGCCTCGGTGCCACCGGTAACAGTTACTTACAGAACGGGCCAAAGCGGCACTCCCTGGCCAGGTGTCCGCAACGGCTCGGGCTACTTGGCGACCAGCGGCTACATGCAGGACTTCCAAGAAAACGTGGAACGTCCACTTGCTAACATGGGCCGCACTGGGGGCGCTAACGGCATTCCTGGCTGGGTTACGGCGAAGGGGTATGTGGCGCTGGCCCTTTGGTATGCCCAAAGGAAAGGTCTGCCGAGCAGCTTCATCCTGGGACACCCGACCCGCGAAGAGATCGATCGTGCCGCCGCCACGCCGGCTCACCTCCTGGCATTGCGATTCCTTGCCCATGCCGGCCTATGCCTGACAAAACATTACAGCCTGGAAGCTCGCGAAAAGATGGAGGAAAAGCGTGACATTCCGGGGTACAATACTTTTAGCATATTCGGCTATAAAATAGGCGACTATGTAGCGGAAAAGAATCAATTTGAGGTCCTTATGGACCACGTGACTCTGCTGAAAACGCCCGCCCACCCGGGCTTGCGCTTGGGCATCCCCATTCCCGGCGATGATCGCTGGGATCCCGCCGTCCCAACATCCGTTAATGAACCCGGCATGGTGCAGGGTCGGATGGGGGTTCCATCGCCCTTTTCCCTACAGGCGCTCTGGGACTTCGGCTCGCAGCCCCTGGCACTGGCCACGGTCGATCCAGCGATCCTGAATTGGGCTACGGTGGACACTGCTCACCCCTACAAACAGCCTGGAAATCCCAATTTCGGTGACGCGCGTTGGGCGGGCCACTGTTTCGTAACCCATGATATGATCGTCAACTGGCATGAGACCTGTCTGAAGGTCGCGATGCAGTATGCGGCAGAGAATCCTTACGACTGGAGCGCGCCAAGGCCGCTCAATCGGGCGCTATTTACGGACCACCCTTTGTTGCAGTGGGATTTGTTTCCAACCACCGCCCTGCCGAAACTATCTGGCGTTATCGCGCTTACTGCAGGCGATATAAACATCCCGGTCAGCGACCCGTCGACGCCGGATTATCAATATGTTAATGGCGTGGTCGCAACCCAATGGCGCCCCGTGGCGGCGCGGGCGATCACCAATGGAATGCCGGTACCATCAGGCACTATTGGCATGAATGGGGACGTCGATTACGGGAATGGAAAACCGGTCAATTGGTCGGCAATTCACGGTGATCCCGATCACTTCAACCTAACCAATCGTTTTGCTGCGGCAGAGCGCTGCCGTGAAATCGTGGTGTGGTCGGCTGATTGGATGTCATATGTTGATTGCGAAACCGCACCCAGCGCTCCGGTGGATGCCAGTCGCTATCCACATTCACGCCCCGAAGCGAGCAAGTCGGCCTTTGACACTCCCAGTCCCAACTCATTTACCGCGGCAGTAATGTATGGGAACGATCAACCCAGATGGCAGGACTTTGCCTTCACCGATCGCGATCAGCCCTCCTTCCGTAATCCCGAAATCTTTCTGCTTTTCTTAAAAGCCATGAATTACCCGGATGGAAGTCCGGCGCTTCCCACCAATCATGACGTTTTCCCATGGACGGTTGGTCCGATCCTCGGCCATGATCACGGCGCGAACTCTGAGGAAATTGAACAGCGGAAGGTATTCGGGAACATTAAGAATAATAATGACAAGCGCCCTCCCGACATGGGCTACGCGCTGTGGAATACTCCCGATACCAACTATCCCGATACCAACGTGGTTTGGACCGGACCAATCGCCTTCGACTACCGGGGGCAGGATCCGCGGCCAGCCATTCCCATCGCCAATCCGCGCATGATCT
>JBBROQ010000050.1:0-16181 GCA_038229115.1 Planctomycetota bacterium | reverse complement strand
CCGACGGACAACGGCGATAGCGCGAGGCCAGCCACACGACCACGACGAAGAAAACGAGGGCCGCGGCGGCGATGATAATGAGAATTTCCATAAAGTTCTTTCGTCGTGATGAGGTACGTGATGAAAATGTTTATGAATGACATTCAAGTCGCCAGCCATACGAATGCAGCGTGCTCAGGAAAGGACATCGACGATCAACGTGCCACGATCCAATACTTCAATCACGCGCACCCGGGTTTGCGTGGTCAATGCCACCGCTCCGCGCGTGACCGCGGTGGCCATGCACAGTCGGCCTTGGATCTGCACTTCGATCTCGCCGCTGCCGGCGAGTGCGGCAGGAATGGCGATATAGACGGTGCCGGTCTGTCCGATGGCATTGCGATAATCCAGCGAGCCGCTGCTACCCAAGCGCATCATCGCCCGCATCAGATAATAAACGCCATACAGAAACATCGTGCCGACGATCGCCGCGGCAATTGCTGCCAGAGCAGTGGACCATCCCGCGCGCAACGCCGCGACACCGGTCCAACCGAAGCCGACCGCGAAGGCCGAGACCGAGCGCACCGACAGCACGCTCAATCCGGCTGGATGCGCGCCAGCGCCGCCGGCATCCAGATCGCCAACGGACAAATCGTGCGCGCCGCCAGTGATCATGCTCAGCGCAAATTCCAAAAACAGTGCGCCCGTTGCAATGAAGGCGATGCCATAAAACACCGCCAGATCCGCTGGCAGGGAATGCCACCATTCATTCATGTTTGAGCCTCCGACGGGTGAGGTGATAGCCTTAGTCGAGATGGCGTGCAATGGCAATCGAATGTCGACCAGACCCATCCTCATCAAGTCGATTCGTTATTATCGATGATCTTCGCATGATGATTGGTGTGGACCCGCAGTATGTGGCCAGTGAAAAACCACGAGGCCTATCTCGATTGAGATAGGCCTCGTGCTGACACCTCGATAACAATACCCGACGGCACAGCGATGCGCGGTCGGGGAGCGAAACTCAGCGGCGCAGACGCGCGCGCAGTCCCAACAGCAGACCGAGCAGGCTCAGCAGACCGATGCCCGTACCGATTCCGCAAGAACCATTGCGCGCCGGAGTTTCGACCGCGGGCGGTACCACCACCGGTGGCGCGATCACCGGCGGAGCGGCACCGACCGAGGCCGGAACAAACATCGCCAGCAATTGCCCACCTTCGACCAATTCGCTGTCGGTGGCATAATGCGCCTGCACATCAATCAGGTACCAGCCAGTGCCCAGGATCGCGGCAGCATCCATCACGCCGGAGGTTTCTTCATCGTTGGTAAACGGCGCGGTTGGCAACGTGGTCACACCGGCGATACGATCGCCGAATTTGGCTGGGTCATGTTTGGCGATAGTCGTCAGCGTCTTGTTGGCGATCGAATAGACCCAGACCTTGCCCGAAGCGGGGAAGCCACCGATATCTTCGCACAACACGATCCGCCCCTGCGTATCGACCGTGAGATTGTCGAACATCTGCGCGCCCGGATCTTCGCTGCCGTCGACCAGCATCGTTAATTGACCACCGAGTTCCGGCGTAGCGAGATTGGTGAACGCCAGTTTCCACAAGCGGCTGCGGCCGACCTTCGTACCCAGCGCCAGACCATTCTTGATCTCATCCGCCTGATCGGTGGTGACGAAGTAGAGATTCTTTGGGTTCACCGGGTCCCAGCACGAATCTTCCGGACGCAGGAATTCGGTGATGCCGGCGGTCACGCTCTCGGTCTGTTGTACCGCGCCGGTTTTGGCCGAGACGTCACCCAGATTCGCAAGGGTGAACGGCAACGATGCATTCTTCGCCAAGCCACCGAACGGCGCAGCGCGATCTTCCAATGGGAAACCGGTGACTTTCACGCCGTACAAATTGCCGCCGACTAGGCCGGCCTTTTCGATCTCGGTACCGGCCGCACGTTTCTGACCGACATAGATATAGACTTGGCCAGGCGAGCTATCATCCGTGGTCGCAACGATAGTGGTGTCCTGCGCGAACGGATTCGCCACCACATTCTCATGCGAATGTTTGCCGATATACGGCAACTCATAGCTCTTCCCGGCGTTCGGGCCGGTGACGATATGCGCGAAACCGCGGGCTTCGGCGCCGCTCTCTTCGCCATCCATAAAGATGCGCTCAGAAGTACCCTTCGTACCATTCAGGTACGCAGACACCGCCGGCAGATCGGCTGAACAGAATCGATTCCAGGCCGAGGTGCCGCCGGCGTTGTACGCCGTACCATTCCACGTGAATACATTCGTTGGGCTGCTGGTCAGGTCTTCGATCTTCGTCACCGCCAAAGTGGTCTTGTTGATGGTCCACTTCGATACAAACGCGCCCGCGCTGCCGTGTGCTCGCGCAACGCCAACCGCCACCGCAGGCGTACCCGCGGTGCCAAGTTCATGATTCATCAGCATCGTGAACGTGCCGTCGCCATTATCGAAGGCGCCAAGACCGTCAGGGATGCCAGCCATGCGATAGGGTGTGAATCCATCCGGTTTGGTATTCACTGAATCACCGACGGTGAACAACGCCTTGGTCGTGACGCCGGAGGCGCTGGGGATCAGGTATGATGCGGTTGGGCCTACCGTGATAGCGACCGCGGCGGTCGCCGTGGCGGTGTTGGTGAGATCAATGGTCATGATCTCATTGAAATCGGTCACGCCCTGTGGTGTGACTTTCGCTGCCGGCGTATCGGCCGCCGGGCTGGCGTCAGTGACGCCGAAATCATCGTCATTGGAAATCGCGATCTTTGCGGCCACCGTGCCAAATGTCGGATCGGTGGTGGTGCTGATAACGGCGAGACCTTCGATTTTGTCATGGTCATATGCATAGGCGTTGCCGATGGTCAGCAGATCGACCACCAGACGTTTCGTCGTCGGTTGCACACTGGCCGCCACCAACGTCGCGCTGACCGCAGCCGTGGTCAGATTGGCGCTGGCGGTTGGATAGGTGATGTCTTCCAGGGTCTTGCCGCCGGTGAACAATTTACCTGCCGCGCCGTCGGTGGCATTGCTGGCGCCATCGCTGAGATCGGTGGCCGCGGTGATATCGATCTCGTACACGCGCTTGAAGATCGAAGCGCCGTTTGATGACGTATCGTTGGGGAATTTGCTGTCGCGTTCATCGACCAGGAACTTGGTGTTGGTGATCGCGGCGATTTCGCTGACGGTGGTATTGGGGACGCCAGACGCCGTACGTTCCAACAAATACGCATATTGCTGCGTCACGCCGGTGGCCAGATCATAAACCACGATGCGATTGACGACGCCCTTTTTCACATCGGCGGCGCCGGTGGTGAGATTGTCCAAGGGCGACTGCATGATGCCGACCAGTTTGGTGCCGTCGGGGGTGACCGTCAGCCCTTCCATACCTTTGTTCTCGAAACGTTTCTTCAGCACTGACGGCAGGCTGTGGGTGCTATGGCCGACCACGGTGGAAATATTCAGACTGGACGGCGCGATGCGTTCCAATTCGACGCCGGTGGCGCTGAAATGGCTGATATACGGGCCGTATTCATCCGAGACCCAGAAAGTACCGTCGGCCAGTGCGACCAAACCTTCGCTATCGATACCGTAATCATCAGTGCCCGGCGTGATTGCCGCGCCGCCGGCCGCAACCGCGATGCCGGTGGTGGGATTGAACGAATTCGGCAGACCGGTGAGGGTATTGGCACCAAACGCATTCGCGGGCGCTCCGGCCGCACGTTTCAGGGTGATAATGCTGACAACCCTGTAGCCGCCGATCGAGGAATTATTTGGCGTCACGCGCGCGATCTGCGGCGCGAAATTGGGAACCGGAAATACTTTGTTGGTGCCGATGCCGCCCGCATTCGGGCCGCGATCGGTCATGATATAATAATCAGTGATGGAACCTGGAACTAGCGCCAGGGCCGAACCGAAACCGCTCGACATCACTGGCACCGCGCTGGCACCGGTGCCAAACGTGGCCAACGGCAGACGCCCGACCGCACCAATGGTCATGCCTTCGCGAATGGTGTAATTGAACGTATCGGCACCGGTATATCCGGCCGTCGGCAGATACCGTACGCCGCCATTCTGTTGCAGCACCCGGCCGTGCGCCGGCTGCGTGGCACTGATCACCGCAATCTGCCCAGCAGGCAGATCATTCGTCAGCACATTGATCGCGCTTTCCGTGCTGGTGGTCACGGCGACGGTATCATTCGTCGCGGTCGCAGCGCCGGCGGCGTGAGCCAAACCGAGCAGGATGAGGGATAGTGGCAACGACCCGAATGCTCTGGGCATGACGTGTTCCTGGAAAGATGGGCAGGGGCGGAAGTGGAGTGGTACGGAAGTTCCACCGTTCCATGAAGAGCCGATGAGCGAACGGACGAGTGCGCATGAATGCGCGGCGCGGAGTGCGCTGGTACTGGACCTTCGTTAGGCCAAGGCTTTGCCGCGTGCGGACCCATGATGCGAGCACCGTAAGTTCATCGAGTCTTGCCCTAGCAATCCAAACTGCCCGGGGCCATTCACTAATGCGGCCCATGCTTCGAGCGGGTTGCGGCGGGTTGCGGAAGAAGTCCAGCCGCTGATCGTGCGCCGCCTATGATAGATTCATCCTCGGAATCGCCGACCGCCGCGCCACATTTCTGGTCGCTGGCTTTGATCGTGTGCATCCTGGGTTATTTCGTCGATATCTATGACATCGTGCTATTCGGCGTGGTGCGCATTCCGAGTTTACTGGCCATCGGGGTGCCGGCCGACGCGGTGAAACAGGTCGGGCTGACGCTCCTGAATTGGCAGATGGGCGGAATGTTGGTGGGCGGCGTACTGTGGGGCGTGATGGGCGATCGGCGCGGGCGCAAAGCGGTGCTGTTCGGTTCGATCCTGACCTATTCGCTGGCCAATATCGCCAACGCGCATGTGGCCACGGTTGGGCAATATGCCGGACTGCGCTTTATCGCTGGGTTAGGTTTGGCCGGCGAATTGGGCGCGGCGGTGACGCTGATGAGCGAAATCACTTCGCCCAAGCTGCGTGGCTATGCGACCACATTGATTGCGGGCATCGGCGTGGCCGGCGCGGTGGCGGCGAATCTGGTGGCGAAAGATGTGGCGCCGTGGCTGTTAGCGCGACTGCCGGGATTGGGCCTGCAGCACGCTTGGCAGGTGGCGTACTGGGTTGGCGGACTAATGGGCCTAGCGCTGCTGTTGCTGCGCGTGTCGATCCGGGAATCGCGGCTGTTCGAAGAAACTCGGCGTTTGAGCAACCGCGGCAGTCTGCGTCTGCTGTTCAGTTCGTGGGAGCGCGTCGGTCGCTTCACTGCCTGCGTGTTAATCGGCATGCCGACCTGGTTCGTGGTCGGCATTTTGGTGTCGTTTGCGCCGGAGTTCGCGCGCGCGTTGGGGTCGCCTGATGCGAGCACCATCACCCCCGGCGACGCGCTGATGTGGTGCTATGTCGGTTTGATTTTTGGCGATCTGGGCAGTGGGTTCATGAGCCAATGGTTGGGCAGCCGGCGCAAAGTTGTGGCGTTGTTTCTTACGCTGACTGCGGTTTTGGTGCTGACATATGTCACCATGCAGCATCCGTCGCGTACCACCGTGCTGACGCTGTGCGGTTTGCTGGGCGTCGGTGTCGGTTATTGGGCAGTGTTCGTGACCATCGCCGCCGAACAGTTCGGCACCAATCTGCGCGCGACGGTGGCGACCATCGTGCCGAATCTCGCGCGCGGCGCGCTGATCCCGATCACGTTGGGCTATCGCGCGATCGAACCGGCGCTGGGCAGTCTGCACGCGGCAATGGCCATCGGAATGGCGACCCTGGTGTTAGGCGGCGTTGGCGTGTGGCTGCTGCGCGAAACGTTTGGGAAAGACTTGGATTTCATCGAGCGGTGAGCGCTCAGCGCAGCGGACTGAACAAGCGCTGAGCGCTCAGACCGCCGCAGCGCGATATTTCTTCACCCACGCATACAGCGCATCGCCGGGACAAATCGATGCGCCTAAATCGCGGTGGCCGTAGACGCGATTGCGCGGCACTTCGAAGCGCGTGCGCTGCGCATCCAGAAACGCCTTCAATGCGGCCAATTGCGTCGGGTTAGGCAACACGCGATTGAAGTCACCGATCATCGAAATGCCCAGGTTATGTTCGTTCGCGCCCGACACATGCGCGCCCTGGAATTGCACTGGGCGGCCTTCGTACACGTGCCCACCTTTACCAACTAAATAGTGATAGCCGATCGCGGCCCATTTGCGCTCGTCGCGGTGATAGCGCTCAATGCGCGAGATCACTTCGGTTTCGGGCAGACCGGCGGTGCCGGCATGCTCATCGGTGTGATGGATGGTGATGCGCAGCACCCCGTTCATCGGGTTGTTGTTGCGGCCTACCGGGCGCTGCGTCCAGGACGAGCGCGGGACCACTTCATAGCCACCGCGCGGCGCGGGCGTTTCCGGCGGCAATTCGGCGATCGGCGATTTTGCGGCGCTGCCAGGGGCCAGTGCGGTGACTTCCGGTAGCCACAGGCGCTGACCAGCGCTGAGTTCGATCGAGGTCAAATGGTTGGCGCGCACGATGCCTTCCATGCTGACACCGCTGCGGTGGCTGACCTGCGACAGGGTTTCGCCCGGGGCAACGTCGTACCATAGGCCCTGTCCTTCGGGTGCCGGCGGCAGTGCCGTTGTGGGTGGAATACGGCAATCTGTTCCTGTTCGGCTTTGTCGAGCGCAGGCCGCGACGATCAGGGCGGCACCGCCAACCAGAACAGCGCGACGGGTCAAGTGCTCGGTCATGGGCCGGAACATGGAGCGCGCGCGCGTGAATGCAATATCACCGGTAAAATACGGTATTTCCGTACACTTGCCGCCAATCGTTGCGAGCCGTTCACATGATTGCCGTCGACCCTGGCGCCGCTGACCGCCAACGCATCATCCGCGCCCATGTCTGAAAACGCCAAGTCTGAAACCCCCATGTCAGAGACTTCTGCTGCGATCCTGGCCGCCGCCGGCACCTTTGAGACCGTCGGGCTGCGCGCCCTGGTCGGCGCCGGCCATGTGTCCTCCAGCGTCGGTATCGCCGATGGGCAGATTCAACCGGCCAGCATCGATCTGTGCCTGGACGTCGAAGCCTGGCGCATGCCCGGATCGATCCTGCCGATCCGCGACGAACGCGTGCGCGATCTGGTCGAGCGCCTGGGCCTGGAGCGGTTGGATCTGTCGCGGCCGACCAGTCTAGCGCGCAACCAAGTGTACCTGGTGCGCCTGCGCGAGCAGTTCGCCCTGCCACCCGGATTGGCCGCATATGCGAATGGCAAAAGCTCAACCGGCCGAGTCGATCTGGCGACCCGCGTGCTGGCCGACGGCAGTCCGCGGTATGACCGCATTCCGCCGGGTTATCACGGCGAATTGTGGTTGGAGCTGATCCCGCGCAGTTTCAACGTGGTGGCCGAAGCCGGCGTTAGCCTGAACCAAGCGATCTTCTTTCGCACGCGGCAGGTGCTGGACCACGCCGCGCTGGCCGCGCGCCATGAACAACAGCCGCTGTTACGCGACGCTGACGGCACGCCCGCTCCCGACAGCAGCTTGTTCGACGGTCGCTTAGTGATGAGTGCGGATCTGGCCCGCGACGTGGTTGGTTTCGTCGCGGTGCGTACGCATCGGCCGTTGGTGCTGACCGAGCTTGGCCGTCACGATCCCGCGGAATTTTTCGCGCCGGTCGCGCGTCCGCCGTCGGGCATGCTGTTTCTGGAACAGGACCGCTTCTACATCTTGGCCACGCGCGAACGCGTGGTGGTTCCGGCGGACCTAGCCTGCGAGATGGTGCCGTTCGATCCCACCGCCGGCGAATTCCGCGCGCATTACGCGGGATTTTTCGATCCGGGCTGGGGCATCCTGGACGGCCATGCCAGCGGCGCACCAGCGGTGTTGGAAGTACGTCCGCATCAGGACGACCTCATTTTGCGCGACGGCCAGCCAATCTGCGCAATGGCCTATGAACGATTAGACCGCGTCTGCGAACAGTTGTACGGCGTGCGCGGTAACACCTATGCACGCCAGGACGGGCCGCGGTTGTCGAAGCATTTTCGCTGAGCGGGCTGCACGGTTTTAGCGGTTTTAGTCGCCAGCGCGCGGTTTTTTCAAGAGCGCCCGCAAACGCTTGGTCGCTTGTGGCCGATCAAGTTTCGACGCCGCAACATCCAGGGTTAGCGCTTCCCAGGCCGGTGAGTCGGTGCTGGGCTCGATGCCGTTGAGGCGCAGAAACACGATGCACGCGCCTAAGGCGGCACGCTTGTTGCCGTCAATAAACGGATGATTCCGGCACAGATAATACAAATACGCCGCGGCCAGTTCGGCCAGATCCGCAAACGGCGAACGGCCGCCAGACGTCGCCTGCGGCGCGGCCACCGCTGATTCCAGCAGCGCCAGTTCGCGCACCCCGTCGGAACCACCGAAGCGGGCCAAGCCTTCGGCGTGGATTTCCAACACGATCTCGACCATGAGGTGATAGCAGTCGTCGACCTGGCTCATTGCTAGGCCAGTTTCTTCATCGTGCGCGCATAGTCCTTCATGGTCTTGGCGATCACGCGCGAGACCTCTTCACGCGACGGCTTCGGCCGAATGGGCGTCAGGGTGATGGTGCCGCCAGCATGGACTTCCAAATTGAGTTCGTCGCCGGCCTTCAGGTGCGCCATTTCGAGCAGCGCCGCATCGAAAATGATGCCCTGCGAATTGCCGACCTTGGTAATGGATTTGAGCATAGCGTAAAACTATGTTTTACCGGACGTAGGTCAATGCACTGCTGAAGACGTTTTCACGTCGCGCCCAACGCCCGCCGATACACCCGCGTCTGCGAATGCAGCGGCAGATGTACGGTGACGGTGGTGCCCATGCCGGGGCGGCTATCCAGGTGCAGTTCACCTTCGTGTTCGCGCACGATGCGGCTGACCAGGCTTAGGCCCAAACCGGTACCCTGGCTTTTGGTGCTGAAAAATGGGGTGAAAATGCGCTCCTGTAATTCCAGCGAGATGCCTTCGCCATTGTCGGCGACGGTGATGACCACGGCTTCGCCGCCGAGCGGATTGTCCGGATCGGCGCGGCGTGCGGCGATGGTCAGACTGGGGAACGGCACGTGCAGCACCGCGTCCAAACTGTTGTTGATGAGGTTCGATAGCACTTGCCGCAGTTGGTCAGGATCGGCGGCAATCGGTGGGCAATCGGGAGCAAGGTTCAGGACCAACTTCAAGCCCTGTGGCAGATCGCGGCGTGCACGGCAAAGGCTGGCCAGTTCGTCGATCACTGGCGCCAATGCCAACGGTTGCCGCTGCGGTTCGCGCAGACGCGACAGGGTCAGGAAGTCGGTGACGATGCGGCCCAGTCGATCGGCTTCGCTGATCATGATGCCGGCCAACGCAGCGGCGTCGGGCGAACTGGACCGCGCGCAGATCTCCGCCAGTTCCTGCGCGCAACCGCGCAAACTGGTCAGCGGGTTGCGCACTTCATGCGCGATGCCGGCGGCCATCTCGCCCAGAGACGCCAGGTGCTCAGCGCGGCGGGCGTTGTCCTCCAACAGCCGCAGGCGCGTTTCATCCGCGATCAACAACGTGCGGCCCAAATGCCGGCCGCCGCGGCCGATCAAATCAGTGACGCGCAGCACCAAATGCCGACGTTCACCGCTGGACCCGATTGGGCCGCGCACGCCGCCGTGCACGTTGGAAGCATCAAAGCGCTCCTGCAGCGGACTGCGATCGGTCTCGATAAGTTCTCGCACCGGCACCAGTGCCCCGGTGAGTACCTGCGCCAATGGCCGACCCTGAACAACACCGCTGAGGCCAAGCAGGCGTACCGCCTCGTCATTCACATACGCGACCTGGCCGTGGCGATCGACCGCCAGCACGCCTTCGCCGAGCTGGTCGAGCAGCTGATCGGTGAATAGCCGTTCTTCATGCAGCCGCCGCGCCAGCAACTGCGCCAGCAGATCGACCAAGAAGAACGCGGCCACCTGCACCGCTGCCGTACCCACAATGCGATGCGTGTCCGCAACCGCCGGATTCAGCGCCAACCACGCGTCGGGGAACGGCGTCAGCTTGGCCAAATACAGCGAAGCGTTGCCGACCATCACCAACGCGGCCAGGGCCGGCATCAGGAATCGGCCCATGCCCGGCAGCACGATGTTTCCGATCAACACCACCGCAAACAACAGCGCCACCGCCGGTGACGCGACCCCGCCGGTGTGCCACGCCAGCAACCCGATCCAACCCAGGTCGAACACCAAATGCAGCAGCAGTTGCCAGCGATGGCGCACCCACGGCACCGCGACCGCCAACAGCGCGGTGATGCTCAGAATGCCGGCGAACAGCCACGCGAGGCGCAACAGCACCCCATCGACCAGCGCCGTCTTCCGCCCATCGAACGCGAACACCACGATGCCCAGTGCCATTGCCAACAGCAGCAACCGCAGCAGGGCCACCTGTCGAGCTTGTGCGATCAGGCCGCTCGGCGGCTCGGCCTGCATTGCGTAGGACGTGGCGAGGGCATCGCGCGAAGTGCGGAACAGCATCGCGATAGGTGGCGTCAGCGCCGAGCGCGCGCGCGACTCACGACAGCTGCTTCTGCAATTCGAGAATCGGGTAGAAGATCGCGAGCACCACGATGCCCACCACTGTGCCCATGATCACCAACATGATCGGCTCGATCAAACTGGTCAGCGACTTCACAGTCGCGTGCACCTGCTGATCATAAAAATCGGCGATTTTTCCCAGCAATTGTTCAAGTGCGCCGGACTTTTCGCCGATGCCCATCATCTTCACCACCATCGGCGGGAACACCCACGCGGTTTGCAGATAGCTGGTGATGCTTTCACCTTTGCGCACCGTGTCGCGGGTCTTCAACAGCACGTCTTCGATCACGATGTTGCCAGCAGTCGAGGCGACGATTTCTAGCGCCGCCAACAGCGGTACACCGGAAGAAAGCAACGTGCCGAAGGTACGCGCAAAGCGCGAGATCGCGACCTTCTGCGACAGCGGCCCAAACACCGGCGCCTTCAATACCAGCAAGTCGCGCACCTGACGGCCCTGGCGCGTTTTCATCACCATGATGTAGCCGACGATGGTCGCGACGATGATCAGGAACACCGTGATCAGGTTATGCGTCAGCCACTGCGATGCGGCCAGCACGATCACGGTGATCGCCGGCAGTTTCGCATGCAAAGACGTGAACATTTTTTCAAACTTCGGCACCACGCCGATCAGCAGATAGCCGGTGATGCCGAAGATCAGACACAGCGAGATCACCGGATAGGTCATCGCTGATTTGATCTCGCTCTTCAATGTTTCGGACGCTTCCAGGAAGTCCGCAAGGCGGTTCAGGATCACGTCGAGCTGGCCCGAGGCCTCGCCGGCTTTGACCATGTTGATGTAGATCTCGGGGAAGATGCGCGGGAAGCGCGCCATCGATTCGGAAATTTCCATGCCGCCGCGCACATAGTCGGCGCATTCCTGCAGGCCCATGCCGAAACCCTTGTTGGTTTCCAAGGTCTGTTCGGCCAGAATTTCGAACGATTCCAACAGTGGAATGCCGGCAGCAATCATGGTCGCTAATTGCCGCGTGAAGAGGCACAGATCGCGCGCCGGGGCCTTGCGCGCGATTTTGCCGAACAGGCCGCGGGCCTCGGCGACCACATCGGCTTTCACCAACGTCTGGTTCTGCTGACGCAACCGCGCCGCCACCGCATCGCGGTTTTCGGCGTCCAGGCTGCCCTTCACTTCCTGACCCTGGGCGTTTCGGGCGACGTAATTGAATTTATGCAGAGTGGGCACGGTGCGACCTCGCCGTGAGTATGCCCCTGAAACGCCGGTTCCTCAACCCATGCTGCGGCGAGTCAGATGTAAGACGCGATTGTCTACTTTTTATCGTCTGGATTGAGCGCCGCGGCGCGCACGCGCGGATCGACAATTGCGGTTAGGCGAATGCCGAAATTTTCGTCGACCACCACCACTTCGCCTTTGGCCAGCAGCGTGCCGTTGATGACGATATCAAGCGGTTCGCCGGCCAGACGATCCAGCTCGATGACTTTGCCAGGAGTGAGTTCCAGCACGTCCTGAATCAGCATGTCGGTGCGGCCGAGTTCAACTGTCAGCGTGACCTGAATGTCGCGCACCAGGTCCAGGTTGGGCACCCCGGGCGTAACGCCGCCGACGCCGGACAGGTCGGCGAACTCCGCCGGTTTGACCCCGGATTCAGATGCGGCAGCAGGATCGGGGACGTCAGCCATGCGGTTTCTCCAGTAGGCTTTTTTCTAACGGACTGCGGCCGGCGGGCAGCACCCGTTCGACCACCAAGCCCAGGTGCTTGCCGATGCGGCCAGGGCGGCCGAACAGCCGCAGTTTTCCGGCCAGATGGCCTTCGACCTGAGCGTCGGTGGCCTGATTCAGGACCAACACATCGCCGGTCTGCATAGCCATGATCTCGCCGATGGTCAGATCGGTGGTGCCCAAAAAGGTCCGCAGCTGCAGCGTGGTTTCATGCACCACGCGATCGATGTGCAGACGCTGCTCTGGGGTCTGTTTGCGCTTCATCGCGGCAAAGCGGAACTGGTTCGACAGCCGGCTCATCACCTGATCGATTGAGATAAACGGGATGCAGAAACACATCTCGCCTGGTTCCAGTTCGCCCGGCGCGCTGATCGAAAACGTCGCCACCAACACCATCTCGCTCGACGGGATCACCTGCACAAACTGCGGATCCATCTCGCGCGATTCAACCACCGGCGAAAAGTTGATCAGATCTTTCCAGCCCGCCGCCAACTGATCCAGAAACCGCCGTACCACGTTGTCGAGAACGCTTTGTTCAATGGTGGTCAACGCGCGCACCTTATCGAGCGGCTTGCCCGGGCCGCCTAACATGCGGTCGATCAGGCTGAACGCGAGTTTCATGTCCATGGTCGCCAGCGCCCGTTCCGACAGCGGCGCGATCGACAGCACATTGATCACGGTCGGATTCGGCAGCGAATTGCGGAACACTTCGAAAGTCAGCTCACCCAGCGACACAATCGTCACTTCCAGATTGATGCGCAGATAGGTGCTGAGCACCGCGGTCATGGTCTGCGCCAGGGCCTCGTGCATGCGCTGCAACGAGCGCAGCTGCTCGCCCGAAAGTTTATTCGGGCGAACGAAATCATATTCGGAGATGCGTTTTTCGCGCTTCTTCCCGTCGCCATCCATGTTCGCCAACAGCGCATCAAGCTCTTCGGCGGACAGCACTTCATCGGCCATGGTCGCTGCCTTTCTGCATCACAGCACCAGCGGTGTCACTGCACCAGCAGGTTGGTGATGACCACGCGCGACACGAGCGGCTTATCGGCGGGCGTGCTGATCAGTTCGTGCAGATCCTTTTCGATCAGCGCCCGGAAGCCGCGGTCGAGGGTGCGATAGATATTGGGATCGGTAAGTTCTTCGAGGTCGTAGCCCTTCAGATGTTCTTCAAGCGACGCTTGCAGGATGCGCTTGATCTCATCACCGCCGCCACCGCCACCGCCGTGTTCACCACCGCCGCCGGCGAAAGGCGCCGCTGCCTCTTTGTTCAGCCACAGCGACAGGTTCATCTTGATGTACCGGCGGCCGCCCTGATTGCGCACGTTCGACAGTAGCTCGCCCATGTTCACTTCGGTCGCCGAATGCAGCAGGCTTTCTTCGTGATGATCAGCTTCTTTGGCGGTTTTTTCAGCCTTTTCCTTCTCGGCCTGCGACATCGGCTTGTCACCCAACAGCATGCCTTTGAGGAACATGCCTAGGCCAACGCCACCGCCGATCAGCAACACTACCGCCAGGATCGGGCCCAGTGGCAGCTTGCTCTTTGGCTTCGCTGCGGCCGCGGCGCCATCTGCCGGCTTGGCCTCGTCTTTTTTTGCTTCCTGATGTTCAGCCATGCGTGCTTCCGATGCGGCTTCCGGTGCTGATAGATACCCCGGAAACGTCGGGGCCGACAACGACGTTCACGCACACGTCGCACCAAAGCGGCACGAAGCATAACCGCGGGATATCGGAGCTCATGGTTTGGCCGCGGGTTTCTTGCCGGCGTCATCGAGCGTTTCACCGCGCTGTGCGAGTGCTCGCTGCACGTCGAGTTCCTTGCGATCGTCCTCGACCCGCAGCCAAGTCAGGATCTCGGCGCGTTTTTTCTCCTGCCCGCTTTTGCCCATGGTGATCAGCAAATCGGCAACGTCGTCCGCAGATGACGTGCGCAGATACGGCATGATGCTTTCAGCCGGCATCAGCGCGTACAGGTTCGACAGACGTTGCAGTTGGCTGCCGCTGGGTGCGTCGGGATCCAGGCGCAGCATCTCGCGGTGAATGGCGGTGACGATCGTCGGTAGTTCGGCATCGGCCTGCGCCAACACCAACATCCGCGCGGCCTTTTTCGTATCCATCAACGATAGATAGCGCGCGATCTCTTTCGGTTCCATCCGGCGCAGACTGGCCCAGGCGTTGTCTTTCATCGCTTCAAAAAGTTTTGCCTGATCGCGGTAACGGGCCTTTTCCACCGCGTCCATCGCCTGCACCGACTTGGCTTCCTGCACCTGCGTTTCGGCCCAGCGCGCATGCTCGTCGGCCTGCGCTTTCGCCGCGCTGGACAGACCCTGCGCTTGGCCGTCGAGCTGCGCCTTCACCCGCACCAGGTCGGCGCGCGCCAACTGAAGATCCGCCCATTGCCGATCCAAATGCGCGCGTTCTTCATCCAGACTTTCTTTCTGCCGACGCAGCTGCGTGACCAGTCCTGCAGCGCGATCCGCGTTGACCATTTCCGCCAAATGGCCAAGCACTTCCTCGGCGTCTGGCGTGACTGGCTTGGCCTCGGCCGGTTCGGGTGCGCGCTTGCCCATCTGCGCCAGATACGCGCGTTCTTCCTCTGACAGCACGAAACTGCGCAGTTTTTCAGGTGAAATCGCGTGTCCCTGTTTGGCCATCACCAACAGCGTGATGGCCGCACTGGCGCACAGCAGAAACAACAGCGCGCAGGCATAGGCAAGCGTGCGGACGAATCCGTTCATGGCGTGTTCCTATCGTGCGTGGACATCAACCGCGGCCGCTGCGCGAACTCATCCATGGCGCGCGCCTCGCGACGATCGCTCAGCGCGCGCGCGGCCTGACGATCGCGCGTCTGCAATTGTTCGAAGGTAGCGACTTGGCGATGCGCAGCGATCAAGCGCGTGCGCGCCGCGGCGATCTGCGTGTCGTGATCTGCCAAGGCCTTCAGCGCCGCCTGCACGCGCGCCTGCGCTACCGGCCAAAACCGTGCAAGCTGTTCGCGTTGGCGCACGTCGACGGTGCTGGCTGCGGCATCAGTGAGGTTGCGTTCGCGCGTGCGGATCGCCTGCAGCAAATCGACGCGCGCAGATTCCAACTGGCCGAGCGAACGCTTGGCCGCGTCTTCCTCGGCGCGGTGCACATTGAGCACGATCTGGAAACGGACCTTGGCAGCCATTACGCGGCCCTGCCATTCGCGTCAGGAATCGGCCCAAGAGCGGCGCGCAACCGCGCCAAGCTGTCACTGCGCGTGACGTGTTCGCCCATGCCCTGACGAATGAACTCCAACAGTTTCGGCCGAACCGCCAACGCGCGATCAACGCGCGGATCAGCGCCGGCGCGATATGCGCCGACCTCGACCAAGTCGCGCACGCGCTCGAATTCGCTCCACAGTTCGCGCGCGTCCAATGCCATGCGGTAGTCGGCGGCGGTGCTGATGTCGATCAACAATCGGCTGACCGACTGAGTCGGATCGATCGCCGGATAGATCGCCTGCCCGGCCATGCGCCGGCTTAAAAAAAGATGACCGTCGAGGATCGCGCGCACGTTGTCGCCGACCGGATCGTTCTCGTCATCGCCCTCGATCAGCACGGTGTAAAACGCGGTGATCGCACCGGCGTGCGGACCGACGCCGGTGCCGGCGCGTTCTAACAAACGCGGCAACATCGCGAATGCGCTCGGCGGATAGCCCTTGGTCACTGGCGGTTCGCCCGCGGCCAGGCCGATCTCGCGCTGCGCCTGGCACAGCCGCGTAATCGAATCCAGCATCAGCAGGACGCTCAAACCCGCGTCGCGGAAATGTTCGGCCACCGCATGCGCGGCGTAGGCCGCAGCCAAGCGCTCGACCGCCGGCCGGTCGCTGGTGGCGACGATCACCACGCTGCGCGCGAGGCCGTCGGGGCCCAATGCCT
>JBBROQ010000049.1:0-16310 GCA_038229115.1 Planctomycetota bacterium | reverse complement strand
GCGCTCGTGCACGTGTGCTCGCTGGTCGATCCGAAGGCCACCCCGCCGCGGACCTACGCCGAGATCACCAAGGGCGGCACCGTCCGTGACGCCAACAAGACCGTGACCATCGCGGCCTCGCACGTCGAATATTCGAGCGACAAGCGTCATTACGCACACGTCGACTGCCCGGGCCACGCCGACTTCGTGAAGAACATGATCACCGGCGCCGCGCAGATGGACGGCGCGATCCTGGTGGTATCGGCCGGCGACGGTCCGATGCCGCAGACCAAAGAACACGTGCTCTTGGCGCGCCAGGTCGGCGTGAACCACATGGTGGTGTTCCTGAACAAAATCGACTTGGTTGACGACAACGATCTCCTCGACCTGGTCGAGGAAGAAATCCGCGATTTGCTGAAGAAATACGGCTTCCCCGGCGACACCACCCCGATCATCCGCGGCCGCTCCAATGCCGCATTGGCCGCCACCGACGCCAAGGGTGCCGACGCTAAGCCGATCATTGACTTGCTTGCCGCACTCGATGCGTTCATCCCGGAACCGGCCCGCGAAGCTGATAAGCCGTTCCTGATGCCGGTTGAAGACGTGTTCTCGATCGAAGGCCGCGGCACCGTCGCGACTGGGCGCGTTGAACGCGGTGCGCTGAAGCTCGGCGAGCCGCTTGAAATCGTCGGCCTGCGCGACGAACCGCTGGCGACGGTCGCCACCGGCATCGAAATGTTCCGCAAGGAAATGGACAACACCGTCGCGGGCGACAATGCTGGCATCCTGATGCGCGGCATCGCCAAAGAGCAGGTCGAGCGCGGCATGGTGCTGTGCAAACCCAAGTCGGTGAAGGTGCACACCAAGTTCGAAGCCGAAGTGTACATCCTCAAGGGCGATGAAGGCGGCCGTAAGACGCCATTCCAGAACGGCTATCGTCCGCAGTTTTACTTCCGCACCACCGACGTGACCGGCTCGATCGAGCTGCCGAAGGATAAAGAGATCGTGATGCCCGGCGACAACGTCCGCATCACCGTCACCCTGATCAACAAGATCGCGATGGAAGACAAGCTGCGCTTCGCCATCCGCGAAGGTGGCCACACCGTCGGCTCGGGCGTGGTCGTCAAGATTCTTGAGTAAAGTTTGCTGGCCGGCGTGCCGGCGCATGGTCATTCCTGACCTGCGCCGGCTTTGCCGTCTCTAGACGTCGTTTCCGAACTGCTCTGTCTGAAGGATTGCTGTCATGGCCAAAGATAAACGTGAACATGTGATGATGGTATGCGCCGAATCCGGCGACATTAACTACTACACCAGCCGGGCCAAGACTTCGCCCAAGCTCGAGTTGAAGAAATACAACCCGCGCCTGCGCAAGCATACCCTGCACAAAGAAAAGAAGCGCAAGTAGCGAACTGTTTCAGCGCTCTCGCCGTTCCCCATCAAAACGGGGGCAGCGCAAAGCGCGTTCTTGGGGGGCCGTAGCCCCCCAAACAAACGGGGGTAGCTCAGCTGGTAGAGCAGTGGATTCCAAATCCACCGGTCGGGGGTTCAAATCCCTCCTCCCGTGCCATTCCTCTCGGATGACTGAACTCATGTCCAACGCCATCCTCTCTTTCGAAAGCGCGCATGTATAGATGGCCTCAAGGCCGCGTCATTCGCATGACCGGTTTCATTCTGTGTGCGCTGATCGCTGTAGATCTCGGATGGACCGGCGCCTGGGGCCGGTTGGGCGCGTATTTCGCGGCTGATGGCGTCGGTGCCCGGGCGCAATTGGTGCTGGGCATCATCTACGCCGTGTTAGCGGTGGCCGCGATCATCTCCGGGCTGATTGCGATTGGCTTTCATCATCGTGCGGTGGACTTCCTGATCGAAGTCGAACAAGAGATGACCAAGGTGGAATGGCCCAAGACCAATCATTTGGTTCAGGCGACACTCGTGATCGCAGTCGCGATCACGATCCTGACGTTGGTGATTCTGGGCGTCGATCTGATCAACGCCTCCCTGCTCGACAAACTGCTGTCTCTGGGAGACAAGATCTGATGCGCTGGTACGTCCTGAAAGCGGTTTCTGGCCGCGAAAATTCCGTCCGCGATCTTATTTTGGTCAATCTCAAGACGAAGAAGCTGTCCGAGAAAATCGGTCAACTCCTGATCCCGGCCGAACGCATCACCGAGGTGAAGCGCGGCAAAAAGGTCTCGACCGAGCGCAAGCTGTACCCCGGCTACATCTATGTCGAGATGGACATCGACATGGATGTCCTAGAGACCATCAACGCGATCGACGGCGTCACCGGTTTCCTTGGCGCTGATCCGCGCAATCCGGATTCTCTGACCACCGATGAAGCCGAACGCATTGTGCGCATTGCCACGGCGCAATCGCCCGACGAGCAGCGCCGCGAATTGGTGCAGATCCCGTTTAAGGTCGACGACCGCGTCAAGGTCAAGGAAGGCACCTTTGCTGGCATGGAAGGCGTAGTTGCTGAGATCAACGCCGCCAAAGGTGAATTGCGCGTGACCATTACCGTGTTCGGTCGGCAGACCCCGGTATGGCTGGAAGTCTGGCAGGTCGAAGCCGCGGTCTGACCGCAGTCACGTTCGAGTGTTTTCCGAGGGCGGCAAACTGCCCCCTTTCTTTTTCAAGCGGGGCAATAGTCTCCGCGACCCCAATTTGAGGAGCTGGCCTTCGGTGCCAGCGCAGTGAGCGAGCCATGGCTAAAGCTAAAGAAATCGTCGGCATGATTAACCTGGTAATTCCAGGTGGTAGTGCCACGCCCGCGCCGCCGGTAGGTCCGGCCCTGGGCGCCAAGGGCATCAACATCGCCGCGTTTGTGAAGCAATTCAACGACGCCACAGCGAATTTGAAGGGCGAGACCATCCCGGTGGTCATCACCGTCTATAAAGACAAGACCTTCACCTTCATCCTGAAGCAGCCGCCAGTGTCGGCCCAGATCCGTAAAGCCGCCGGCCTGGAAAAGGGCGCGGGCAATGCTGGTCCTCTGACCTCGATCGCCAAGATCACCAAGGCCCAGGTCAAGCAGATTGCCGAGAAGAAGCACGCCGAGATGACCGCCGCGTCGCTCGACGCGGCGATGAGATCCGTGGCCGGCACCGCCCGTTCGATGGGTGTCACCATTTCTGACTGAGCATTGCTCAGGTTCCGACTGAGCCCAGCTCAGGTCCCCAAGCAGGTGGGAGGCGCTTTGCGCCGCTTGAACCACCGGAGGTCGACATGAAACAGCGCAGCAAGCGTTACCGCGCCGCCATCACCGTGGCCGGAGCTGAACTTTCCAAGACGCAGCCGGTTGTGGCGGCGGTTGGCTTGGTCAAAAAAATGGCCAAGGCAAAATTCTCTGAGAGCGTCGACTTGTCGGTGCATCTCAATCTCGACACCAAAAAGGCCGACCAGCAATTCCGCGGCTCTTTCAGCTTCCCGCACGGCACCGGTCGCGATGTACGCGTGGTCGTGTTCGTCGATGATGGTGAAAAGGTGAAGGCCTCACTTGAGGCCGGTGCGATCAAGGCTGGCGGCGAAGATCTCGTCAACGAAGTCAGCGCCGGATTCATCGATTTCGACGTGGCCATCGCCACGCCAAAGATGATGCGTTTCGTAGGTAAGCTCGGCAAGGTGCTTGGACCTCGCGGTCTGATGCCCACTCCGAAAGCCGGGACCGTGGCCGATGACGTCGCCACCGCGGTTAAAGAATTCAAGGCCGGCAAAACGGAGTATCGCTCTGATGCGGCCGGTAATGTCCACGTGCGCGTGGGCAAGGTCGGTTTCGAAGAGGGTATGCTCGCGGCCAATATCACCGCGTTCCTGGCACACGTGTCCGATCATCGGCCGTCGTCGGTTAAGGGTGAGTTCGTTAAGAACGTGGTCGTGTCCTCGACCATGGGACCTGGCGTCAAAGTCGGCTACGCGTCGGCGAAGGAATAACCCATGCCAAGCCTCATCAACGAGCTGATGCTCAAGGAAGTCCAGGCCTCGGTCGGCAGCAGCCAATCGTTGATCTTGGTCGACCACTCCCTGCTCAAAAGCGGTGAAAGCCTCAAGCTGCGCAACGATCTGCGCAAGGCCGGCGCGAAACTCCGCGTGGCTAAGGTCTCGATTCTGATCAAAGCGGTGCCGTCTTCGGCGGCTAAGCAGATGGAATCGGTCAAAGGTTCCCTCGGTGTGATTCTGGCTGAAGACATGGTTGCGGCGTCGAAGATCGTCGCGGCTTTGGCCAAGGAATCGCGCGTCGCGGTGCGTGGCGGTCTGATGGATGGTAAGTCAATCGACGCCGCCATGGTCACCCGCATTTCCGAACTGCCGGGCAAGCAAGAGCTGCGTGGCATGTTGGTCAACATCCTGGCTGCGCCGTTGACCGGTCTCGTTCGCGTCTTGGCGGAAATCGAAAAGAAGCTGACTCCAGCTGCTGCGGTCGAGCCTGTTGCTGCAGAATCTGCTCCCGCAGAACCCGCTGCATAAAATCGTCACTTCACTTTTACTCTAACCCATTCCGGGTGGCCATGCGCCGCCCGTTGTCCCTGAAGGAAACATCATGAGCGACGCCGCTGCCAATAGCAAACTGGCCCAAATCATCGACACCGTCAAAACCCTTACCGTGCTCGAACTCTCCGAGCTGGTGAAGGCGCTGGAAAAGGAGTTCGGAGTTAGTGCCGCCGCCGTCGCGGTTGCTGGCCCTGCCGGCGGCGCTGCCGTGGTCGCCGATGCCGAGCCGACCAGCTTCAAAGTCACCCTCACCGCCGGTGGTCCGAACAAGATCGCCGTCATCAAAGTGGTGCGCGAAATCCTCGGCCTCGGCCTCGCTGATGCCAAGGCGTTCGTCGAAGGCGCTCCGAAAATGGTCAAGGATGGCCTTGAGAAAGCTCCCGCCGAAGAGCTGGCGAAGAAGATCAAGGACACCGGAGCCGAAGTGAAGATCGAGGGCGCTTGAGCGTTCGCTCAATGTTGCCTGTCTGCCCCAGTCGGCGTCTTGCCGCATACATCGCCTTGCGGTGTCTGCGGTAGGCTATCGTCGACCGGGGTTCTTGTGTTCTCGCGTGCCTTCATTACCGTGTGCTCCCATTTCGATTCAGGCGCCATATCGCGCTGATCGACGTGGTCACTCCGACGCTGCCGGGCCTGCCCGCCAGCCGTTCTAGGAAGAGGTCCACATGCTGATCCGGTCCTTCGGGAAAACCAAGGAAGTCATCCCTGTTCCCAGTCTCGTCAATCTGCAAAGCCGCAGTTATGACGAGTTCCTTGATATAGAGGCCGAACCGGACAAGCGTAACCAGGTCAAAGGCCTGGAAGCCATCTTCCGCGAGTTCTTCCCGGTCACGGGGTATGACGATCAAGTGGTGGTTAGTTACCACGGCTATTCGTTCAGCCCGGTGCAGCACAATATCGATGAATGTCGCGATCTGGGCCTAAGCTTTCAGCGCGGCATTAAATTAAAGATCCGCGTGTCGGGTCCGAATCTTCCAGAAGTTTTGGAAGAGGACGTCCATATTGGCTACTTCCCGGTGCGCATTGGTGGCGGCGAGTTCGTTATCAATGGTGCCGAACGTACCATCGTCACGCAGATTCAACGTTCGCCAGGCGTGGATTTCTCGAGTGAAACCGGTACTTCCGGTCGCCGGACATATTCTTGCCGCATCATTCCTGAGCGTGGCTCGTGGATTCAGGTCGAACAGACCTCGAAGGATCTGCTGCAGATCAAGATCGATAAGAGCGCCAAGGTGGTGGCCACCTGTTTCCTGCGTGCGTTGTCGAAAGATTACGGCACCACCGATGCCATCATCAGGGCCTTCTTTGAGACCGATACGGTCAACGTTGCCGGCAAGGGCGCGAAAGAGAAGATTGTCGGCAAGATTCTGGCCGCCGATGTCATCAATAAAGAAGACGGCGAGATTCTAGCCAAGGCCTGCGAGCAGGTTACTGAATCGACCTTTAATAATTTCCGCGACCTCGGTGTAGTTGAGGCGTCGGTCATTACTACGGTGGTCAAACCTGACGACATTCTTTTGAACACACTGCGCGAAGATGAATCGTCTTCGCACGAGGAAGCGCTACTGCGCATCTATCGTCGTTTGCGTCCGGGCAATCCGACCGACGAAAACAAGATCCGCGAATTCTTCCAGGACCGGTTCCTGAATGATCAGCGCTACAATCTTGGCGCAGTCGGCCGTTTCCGTATCAATCGCAAGCTCAAGAGTGAAGGCGAAAGCCGCGTTCTGACGGTTCAGGATTATCTCAAGACGCTCAGTTATTTGCTGACCCTTATTCGTTCCAATTCCTCGGCCGGCGAACTCGACGACATCGACCATCTCGGCAATCGCCGGGTGCGTCCGATCGCCGATCTGCTTTCTGATGAACTGCGCGCCGCCATGCTGAAGCTGCGTCGTGCGGTAAAGGAAAAGTTGTCGCGCGATCTGCAGCAGGAAGACGTGGCCGCCGCCCTTGCGCCGCGCAACCTGTTCAACAACCAAGCGGTCGACAGCGCAATTCAGAACTTCTTCCAACGTGGCGAACTCTCACAGGTGGTCGACCAGTCGAACCTGCTCAGTCAGCTAACGCACGAGCGCCGTCTCTCGGCCCTTGGGCCTGGCGGTTTGAACCGTAAGCGCGCCGGCTTCGAAGTGCGCGACGTGCATACGTCCCACTACGGCCGCATCTGCCCGATCGAAACGCCAGAAGGTGCCAACATTGGCCTGATCGTATCGCTCGCCATCTATTCGGCGGTGAATGAATACGGTTTCCTGGTCACGCCCTATCGCAAAGTGGTCAAAGGTAAAATTCTCGAAGAGATCAATTACCTGATGGCCGACGAAGAGGCTGAGGCGAAGATCGCCCAGGCCACCATCGATACCGATAAGAACGGTAAGATCATTCAAGAGATCTGCCAAGTTCGTTATGCAGGTCAATTCACTGAAGTCGCGACTGAAGAAGTAACTTACGCCGACGTCAGTCCGAAGCAGATGATTGGTGTATCGGCGGCGTTGATTCCTTTCCTTGAGCACGACGACGCCAACCGCGCGCTAATGGGCGCGAACATGATGCGTCAGGCGGTTCCGCTTCTGATTAGCCAAGCGCCAATCGTCGCGACCGGCATGGAAATCGATATTCCACGTTCGTCGTCGATGGTGGTTATGGCGGACGAGGGCGGTGTGGTCACAGCGGTTGATGCCAAGCGCATCGTTGTCGATGAGCGCGTCTATCTGATGCGCAAATTCCATGGCCTGAATGAGCGTACCTGTCTAAATCAGACGCCGATCGTCAGGCTTGGCGAGACTGTGGCCAAGGGCCAGATCATTGCTGATGGCGGCGGTACCGATGGCGGTCAACTGGCGCTCGGTAAGAATATCCTGGTCGCGTTCGTGCCTTACGACGGCTATAACTTCGAAGATGCGATTGTCGTCAACGAACGCCTACTAGTCGAAGATCGCTTTACGTCGATTCATATCGAAGAGTTTAAGGTCGAGATCCGCGAGACCAAGCTTGGCAAAGAAGAATTCACCCGCGAGATTCCCGGCCGCTCGGAAGAAGCGCTGCGCAATCTCGATGAGCGTGGTTTCGTTCGCGTTGGCACCTCAGTCCGTCCGGGTGATGTGCTGGTCGGTAAGGTCACGCCCAAGAACAAATCGGAATTGTCGCCAGAAGAAAAGTTGCTGCATGCGATCTTCGGCCGTGCTGGCGAAGACGTGCGCGACGATTCGATGGTAATGAAGCCAGGTATTCGCGGCGTGGTCGTGGCCTGCAAGCGCTTCCAGCGTCGTGCCGCCCTGACTGAAAAGGACAAGAAGGAGGAAGCTGCGCGCTTGAAGGTCATCGAAGACCGCTATGCGGTGCAGATGGCCCAGGTAGCGCGCGAGAAGTTCAACCAGATCTGGGAAGTTGCCGGCGCCAACGTCGTCAACATTGAGACTGGTGAAGTGGTCGACTACTCGCCCGAAATGGGCGATGAAGAGGTCATGAAGCTGCATCGCGAACTGCCGGTGACGGCGCTCAACTTCGTCGGTTCGAAGCGCCGTCGCGCGCGTTCGATCTATGACGAGTTCGATCCGAAGATCGATGAGATCAAAACCGACTGCGAGAAGGAAATCGTCAACGCTAAACGCGGCGATGATCTGCCGACTGGTGTGTTGGAAATGGTCAAGGTGTTCGTAGCACGCAAGTTGACCTTGAAGGTCGGCGACAAGATGGCCGGCCGTCATGGTAATAAAGGCGTGATCTCGACGATCGTGCCGGAAGAGAACATGCCATTCCTGCCGAGTGGGCAGACGATTGATATCGTGCTGAATCCGCTGGGTGTGCCGTCGCGAATGAACGTTGGCCAAGTGCTCGAAACCCATTTGGGTTGGGCTGCGATGACCTTGGGCGTTCAGGCAGTGACACCGGTATTTGACGGTGCCACCGAAGTCGAAATCCAGGGTATGTTAAAAGAGGCCGGTCTGCCAATCGACGGCAAGGTTCATCTCTACGACGGCCGCACTGGCGACCGTATGCATCAGAAGACCACGGTAGGCATAATGTACATGCTGAAGCTTCACCACTTGGTTGAAGACAAGCTACACGCGCGCGCTACCGGTTCGTACTCACTGATCACGCAGCAGCCCCTTGGCGGCAAGGCGCGTTTCGGCGGTCAGCGCTTCGGTGAAATGGAAGTGTGGGCGCTTGAGGCCTACGGCGCGGCGCATGTGCTGCAGGAAATCCTTACGGTCAAATCCGACGACGTCGACGGCCGTACGCGAATCTACGAAAGCATGGTCAAAGGCGATGGCTCGTTGACCTACGGCACGCCAATGGCCTTCGAAGTTCTGATGAATGAAATCCGCGGTCTTGGCTTGGATATTCGCCTGCATCGTCCCGAGGACATGTCCTTCGACGCGGCGCCGGCAACCCTCGACTTTGGCGCTCCCGCCAAGACTGGGGACGTCACGCTCGACCAGGAATTCATTGCTGAGCCTTCTGCTGACGGCACCAGCGTGGTTGAGAATCCGGAATGAGCGCAAGGCGGAGCGGGTGAATCCCGCTCCGCCTTGGCGGCTGCAAGCATCCTCCTTTTACGGCACCTGAACGGCACCACGGAAGCGACCCCATGATCGACGTCGTCGACCCGACCAACCTCCAGAGCCCCGACTACAACGCCGTGTCCATCCGACTGGCGTCGCCGGAGGTTATTCGTTCCTGGTCACAGGGCGAAGTGAAACGCCCCGAGACCATCAACTACCGCAACTATAAAGCGGAACGTGATGGCCTATTCTGTGAAAAAATCTTTGGGCCTACCAAAGATTGGGAATGTTTCTGCGGCAAATATTCCGGCGTGAAATACAAAGGCATCGTGTGCGAGAAGTGCGGAGTGTTGGTCACGCATTCGCGCGTCCGCCGTGAGCGCATGGGCCATATTAATTTAGTCTCGCCTGTCGCGCATATTTGGTTTTTTAAGACCATGCCGTCGCGTCTAGGTACGTTGCTGGGCATGAAGTCGTCAAATCTTCAGCAAGTCGTGTATTTCCAAAAGTATATCGTCACTGATCCGGGCACCACGCCGCTTGAGTACATGGAAGTGCTCACCGAGGAGCAGTACCGCAAAGCGCAGGAAAAATACGGCGACGATTTTAAGGCGATGATGGGCGCGGAAGCGACGCAGGAACTCATCCGCCACCTCGATACCGAAAAGCTGATTAGTGATCTGCGCGAAGAGCTCGCCTCAACCCGCGCCAAGCAGAAGATCGAAAAGATCATTAAGCGCTTGAAGTTGGCTGAGGAATTGAAGACCTCCGGCAATGATCCGCAGTGGATGGTTATGACCGTTATCCCGGTCATTCCGCCCGATCTGCGGCCGTTAGTGCCGCTGGAAAACGGCAATTTTGCCACCAGCGATCTGAACGATCTGTACCGCCGCGTCATCTATCGCAACAATCGTCTGAAAAAATTACTCGAGCTGAATGCACCGAGCATCATTATCCGCAACGAAAAGCGCATGTTGCAGCAGGCGGTTGACGCACTGTTCGACAATGGTCGCTGCCAACGTGCGGTGTTTGGTTCGGGCAATCGTCCGCTGAAGTCGCTGACCGATATGATCAAGGGCAAGCAGGGACGGTTTCGTGAGAATTTGCTCGGCAAGCGCGTCGACTATTCCGCGCGTTCGGTGATCGTGGTCGGACCGGCGCTCAAACTGCACCAGTGCGGTTTGCCGAAATCTATCATTCTCGAATTGTTCCAGCCATTCATCATCCGTCAGCTGAAAGAACGTGGTTACGCCGAAACCGTGAAAGCGGCTAAGCGCAAACTCGAACGTCGTGACGAAGAAGTGTGGGAAGTTCTTGATGATGTGATCAAGGGCCGCGTGGTGATGCTTAACCGTGCACCGACGCTTCATCGCATGGGTATTCAGGCATTTGAAGTGGTAATGATTGATGGTTCAGCCATTCAATTGCACCCACTGGTATGTCAGGGCTTCAATGCCGACTTCGACGGCGATCAAATGGCTGTGCATTTGCCATTGTCGATCGAAGCGCAGACCGAAGCGCGTGTACTGATGTTGTCGACCAACAACATTTTCTCGCCGTCGCATGGCAACCCAATCATTTCTGCTGACCAGGACATTGTTCTTGGCTGCTACTTTCTGACCCTGGCTAAAGAAGGCCAGATCGGCGAAGGTAAGATCTTCTCGGGCTTTAACGAAGTGTTGATGGCCCTCGATACCAACACGGTCGCTTTGCATACGCTGGTGAAGATCCAATTGCCGAAGGGCATGCGCATCGATGACGGCGGTCCGGTGAAGAAGATTCTGCCTGAGCAGATTCTCATCGAAACCACTCCCGGTCGCCTGATCTTCAACGAAGCGCTGCCGAAGGGCATGCCGTACTACAACAAGCAGCAGGACAAATCCGGCCTGCGCCGCGTGATCGCTGACTGCTTTGAATTCCTCGATCGTCGCAGCACGATCATCGTGCTGGACACGATCAAGGAAATTGGCTTCCGCTATTCGACCATCTCGGGCATGTCGTTCGGCGCTGCCGATTTGTATGTGCCGGAAGAAAAGCCGGCGATCATCGCCGAAGCTGACAAAAAGGCGATCAAGTTCCACAAGGCTTATCAGCGCGGTCTGATCACTGCATCGGAAAAGCATCGTAACATTGTTGAAACCTGGACGCACGCGACCGAGGAACTTTCAGGCCTGTTAATGGATCGCCTTAAGAACGATACGCGTCACGGCGTCGACTACATCAATCCGGTGTATGTGATGGCCAAGTCTGGCGCGCGTGGTTCGGTCGCGCAGATCCGTCAGCTGTGCGGCATCCGCGGTCTGATGGCCAAGCCAAACGGCGATATTATTGAGACTCCGATCCGCGCGAACTTCCGCGAAGGTCTGAAAGTGCTCGAATATTTCACCTCGACGCACGGCGCGCGCAAAGGTCTGGCCGATACCGCGCTGAAGACTGCCGACTCCGGCTATTTGACGCGCAAACTAGTCGACGTCGCGCAGGACGTGATCGTCGCCCAGGCCGATTGCGGCACAGTCGGCGGCATCACCAAGGCGGTGGTGTATGACGGTGATGCGATCAAGGTCACCTTGGCCGATGCGATCACTGGTCGCGTCGCCCGTGATACTATCGTCGACATCATCACTGATGAAGTGATCGTTAACGAGAACGATATAGTTTCATGGGAGACCGCGAAAAAGATCGAAGCTATGGGCTTTGAAAAGATCCGCGTGCGCAGCCCGCTCACCTGTGAATCGAAGTCCGGTATTTGTCAGAAATGCTACGGCATGGACCGCAGCCGCGGTTTGGTGGTCGAGTTGGGCGTCGCGGTTGGCATTATCGCCGCGCAATCGATCGGCGAGCCGGGCACGCAGCTGACCATGCGTACGTTCCACATCGGCGGTGTCGCCGGCGTTAAGACGGAAGATACCAATTACAAGGCGCGCAAGCCGGGTAAGTTGGTGTACGAGAATCTGCGCACCGTAACGAACTCCGCCAACGACAATGTGGTGCTGAATCGTAATGGCGAAATTGCGATCCAGGACAAAAACGGACGCACCATCGAGCGCTTCAAAGTGCCGGTTGGTTCGAAGCTGACGATTAAAGATGGCGCGACGGTCGAAAAGGGTGCGTTGGTAGCCGAGTGGGAAGCATCGAGCATTCCCATTCTGTCGGACGTCGGCGGTACGGTGCGCTTCGAGCACATCATTCCCGAAGTGACGATGCGTGAAGAGCGCGATCCCGCGACCGGCATTATCAACCGCATCATTCTCGAAGGCAAAGGCGACCTGCATCCGCAGGTAGTGCTGGAAGATGCCAGCGGCAAGCCCGTGGCGCATTATCCGATTCCTGAAAAGGCGTCGTTGAGCGTGGTCGAGGGTCAGTCGATTGCGGCCGGTACTTTGCTGGCGAAGACGCCGCGCGAAATCGCCGGTACCCATGACATCACCGGCGGTCTGCCGCGTGTGACCGAGCTTTTCGAGGCTCGGCCACCAAAGGATCCGGCAGTGATGGCCGAGATTGACGGCGTCGTCGACTTCGGTGAGCGCAAGCGTGGTAAGCGCACGTTGGTCCTTACCGGCGATTCCGGCACCGAAGTCGAACATTCCATTCCGCAGGGCAAGCACTATCGCGTGCACAAGGGCGACCGCGTGAAGGCCGGCGACGCGTTGGTCGACGGCGTACTGGTGCCGAAAGATTTGCTGCGCGTAGTTGGTGAAGAAGCCCTGCAGGATTATCTGCTTGGTGAAATTCAAGCGGTCTACCGTGCGCAGAACGTGCGCATCGATGACAAACATATCGAAGCGATCATTCGCCAAATGCTGCGCAAAGTCGAAGTCAACGATCCGGGTGATCTGCCCTATCTGCAGGGCCAGTTGCTCGACAAGATTCGCATTCGCGAGGAGAACCAGCGCGCGTTGGCCGAGGGCAGGCGCCCGGCGACCTACGAGCCGAAGTTGATGGGCATCACCCGCGCAGCGCTGCAAAGCGAGTCTTTCATCTCGGCGGCTTCCTTCCAGGAAACCACCAAGGTGCTCGCCGATGCGGCCCTCGCCGGTCGTCGTGACCATCTGTTGGGTCTGAAGGAGAACGTTATCCTTGGCCACTTAATCCCGTGCGGTACGGGCTTTGTGACATACAAAGGCCTTGGAATTGACAAACTGGGAGAGCCAGTTGTCATTCCGCAAACCGCTGATAGCCTCCGCGCCCCCGTAGAACACCGGTTTGGTGAACGGGTCGTTCGCCAGTCAGAGAAGGAACCTCTCAGTGCCGACCATTAATCAGTTGATCCGCAAGGGTCGCGAGCAAGCGCGCAACAAAACCAAGAGCCCGCAGCTCGAAGGTAATCCCTTCAAGCGTGGTGTATGCTTGCAGGTCAAGACCATGACCCCAAAGAAGCCGAACTCCGCGCTGCGTAAAATCGCGCGTGTGCGTTTGTCGAACGGCAAAGAAGTCACGGCCTACATCGGCGGCGAAAAGCATAATCTGCAGGAACACTCGCTGGTGTTGATCCGTGGTGGTCGCGTGCATGACCTGCCCGGCGTTCGTTATCATATCATCCGCGGTAAGCTCGACTGTCAGGGCGTTCAGGGTCGGATGCAGAGCCGTTCGCTCTATGGCGCGAAGCGGCCGAAGAAGAAGTGAGCTTGTTAGTTGGGGGGCTGCGGCCCCCCAACAACGACCTCTGGCCTGTTTGTCTCTCGGGGGCTACGGCCCTCAAGAACGGCCACCGGCCTGCCCCCATCTATAGCTGATAACACTCTTTCAATATTTCATCAACCATGCGGCAAAGCCGCAGTACCTCCGGGTTTTATATCCGGGCACAGGGAAAGAAATCATGCCCAAGCCTTCTCATTCACATCACGACGCGCAGATTCCTGAGCTCGAGGGTG
This sequence comes from Planctomycetota bacterium, assembly GCA_038229115.1. GTDB lineage: Bacteria > Planctomycetota > UBA11346 > UBA11346 > UBA11346 > JBBROQ01. The sequence goes on along the minus strand of JBBROQ010000049.1, from coordinate 2,467 downwards.
ATGCCGCCGACATTCAGATGAACGAAGATGGTTCGATCACGCTGTCGGCGTCTGATGCGCCGAAAGGTCCGGCGCCGATTCGCTTTACTGGCCCTGGCCTGAAGCCTGATTCGCGTTTCGGTAATCTGGCCGTATCGAAGTTCATCAACTGTCTGATGTATGACGGTAAGAAGTCGGTCGCTGAAGGCGTGTTTTACACCGCCATGGATCAGATTGCTGACAAGCTGAAATCGGATCCGCTGTCGGTATTCGAGCAGGCGATCGAAAATGCGAAGCCGTTGGTCGAAGTGCGCTCGAAGCGTATCGGCGGCGCCAATTACCAGGTGCCGGTTGAAGTAAACAATCGCCGGCAACAGACCTTGGCGATCCGTTGGATCCTCGAAGCGGTGCGCACGCGCAAAGGCCGTCCGACCGCAGAGAAGCTCTCGCAAGAGTTGATCGACTGCTACAACAAGACTGGCACCACGATTCAGAAGCGCGAGAATACCCATCGTATGGCCGAAGCAAATAAGGCGTTTAGCCACTTCGCGTAATGCGTCGATAAGTATCCGCACGGTAAATTTGCCGGTACTTTCGTTGGACTTGTAGCGATGACCCAGCCGACAGGCTGGGTCATCGCATTTCCAGGGGCATCCATGCGTTCATTTCTACTGCTGTCGTGCTGTGCTTGGTCAGGGGTGACGCTCGTCGCTGCTGAGCCAGAACCAACTATTGAATCGATACCATCGACGGGAACGGCTGTGGTGCCGTTGCGACCGCGGCCCGAGGTGGGTTGGAATCGGGATTTCGTATTGGGTATTCCTGGCGATCTGGTCGATGTCGCTTCCATGCCAGCACATTGGGATCGGCGTGATTGGCTAACTGCCGCGGCGGTTGTTGGTGCAGGCGTCGGTATTTATGCGATGGATAATTCGCTCGATCGGCATTTCCAGGCGTGGCGGTCCGATGGCAGTAATCGCTTAGCGAAACTGGTGAAGCCATTCGGGCGTGAATATGCGCTGATCGGTCTGGCCGGAACGGCTGCGGTTTCACCATTCATTGATGATCGTCGGGTCATCCGCACGGCATTGTTGGGCGTTGAAAGTTTGCTGGTTTCGGGCGCGGCGTATGTCGGATTGCAGAGTCTGGCCAATCGAAGTCGTCCGGCCGAAGGCGTGAATCGTGATGAATTTAGCGGCCCCGGTTTCGGCGGAGGTCACCATTCATTTCCATCAGGTCATACCACCACCGCGTTCGCGTTGGCGACCGTGGTGGCGCATGAATGGCGGGACATTCCGGCGGTGCCGTATCTTGCTTACGGCATTGCGGGATTAGTGGGATGGTCGCGTCTGAACGATCATGCGCACTGGTCATCGGATGTGTATGCCGGTGCGATAATCGGTTGGGCTTCGGCGACCGCGATTGAGGCGCTGCATCGCCCCGGCGATCGGGTGACGGTTACGCCGGTGATTTCACCTAAGGCCGGTGCGGTGGCGGTGGCGCTGAAGTTCTGAAATGGATCGAGTCAGCCGTGGGCGTTGGCGGTTGCTGGGGCGCGCCAAACCACGGGAAAATTCGGGCCCTTGATCGCGTCGCCATTGTGGCTGGTCACGAACGGCTTGCATAAATGCGTGGCTTCGGCGACATACAAACAACGTTCCGACATATAATGGAGTGCAATCGCGCGCCGCGGTCGGTTGCTGCGGTTTGGTCCGGAACCGTGCCAGGTCAGTCCATGATGAAAGTGCACATGTCCGGCGCGCACCGGGCAGGAATGATCATGTACGGGTTCACCGTGATATTCTTTGGGCAGACCATTCCAGTCAGGCATGGCGTGTAGGTCTTCGATGCAATTGCCCCAGCGCTGTGATCCAGAGACCATATGCATGCAGCCATTGTTTTCATCCACATCTTCCAATGCGACCCATGCGGTCATGGCGAATGGACCGGAATGAATCGGCCAATAGGGCGTGTCCTGATGCCAACGATTGACGCCACCATGGAATGCCGGTTTGAATTGAATCTGATCGTGCCACAGTCGCAATTCTAGCGCGCCGAGCATGCGCGCTACCGCCGCCGTGATGTCGGCATGATGCACTAGGTCGCGAAAATGCGGACTGACCTCACTAATGTTAACGATCTGCCATACCTCGGCGGCTTCGCCACCAATGTTGCTGATGCTCGTCGGTTGGCGGGCGGTGGGATTATCATGGTCGGCAATGATGCGATCGAGTTCATTGCGTAACAACGCGCACGTTTCGGTATTGATAACTTGCGGGCCTAATAAAAAGCCTTCGCGTTGGAATTGGTCGAACTGGGTGGTGGTAAGCATGACGATCTCCGTACTGGCCCAACGCCGTTTCCTTTAGCCAAAAGTAGCGATTTCCTGCTGATAAATAACACTTGACGCCAACGGCCCATTTTTTTTGGGGGCCTTATGGCCTCTCTTCAACAATCACGCGCAACGGTGGACGACATCCGTGCGATT
>JBBROQ010000048.1:0-16347 GCA_038229115.1 Planctomycetota bacterium | reverse complement strand
CTATCGCGAGGACGGCCGCAGCTCGGAGGCGCGCGCGCTGTACGGCAAGCTGTACCAGTACAACCCGCTTGATCCTGCGTTCGCCTCGGCGTTCGTCGAGCTGACGCTGGATGACGTGCGCAGCGGCAAGACTCCGGCCAACGCCGATCTGGTGCGGGCGCGCAACATCGCCATCGACGCACGCGAAGGCGCGCGCACCGATCCGCCCACGTTCTGGCGCACCGCGATTCAGGTGATGGAGCTCTCAGCCGCATTGGGCGAAACCAAGCCGATCAACAACACGCTGCGCTTTAACGCCAACAACAACGCCGACGTCGGCACCGATTTAATCAAGCCGCGGGTCGCCACCGCCGACGGCAAGACCGCCGATGACCCACGCGTGCACCGTGCGGCCGGCACCGAAGCGAAGGATTTGGCGGTGCGCTATCTCGCGCTTTATCAGCTGAGCGGCATCACCGAGAAGCCGACCTTCCGCATCGAAGACGTGACCACACCTGATGGCCCGGTGACGGTGTTCGTCGCCATCGCCGCGCCGGCAGTAAGCGCGGTCACGGTCGAGGATGTTACTGTCTTCACCTGCGCCCCGGCCGGAGCCCAGCCATGATCGTCCGACGTTTCTTCGCCGCAGCATTGCTGCCCTGCGCGCTGCTGCTGTGCGCGCTGGGGTCCACGCTTTCAGCACTGGATCCGGCCCCGGCCACGATCACGCCCGATAACGGCAAGTCGATCGAAGGCGCGGTCAAGGACGAGAGCATCGATGGCGTGGTTTATTTGCTGAACGTCGGTGGCGCTGGCCCGGCGGTCGAGGCCAAGCTGGCGGCCGGTAAATACCGCATCGAGTACCGCGACGTCCGCGAACTCGAATACCTGCGCGCGCAGAAACTTGAGGAAAGCGGCAAGCTCGCCGACGCTGCCGCCGGCTATCTGGAAGCCGTGACCAAGACCAAGTTCCAGTTCGTGAAAGAGACGGCGCAGGTCGCGGCCGGCCGGCTGTACTTGGCGGCGAAGCAGTTCGATCCGGCGATCAAGGTCCTGACCGAATTTGCGAGCTCCAATCCACGGTCCCTGAAACTGCCCGATGCGCTGGATCTGCTCGGGCGCGCGCAGCAGGCGAAGGGCGACCTCGACGGTGCGCTGAAGACGTTTGATGCGCTCAGCGCGCTCACGGTTTGGGGTCCGGCGGCGACCGCGCTTGGCCAGATCGGCAAGGCGGCGGTGCTAACCGAGCAGAAGAAGCCCGCCGATGCCGCGGGCGTGTTGGCGGTGGTGTTCGCGAAGCTGCCGTCAGAGGACGAAGCTTTTGCCAAGGCCGGCCTGGCGCTGATCGCAGCACAGCTGGCCGCCGGCAACACCGACGCGGCGATGGAAACCGTGCGGCGTGTTGCCTATGCCTCGCCACTGCCGGCTTATCAGGCGCGCGCGCATCTGGCCTGGGCTCAGCTATTCAGCGACAAGGCCGATCTCGCCAGCCTGACTACCGCCTTCGACCACGCCTGCTTGGCGACCGCACTGCGCGGTGCCGATCTGTCGACCAGAACCGAAGCACTGCGCGTTGCGCGCGCGGTAAATACCAAGCTGCAGGCCGACAAGTCCCTCACCGATGCGATCAAGCTGGAGTACAAGAATTATGTTCAGCGTCTGTAATCTGCGCGCCGTGCGCGTGGCCGGGATGTTGCTTTTCGTCGCTCTGGGCGCGTATGCCGGTGACGTCGACCGCATCAGTTATACCAACGGCACCAAGCAGGACGGCTGGGTGGTTAGCGAAGGCGTTGAAACGGTGGTGGTGCAGCAGGCCAAGACCTCGTCCGGCAGCCGCAAAGTGCCGGCGCGCGAAGTCGCCGGCATCGTCTATGCCGGCATGCTTGGCGACGGCTATTGGAGCCAGGGCCAGGCCGCGCGCAGCGGCGGCAACTACGCCGAAGCCGCAGCGATGTTCAACGCGCTTTCAGGAGCCGCTGAAGGCCGCGAATGGGAAGCTGTGTACGGTTCGTTTGCTGAAGGCGAGGCGCAGGAACTCGCACAAAATTATACTGCTGCTGCCACCGCTTTCGGTCGCATCGTCAGCAAATATCCCACTCATCGCCTAGCGCTCGACGCGCGCTATCGCCAGGGCATGGCGCAGGCATTGGGCAAATCGCCTGAAGCCGCGGCGACCGCCGATGCGTTGTCGAAAGACGCGCAGACCAACAAGAGTCTGAACTCGTCGCTGTTGGAAACCCGCGCCAATGCCATCCGCGCCGGTATCGCTGGGGCCGCGGGCGATCTGGGCAAGGTGCGCGAATATGCGACCAAGGCCTTGTCGATGCGTCCGGCTGATGGGCGTGAGACCTTCTACCATTTCAGTTTCTGGCTGGCCAACACCTATCGCCTGAACGGCAAGGGCCGCGACGCCGTCGGCATCATCGACCGCATCCTGCCTGAGCTGGATCAGGAGCCCGCGCGTCAGGCCGAAGGCCGCTTCATCCGCGGCATGGCGCTTTTGGAAAGCGATCCCAGCGCCGCCCTGATCGAGCTGTTAGCGCTCGACGTGCTGCCCTATGGCGCCGAAGACCAGAAGTGCGAAGCGCGCTACGCCGCCGGGAAATTGTTGGCCGCCGAAGCCGAGCTCGCCAGCAAGGACGCCGACGAAAAGAAGCAGGCGATCGGCAAGGAATTGCTGCGTTCAGCACGACTGGTACTGGGCGCGGCTAGCGCCGCCTTGGTCGCGAATCCGGCCAAGGATCAGGCCAAGGCGTTCCTGGACACGCTGCCCGACCCAGACCCGGCGCCCGTAGTCGCTCCAGGAACCGAAGCGAAACCCGTAGCGGATGCGGCGGCGCCGCCGGCCGCGAACTGAGACAATAGGTCCGGAAGCCCGGACCGCGGTCACCGTACCAACAGCCCTGTCAATCGCGGCGGCAGGTGCGGCAATTCCAACACCGTGTCAGTGTAGATCTGATCCAGTAGCCGCACCAAGCGTTGATGATCGAACGGAAAGCGCGGCCCAGCATGGGCCAACAAATGTCCGCGCGCGCGCCGTAGCAACATCAACGCCACGCGCACATTGCCGCGTCGCTGATGATGCAGCGCCGCGGCCAACTGAATCAGACCTTTGTAAAAATGCCGGTCGTGGCCGGCATCGGTACGCCACGCCGATTCCCAATCTTCGTGCGCGTGCCAGTAATGGCCGGCGTCGAATTGCGCGATGCCGGCCGCTAGTCCGGCGGAAATCAGCCCGACGTTCACGGCGCGGGTTTGGGCGCGTCCTTGCCGCCGGCAGCAGCAGGGCCGCCGGCGGAGACGGGTTTGACGGTTCCGTCCTTCACCCCAGTTGGCTTATCGTTGCTCTTCAATTCCTGCGTCGCCTTGCCCAGATCGATCGCGTCCTTCGCGGTCTTGTCACTGGTGATGGTCAGATTCAAGGTCAGGGAGAACTCGCCGTTGGGGTACTGCTTCTTAAACGCTTCGGCGGCTTTCGGCAGGTCGGTCTCGATCTTTTTGAGCGTCATTACGAGTTCGTCGAGCGTGCGTACTAAGTTCGGTTCTTTGGCTTTTTCCTCGATCTTTTTCAGCTTTTCATCTAGCTCTTTGAGCTTGGTCGCTGGCGATTGCGGCACCGGTCGCGGCTTCAATTCGCCCTTCACCGTCTGCTTCTGCTCGCCGCGTTTCAGTTCAAGCACCACCGTGTCGCCGACCTTCGCACCGGCGAGCGCGCGTTGCAAATCCGGCAACGCATTCAGGGCCTGGCCATTCACTGACAGCAGCAGATCGCTGGCGACCACTCCCATCAGCGCGGCGCTGGAATTCTCGACCACGCCCGACACCGGGATGCCGCCGGTGGGGACGTCGCCTTCCTTCAGTTTGTCGTCGATCTGCACGCCCAAAAACGGCCGCGGTCCGCTGTCCTCGGCGCTCCCGGCGAGATGGAAAGAAAGCAACAGTGCAGCGGCAAGCATTAGACGTGGCAGCATGAGCGAATTCCGGATCAAGGCGTGGCAGGTGCGGCGGTAGGCGCAGGATTCGCGGGCGGCGCAATGCGCCAGCCGAGCTTCCACGCGCCGTCGGGGTCGGTGACCAGCGGTGCGGGCGTAACGGTGGCGACCATGGTTTTGCTTTGGCGCGCACGGATGCGCCACGTCAACCGCCACGGCGGCAGGCCGCCATTCTTGGTCTCGGGGCGCTCGGCATCGGCGAATGCGCGCGTAGCCGCACCAGGCCGCTGATCGGTCTTGTCGTCGGCTCCGAGCTGCTGTGCCAACTCTTGAGCACGTTTCGCGACCTCGTCGAGTTCCTTCTGCTGCCGTTCTTGACGACGCGTCTGCCAATCGCGGAAACGCTTTTCGCCCTCGGCGTCGATCGGCTGGAACGGGATCGCTTCGGGCCACGGTTTCAGTGCGCCGGTCAGCAAGACTTGCTGACCATTTCTAAGTACCGTGTGTTCGATCGGGTCGCCCAGATTGCCCAGACCGACTTCGTTGCGCAGGTCGGTCATGCTGCTGATCGGCGAGCCATTGATGGCCAGGATCACATCGCCCGGCTGCACGCCGGCTTCTTTGGCGGCGGTGTTCTCAAACACGCTCTGCACATACACGCCTTGATCCGGGGTCAGACCTTCACGTTCCTGCACGGCGTTGGGCACCGGGCTCATTTCCACGCCGTCCATCAGCTTTGCCGGCGGCTTGGTCGCGGGATACGCGCCGTCTTCGGCGGCAAATACCGCGGCAGAGAGGAAGGTCAGCGACAGCAGGATACGGGTGAGCATGGCGGGCTCCTGGCGATGATACTGGGCTATCAGCGATGCGTTCAATCGCGGCGCGTGGATGATGTGCGTCGCGTTAACGCCGTTGATCCGCCGCCGTCACGCGCTCATTCGTTGCCGAACACCGCTTCGATGAACGCGTCCGGATCAAACGGTTGCAGATCTTCAACGCCTTCGCCGACGCCGATGTAGCGCACCGGCAGGCCCAATTCGCGTCGGATAGTGATCGCTGCGCCGCCCTTGGCGGTGCCGTCCAGTTTGGTCAGCACTAGGCCAGTGACGCCCATGCTTTCGCGAAATACTTTTGCCTGCTGTACGGCGTTTTGGCCGGCGGTGGCGTCCAACACCAACAGCGTTTCGTGCGGTGCGGCCGGCAGCAATTTTTGCAGCACGCGCCGGATTTTTTCCAGCTCGCGCATCAGGTGTTCTTTGTTGTGTAGCCGGCCGGCGGTGTCGATCAGCACCACGTCGGCTCCGCGCGCCTGCGCCGCCACGATCGCGTCATAGCCAACCGCAGCGGCGTCGGCGCCGTCGTGGCTTTTGATGATGTCGACGCCGGCCCGGGTCGCCCAGATGCTCAACTGCTCGATTGCGGCCGCGCGATAGGTGTCGCCGGCGGCGATAATCACGCGTTTGCCCTGATCTTTCCAGCGTTTCGCCAGCTTGCCGATGGTGGTGGTCTTGCCCGCACCATTGACGCCGACGATCAACACCACCGTCGGCCCGGGCGTGACCCAGGTGATTTCCTCGGCCGGCGCGGCGAGTTCGGCGCGCAGCGTTTGCTTGAGATACGCCAGCAGATCCTCGCCCTTCGCCACTTCGCCAGCTTTGTAGCGGCGTTGCAATTCGGCGACGATCTCTTCGGTCTTGGTCACGCCGATGTCGGCCGCCAATAAGGTTTCTTCAAGCTGTTCCAGGAACGTGCGATCAATCGCGCGCCCGCCGCCGATCAGCCGCGTCAGCGCGCCACCGATCGCTTGGCGGGTTTTGCTCAGGCCTTCTTTGACGCGCGTAAAAAAGCGCCCGATGGCCTTGAACATGGCTTAGGCCTCGTCGGCGGCGACTGCTGCTTCTGGCAGCTTGGCCAGTTTTTTCACTTCGGCTTCGACGTTCACATCGCGCGCCTTCAACCACAGGCGATCGAGGTCATAGTGCAGGCGCTGCTCGGCGCCCAGGACATGCACGATCACGTCAAAGCAGTCCACCAAGAACCAGCCGGCCTCGCCTTCAACTGGACGGTGCGGCACGCCGTGCTGTTTGCAGAAGCGGTACACGTCTTCGGCCATGGCGTTGGTCTGACGGTCGCTGCGCGCGGTGGCTAGCACTACAAAGTCGAACAGGCCGATGCCGGTGGGCAGCGATAGCACCCGCACCTCGTCGGCGCCTTTGTCCAGGCATAGGCGCGCGGCGTGCAGTGCGAGTTCGCGCGCGGTGAAAACAGTGACGGTCTTGGTCATGGGGGGCGCACGCTATCGGCGTGACCCACCGGCGAAAGCCGCGTTTGTCCGCATCGCGCGCCATCCGAACAGGCTTGGTCGGGCGCCCGGCGCTTGCACCGCTGCGGTCGGCCCACACTCGCGCGCCTCGCACTCAACCGCTCATTAACCCACGTTTCCGCGCACTGCCGGAAAGGCGCCGCCATGGCCAAGCTCTCGATCGATCAACTGTCCCTGTCCGGCAAACGCGTGGTAATGCGCGTCGATTTCAACGTGCCGCAGGACAAGAAAACCGGCGCGATTACCAACACGCAGCGCATCGACGCGGCGCTGCCGACCATCCGTTACGCCTTGGACCACGGCGCCAGCGTGGTGCTGATGAGCCACCTCGGCCGGCCGGACGGCAAAGTGGTCGAAAAATATTCGCTGAAAACTGTTGCCGATAAAACCGCCGAGCGCCTTGGCCGTCCGGTGACGTTCCTGAGCGACTGCGTTGGCCCGGCCGTGGAAGCTGCCTGCGCGGCGCTGAAACCTGGGCAGGTGGTGCTGCTCGAAAATCTGCGGTTTCACTTAGAGGAAGAAGGCAAGGTCACGGTTAAGAACGCCGACGGCACCGAGACCAAAGAGAAAGCCGATCCTGAAAAAGTCGCCGCGTTCCGCGCCTCGCTGTCGAAGCTGGGCGATGTCTATGTCAACGACGCCTTCGGCACCGCGCACCGCGCGCACAGCTCGATGGTGGGCGTGCAATTGCCGCAGCGGGCTGCCGGTTTCTTGCTGAAAAAGGAGCTCGATGCGTTCGCGCAGGTGCTGGAAAATCCGAAGCGGCCGCTGCTGGCAGTGCTCGGCGGTGCCAAGGTCGCGGACAAGATTCAGCTGATCAACAACCTGCTCGACAAGGCCAACGAACTCATCATCGGCGGCGGCATGGCGTACACATTTTTGAAAGTGCGCGACGGCATGGAAATCGGCAAGTCGCTGTTTGATGCCGAAGGCGCGAAGATCGTTTTGGAACTGCTGGCCAAAGCCAAAGCCAAGAACGTGCAGATCCATCTGCCGCTCGATTTCCTTGCCGCTGACAAGTTCTCGCCGGACGCTGCGACGCAGGCCGTTACCGTCGCGCAGGGCATCCCCGCCGGTTGGGAAGGCCTGGATTGCGGCCCGCAAACCATCGCCAACAACGCCGCGGTTTTCGCGCGCGCAAAGACCATCATTTGGAACGGCCCGCTGGGCGTGTTCGAGTTTGAAAAGTTTGCCGCCGGCACCCGCGCCGCGATGGACGCGATGGTCGCCGCGACCAAGGCCGGAGCGATCACCGTGATCGGCGGCGGCGACACCGCCACCGCCGCGGCCAAATGGGGCACCGAAGCCCTAGTCACGCATTGTTCCACCGGCGGCGGCGCGTCCCTCGAACTGCTCGAAGGCAAATTGCTGCCGGGCATCGCGGCGCTGTCGGACGTCTGAGGTTTCGCTCGCCGATTTTTTCGCTGAGCGCTTGGCGCACGCGCTGATTTTTACGTCAACCGGCTGAAAATTCCGCAACCCGGCGAAGGTCTCTTCGCCGGGTTTTTGTGGATAGTCACAGCACCTTCTCTGCTGCGTCCGCCATGTACGGTGCCGCCATGGATGCAGGCCGCGCACAGCAGTTAGCGATCTGGGCGGCGTGGACGCCGGCGCGGCGTTTGGCCGCCCTTGGGCGCATGACTGCGACCGTCATCGCGTTGCGTGATCTTCGGTTGGCGCGGCAGCATCCGCACGCAGACGCGGCAGAAATGCGGCGTTTGCGCATCGCAGCGACGCTCGCCGCGTCGCCGTCGCAGGCGTGGCCGTCGGAATCATGATCGGCCTCGATCCCGAGCTGGCGCGGCTCTCTGTCCTTATGGCGGTTGTCTTGTCGATCTTGGTGGTCGGTTCGGTCGCGACCTCGGCCTACGACGGCGGAAGATGATCCCTGACATTTTGCGCCAAAGTGCGCCGCTGGCCGCCCCGCAGCTGATCGGCTGGCAGCTGCGTGCGCACGGCGTCACCGGCACCATCGCCGAAGTCGAAGCGTATCAGGGCGAAGACGATCTCGCCTGCCACGCCAGCAAAGGCCGCACGCCGCGCAGCCAGGTGCTCTACTCTGCACCCGGCACGCTGTACGTTTATCTGTGCTACGGCCTTCATCACCTGCTGAATCTGGTCACCGATCGCGACGGCGTGCCCAGCGCGGTGCTGATCCGCGGCTTGCTGATCGACGGCGTCGATCCCCGGCGCAGCAACGGTCCGGGCAAAGTCGCGCGGCTGTTGGGCCTGGATCGTCGGCACCATGCCGAGGTGCTGGGCACCTCGGTGAGTTTGCTGCCGCCTTCGTCACTGACGCTGACGTCTAGGCTGCGCTGCGGTCCGCGCGTCGGCGTCGATTACGCCGGGCCAATATGGGCTGAGATGCCATGGCGGTGGTGGCGCGCGGATTTTCCCGCGGTGCGCCATCACGCGCAGGCGGTGCAGCAGCCGGTGCCCGTGCAACCAGCGCCCGGGTTAAAAGCAAAGCTGCCGCGACGCGGCACATCCGCGCCGTAGTCGTCGCCTGGTGGTGAGGGTTTCCCGCCATGGCGACGAGGTTGACCGTGATCCGGCTCAAGCCCCCGCGACCGGCGCGGCCTGATACAGCTCGCCGCCCGCGGCGCGGAACTCAGCGGCTTTTTCTGCCATTCCGGCCACGGCGCTGGCCGCGTCGTCGCGGACGTCCTGGGTCAGTTTCATTGAGCAGAAATGCGGCCCGCACATCGAGCAGAAATGCGCGTCCTTGGCGCCTTCCGCGGGCAGAGTTTCGTCATGGAAGGCGCGCGCGGTAACCGGGTCGAGCGACAGGTTGAACTGGTCTCGCCAGCGGAATGAGAAGCGTGCCCGCGACAGCGCGTCGTCGCGATCGCGCGCCCCAGGATGCCCCTTAGCCAAGTCAGCGGCGTGGGCGGCGATCTTATACGCGATCACGCCGGTTTTGACGTCGTCACGGTTTGGCAGACCCAGGTGTTCTTTGGGCGTGACATAGCACAGCAGCGCGGTGCCCATCGCACCGATCATCGCCGCGCCAATGGCGCTGGTGAGGTGGTCATAGCCAGGGGCGATGTCGGTGACGAGCGGCCCAAGCGTGTAAAACGGCGCCTCATGGCAGACCGTCAACTGCCGGTCCATGTTGTCTTTGATCAGGTGCATGGGCACATGACCGGGGCCTTCGATCATCACTTGGCAATCGTGTTTCCAGGCGACGGAAGTGAGTTCACCCAACGTTTCCAACTCACTGAATTGCGCCGCGTCATTGGCGTCGGCGGTGCAGCCGGGACGTAGGCCGTCACCCAGCGAGAACGACACGTCATAGCGCTGCATCACTTCACAAATGCGGTCAAAGCCAGTGTAGAGGAAGTTTTCTTGATGATGGGCCAGACACCATTTGGCCATGATCGAGCCACCGCGCGACACGATGCCGGTGACGCGTTTGGCGGTCAGCGGCACATAGCGCAGCAGCACGCCGGCGTGGATCGTGAAGTAATCGACGCCCTGCTCGGCCTGCTCAATCAACGTTTCGAGGAATAGTTCCAGGGTCAGATTTTCGACCTTTCCGCGTACTTTTTCCAGGCATTGGTAAATCGGCACGGTGCCGATTGGCACCGGCGCGTTGCGTACGATCCATTCGCGGGTGGCGTGGATGTCTGTGCCGGTGGACAGATCCATCACCGTGTCTGCGCCCCAGCGCGTGGCCCAGCGCAGCTTCTCGACTTCCTCCTCAATCGACGACGTAACGGCGGAATTGCCGATGTTGGCATTGATCTTCACCAGGAAATTGCGGCCGATGATCATCGGCTCAAGTTCAGGGTGATTGATGTTGGCGGGAATGATCGCCCGACCACGAGCGATTTCGTCGCGCACGAATTCTGCCGGCTGGTTCTCGCGGATAGCGACGAAGCGCATCTCTTCGGTGATCACGCCCTGACGCGCGTACCACAATTGCGTCGGCGTGCGGTCGCCGCGGTGGCGACGGCCGGCGACCCACTCCTGACGCAATTTGGGCAGCCCGTCGCGCACGTCATGATCCAGCGGACCCGAGGTGTCGTAGACCCGCAGCGGTGCTTCACCCTCCAGAGCGATCGCGCGCATCGGCACGCGCAGCTCGCCAACGTGAACGCGCGTCGAATTGGGCAGGTCCTCGTCCCAGGCGCGCATGGCGGCCGGGACAACGGTAGTGGATGAAGTGACGGATTGACGCATGGGATCCTCCCTACGCCGGTATTAACCGGGTCAGGTTCATGGGGTCGCGCCGACATGGCGCCTCTCAGCCCGCTTGGGCTCCCCCGGAATGGCGCGCACGCTGACGTCCAGGTGTAGGTGCGCAAGGCGACGGCGTTGCTTCATCGCGCGCTTCAGGATCGTCGCAGGGCATGAGCCAAACCATCCTTGTCACCGGCGGTGCCGGCTACATCGGCACGCATACCTGCATCGAGCTGCTGCACGCCGGCCATCGCGTCATCATCGTCGACAGTCTCATCAACAGCAGTCGAGAAGCGGTGCGCCGGGTTGAAAAAATCACGGGAAAAACTGTCGAATTTCATCACCTGGATCTGAGCGACCGCTTAGGCCTGGAACGCGTGTTCGCGCAGCAGCCGATCGACGCGGTGATTCATTTCGCCGGATTGAAAGCGGTTGGCGAGTCGGTGCAGATGCCGCTGCGCTACTACCAAAACAATCTGACCGGCACCCTGCATCTGTTGGAGGTGATGCAGTCGCGTGGCGTGCGGTCACTGGTGTTCTCGTCGTCCGCCACGGTCTACGGCGATCCGGCGACGGTGCCGATCACCGAGACGTTTCCGTTGTCGGCGACCAATCCATATGGCCGCACCAAACTGATGATCGAGGACATCTGCCGCGATTTGGTGCGCGCTGATCCTTCATGGCACATCGCGTTGCTGCGCTATTTCAATCCGGTTGGCGCGCATCCGTCCGGCCTGATCGGCGAAGATCCGCAGGGCATTCCCAACAACCTGATGCCGTTCTTGCTCCAAGTCGCAGTCGGCCGGCGGCCGCATTTGGGCATCTTCGGCACCGACTATCCGACGCCGGATGGCACCGGGGTGCGCGATTACATTCATGTTTCGGATCTGGCGAGCGGGCATCTGGCGGCGCTGGCAAAACTGCCGCAGTTGCCGGGCTGCACCGCGATCAATTTGGGCACCGGGCGCGGACTGTCGGTGTTGGACATGGTGCGCGCGCTGGGCGCCGTGGTCGGGCGCGAGTTGCCGTATCAAAAGCTGCCGCGGCGGCCGGGCGATGTGGGCTCGTGCTACGCCGAACCGGCGCTGGCGAAGGAACTGCTTGGGTGGACGGCGACCCGCGGCGTCGAACAGATGTGCGCTGACGCCTGGCGCTGGCAGCAGCAAAACCCACGAGGCTATGCCTCGTAGCGGGCCTTGCGCCCCGGTCCTATCCGCGCTGCGCGCGGTCGCGCCTTTGGCGCTCTCCGGACCGTGTCGTACGCGGCTGCGCCGCTAGCGTCGCTACGCGCCGCCAAGGCCCGTCCCCGCTCGGCGCTGCAGGCGCCTCGGGGGATTGCTGTTTGCTGGGCTTCGCCCCGCTACGCCCCACCAGGGCCTCGGCCGGCCCTGAACCCGCCCTGCGTCAGGTTGGTGTGCGCTGCGTGGGGGCAGCGCCGGAGGCGCGTTCCTGGGGGCCGCAGCCCCCAGGCGACCAACCGTAGCCCTCAGGTAACAAGCAATTCGCGTCGGCCGATCGCTTTGGCCGGTACGCCGGCGTAAACGGTCCAGGCTTCGGCGTCCTTGGTTAGCACGGTGCGCGCGGCCAACAGCGCGCCGGCTTTCACTTCGACGCCGGGCAGCACTACCGCTCCTAAAGCGATCCAGGCGCTGTGCCGCACGATGATCGGTTTCACGATCAGGCCGAAATGCGGATCGCTGGGATCGTGCGCGCCGGTGCACAGATACGCCTGCTGGCTGACCACGGCGTTATCTTCGATCGTGATGTGATCGAGTGCGTACAGCGTCGCCTCTTCGCCGATCCACACATGACTGCCCAGGGTCAGCTTCCACGGATAATTACATTTCACCGTCGCGCAGATGTGCGTCCCCGGCCCGACCTTTGCACCGAACAGCAGATAGCACCACCGACGATAGGCGTGGAAACTGTGCGGGCTCGGATGGATGAAGAAGGTCTGAAACAAGTCCCAGATGCCGACGATCAGGTTGCTGCGCCCGCGTGAAAACCACGACTGGTCATAGCGTGAGAGATCAACACGGGGCTCGGACATGGGCACTGCTCGTTTCGTCGGACGGTGGTGACTCTCCGCTCGACCACGTTGGTGCAACCGCAGGCCGAGGGTTGCGGGCGGTCACCGCCGCGGCTCAGGCAACGGTGTAAAAATCAACAGACGCACTGATTTCATCGATGTATTGCGTCGGTGTTCGGTTTGCATGAAGGCGATCAGCTAACGCGCTTGGTGAATAAGCGATGTACATTAAGCGCTGATCATGTGTACGGTGCCCGATCCAATCCGCAGTGCGCGCCGGCCACATTCGGGCGGTTCTTGATGTTTGATCCGCTGATCTTGCACCGCCTCGCGTCGGCGCTGCGGCGTGCGCACATTCCGAAAATTCCGGGACTGATCCAACGCCTGAATTTCATGTTCACGGGCTGCGATCTGCCGCCGGCGGCGCGCATCGGTCGTGGCGTGGTGTTCAAGCACTATGGCGCCGGCGTCATCATCCATCATCGGACTGAGATCGGTGACGGGTGCGTGATCATGCCGCATGTGGTTATCGGGCAGCAGCTGCGCGGCGTGGTGCCGGTGGCGTTGGAACGCATCGTGATCGGGCATGAAGTCATGATCGGTGCCGGCGCGAAAATCATCGCCAAGGGCTTGTTCACCATCGGCGATGGCGCGGTGATCGGCGCCAACGCGGTGGTGCTCAAAAGCGTGCCCGCGGGCTTCCGAGCGGTTGGCGTGCCGGCGCGCAATTTGCCGCCGTCGTCGACCGGCAGTGAATGCGATTCGAGTTCTATCAGCGAAGCAGTGGACTTAGACGCTGGCCTGCACTGAGGCAGGTCGCGTTCGTGGCAGGTGGATATCCGCAAGTGCGCGCCCACGCTGCGGCGGGAGTCTGCGCATGAGGGCACATCAGGTAATTCTTGGGCCGGTGCTGGCGCTGATGCTCACCGGCGTCGGAAGCTACACCGCTGCGGCGATCGCCGCCGACGTGGCGCCTGCCGCTGCGGTCGCCACGCCATGGCAGTTCCCGCCGGCGACATCACAGACGCTTGACGGCTTGATGGATCAAGCGGTGGCGTTGGGCCTGCCCGAGGCGCGCGGCGCGCAGGTGTGGCGCGGCACGTTGATAGCCACCGTCCCGGCCCCGCCCGGCGATGTGGCCAAGGCCAACATTGACGAAAACGATCCGGTTTTTACCGAGGGAATTACGCGCCAGCCATCTGCCGACGGGAAGCTGATCGTCACCACAGCCCGTGGTACGCACCTGCTACTTAAAGACGGATCGTGGCTGCTGGCGATGACGGAACCCGCGGCGGCGGCGAGCGTCGATGCCAGTCGCGTCACGGTGGTGCCGGTCGCACCGTTGGTCGTGGGCGAGCCTGACCCGCAGTGGTTGGAGAGGCTCACTCGGGAGTTTGACCCTGCGGCGGTAATGACCTTGAGCGCGTGTATGGCGACGGTCGCGCAGCTCCCGGGTAAACCCGAAATCTTGCTGGATGCGTGCCACGCGCGCCGCGCCGGTGTACTCAACGGCGATGCGTGCGTGCAACTGGCCGCATGGCCATGGAGTGCCTGCGAGGCGCCGATCTGCCTGGCGGCGGCGAACCAGGAAACGTTCGCCGCCGCCACGATCGCGCCCAAGCCGCTTGCCGATGCGGTGCGCGCGGTGCGGGTCGCGTTGTTCGCATATTTCCGCGAGCGCGCTGGCACCCAGCCAGATGCGGCGCGCTCGACTGCCGCCGCGCTGGCCATGCTCGATTCGCCGCTGCGCGCGTGGGGCGAGGCGCAACTGGCGTTGGATGCCAGCGTCGGTGGATTGCCGGCCAGCGCGCCGGAAGGCGCCGATTTGGCGCTGCGACTACAATGTTGGACGCCAGCGCAGAACGACGCGCCGCTGGTGCAGATGGGCGTCGGTGGACAGAACGTAACCCCATCGCCGTTACTGCCGTTCACCGACGCCGAACTGCCCGCCCTGTTGGCGCTGCTTGAAGATCCCCGGCCCAGTCGCTGGCACGATGGCGTCCTGCGCCGCACGTTGGGCGACAATGCTTGGCGCGCGTTGGGGGTGAAATGGGCCTTTGATCCACGCCTGCTGTTGGCGCGCGATGTGAACGCAGCCTGGACCGATGCCGAGCGCAGTGCGAGCGCGCAGGCAATGCGCGCGTGGTGGACGCAGCACGGAGCAAAGCCATTCGGGGCCACGCTGCTAAGCCAAGCGGCGAGCCTAGGCGATCGCACCTTGCTGACCATTGCGTCTGCGCGACCCACGGAAAAAGCGGCCCTTTGCGCACTGTTGGCGAGACGTTGGCAAAATCCGCCGGCAGCCCTGCCGCCGGCCCTGTTGGCGCAGGCGCTGCGCGTCGGCCGCGATCAATCGGCGCTGACCGGCGTGATCGCGACGTGGCCATTGACCGGCCATTTGCGCCCGGTGCTGGCCGCTTGGCATCAGATCCAGGGTGACAGCGCACCCATCGACGCGTTGTGGGCCGAACTGCTGACGTCCACTGATGCCGCTGCGCCACGGCGCTTGGCGGCATTGGTGCCGATCCTGATGGAACACCCCAGCGCCGCGCGCGAACAGCAGGTGCTGACGCTGTTGCGCGGGCCGCTCGACGCGCCGCGCACCTGGGCGGTGTTGGCCGGTCTGCAATCGTGGCGCGAATGGGACGACCCGGACTATGAATGGATGGGCGGACTCGCGGGCGAGTCCAATCCGTTTGACAACGTCGGCATTCCCGAGCCCGGCGCGGAGATGCGTTTCGCGCTGTCGCTGACCCTGATCTATGTCGCGCTGCACGACCAACGCCTGCTACCGGCCGTGATTGATCGCAACATGCGCTGGAATATGTGGCGCTTCCGTTGCGGTGACTTGGCGCTGTCGGTCAACGCCAGCGACGACGAGGGCGAGCCGCTCGATTCCGATGCCGCCATGCCCCTACCGGCTGACCTGCGCGTCGCCGATCTCGCCGCCGTGCTATTGGTCGGCAACGCCTGACAGATCGGCGTGCCGTGGGATCACCAAAACGACCTACAGGCCAACCTCACCGACGATCTCGCCAACCGCGACACCGCGCTCATGCGCCTGGACGCCCTGATCGCGCCCCTGGCCCGCACCGCGCGCAAAGCCGCCGGACTGCCACCCGACCTCCCCGCGGTCGAGCGCATCGCGGCCCCGGCCGGCGAACCGTTGTTCTGAAGGAGCACGCATGCGGCTGATGTTCTCTACGCCTCGATGCGTTCATGCCGGCCGACAGCTTAGCGTGTTCATCCTGTGCCTGTTTGGGCTAGTCGTCGCCGCCGCCGAACTCAGCGCGGAACCCACGGTAAAAACCGTAGAGGAATGGCATCTGCCCACGGACCAAGCCGCCGCCATCGACGCGCTGTGGACCACCGCCATAGCCCATGGTCTGCCCGATGCGCGCGGGGCGCAGGTGTGGCAGGGGACGCTGCGTGTACGGCAAACGGCAGGCTCACTGCCGGAGAACCATGACTTGGCAGCGAAAGCTGGGCTGCATCTACGGCTCGCCGATGGCCGCTGGCTGATGCAGTGCTGCGATGAAGCCTTGCCCGCGAATGCCGTCGACACCAGCGCGATGCACAGGCTGCCAGCGACCGCGTTGACCCCGACCGACGGCGCGCGGCAAGCCTGGGCGGCGTATGCCGAAGGCCGCTTTGCCGGCGAGTTGCCGACCGAGCAGGTGCCCGAGTTTCGCCGGCGCGCGCTGGCTGCAGCCGCGCTGTTGGGAAACATTGATCTGGAGCAGTTCGCCCCACGGCCGCGGCTGGATGCGCTCGCGCACCTGCGTCGTGCTGGCGTGCCCGGCGCCGACGCGGCCCTAGCGCTGTTTGCGCAGCAAGGGTGGGGGCCGCTGGCGATGCGGCAGTGGTGGGCATCGCGGGCGATTGCTCAGCAACCGAGG
>JBBROQ010000047.1:0-16363 GCA_038229115.1 Planctomycetota bacterium | reverse complement strand
CGCTGCGGCGGTGGCTGCAGCAGTGGCAGCAGCAGGAGCGGCAGCGGTAGGCGTAATGCCGCGGTGATGGGCATCGACCCGCTTCCAGACCGCAAGGTGCCGCTCGGCCAGTTCGCGCATGGTAACGCGGCCGAAACCAATCATCGCTGGTCGGATCTCATCGTGCAGGCGTCCGGCCAGATCATCGCGGAACGCGCTGCGCCCGGCAGCCGCGCCGACGATCGAGCCGACGGTCGCACCGTTGCAGTCGGTATCCATGCCCGCGGCGACACTGATGTTCACGGCATCAAAAGTGTCCATGCGCCCGCACAGCAGAGCGACCACGCACACGCATGCATTGTTGATGGTGTGGACTGCGCTCATGCCGGCGAAATGCGCGTCTAGGCGCGCCATTACCGTCTCCCAATCGCTGCTGGCCGCGCACCATTCTAAGGTCAAGCGCACGGCCTGTGCTAGGCGGCATTCCTGCGGAATCTCGGACAAACCGATAGCGACCAAGCGCAGCGGATCGTGCTCAACGAATGCCGCCGCCTGCATCGCGGCCACCAACATCTCGCCATAGATGCCGTTGCGCTCGTGCGTCCAACTGGCATCGCGCCACGCGAATTCCGCGGCTAATTCAGGCTTTCCCGCGCAGGCCCAGGCGAATCCGTCAGCACGGATCTGCGCGCCGATCCACTCGCGATAAGGATTGCGGTGACGTCGTGTGAACGCGGCGGTCACCGCCGGTCGGCCGCCAAAGCGGCAGGAACGGTTCTGAAGATTCAGCAGCGCCTGCGTTTCGGCGGTGCAGATATACACGACCGGAATGTGTTCCATCCAATAGCGCGCGACGTCGTTCCAACCGAATCCCGGGCCGTGCTGTTCCAGCACGCCCAGCCCGACCAGCGTGTAATGGATGTCGTCGTCGGCTTCCATGTAGGCGATCTGTTCGCGCTGCGACGGCGCGCAGCCCATGCTGCGGCCATCGCTGGCGGCGCGGCCGCTGAAATAGTCGCGTAACGGCCAATCACCACGCGCTTGCAGATAACTTTTGATGTCCTTGCGCGCCCACATTTCGCATGGCTTGCCCAACGCACAGCCGGTGGCGCGGCCGGTCCAGGCGCCGTGCAGTCGGTCTACCAGGTCGGCGTCATTGGGCTGCCACTGCAGATCGCGCGGGCCGTTCGGGCGCAACGCGCGGATCGCAGCCAGATCGTTGGGTTCGCGCGCGGCCAGGGCTTCGTCGTCGGGCAGCGCCATTAACGCGTCGTACAGCGGATCGATCGCGGCGGTGTTCCACGCATCGCTGTCGTGGTGCAGTTCGGCAAAGGCTTGGCGCAGCTGCGCTGGAATGCGGCAGCCTTCATCACGGCGTTGGGTAAGTTCTTCGCGCAATAGGTCGTAGGGGGTCGTCCAGCCAGCCATGGGTCACCTCGGGTGTCTTGAGGGGTTTGGGATACGCGGCGCAGCATGTGCGTTTGGTGTTCGGTACCGCTAAGCATTTTCGTCAGCGCGATCGACTTTTCCGCCGCTTTGGTACTTTTCGGCATGCTGCTAACCGATGGGCCGTACTGCCCATTCATTCACAGCGCCGATGACAGTCCGCGCTTTCGGCGTTGGCTGCTGCCACAGCGCCGGCTGACGCATTACCTGTTGGTGACCTCGATCGACGGCGCAGAGCAGCTGCGCATGAATGGACAGTCGGTGACGGTGCCGGCCGGCGGTAGTTACTTGATCCAACCGGGCGTGTTGGCCGATATCGGCTCGGCCGGCGGCAACCGGCCGGTATGGGTGCACTTTGATGTGCGCTTCGATCCGCGCCGCGGTGACCACCCGCAGGTCAACGATTATGCGGCAGAATACGGCATTCGCGCGCGTTGGTTGCAGCCGGACGCGTCCGCGATGTTCGGGGTCGAACTACCGGCGGTGATCCCGGCCGAACTCGCCGCCGAAGTGCGCGCCGAGATGGTGCAATTGGTCGCATGGTGGAAACAAGGCGGGCGCGTGCCGGTTTGGCGTGCGACGCATGCGTTGGCCGGGGTGCTGCTGCGGCTGGTCGAGCATGCCTGGCGCGCAGCGCCCCCTGCCGCGCCGGTGCGCGACGACGAGCGCATTCAGCGCGCCGAAGCCGTAGCGCTTAGTCAGCTCGACAGCGATTTCTCAGTCGATGATTTTGCCGCTGCGGCGCATCTGCGCCGGTCGCGGTTCTGCGCGCTGTATCGGCGCGTGCGCGGCCAGAGTCCGGGCGCTTTTCTGCGCGGCGAGCGCTTAAATCGGGCTGAACAATTGTTGGCACGTAACGATCTAACTGCGGCGCAAGTCGGCGCGCTGGTCGGCTATCGTGATCCGACCGTGTTCGGCCGTGCGTTTCGCGCACGCCACGCATGCAGCCCGGCGGCGTGGCGTGCGCAGCAAGCGCTGTAGCCTGCCATCATGCGCGCGGACTTGCTGGGCCTGACTTTTGCGGAATTCGTCGGCTGGTCGCGTGGCCTGGTCGGTCACGCCGATCATTTCCATCGCGCGCTGTACCGCCAACTGATCGCCGATGGGCAATGGCAGCCGGAACAGGAACCGCGCTGGCGCGATGAAGCCGCGGCCAGTGCGTTGCCGATCCTGATCGCTGCGGCCGCGATCGAGCAAACGCCGACGGTGGTCAGCCAACGCGAAGCTCACGATCCGCAGCAGGGCGCGACGATCAAAGTCGGGCTGCGCCTGCACGATGGCGCGGTGGTCGAAGCCGTACTGATTCCGATGCGCGGCGGCGGCCGTCACACCGTGTGTGTGTCGTCGCAAGTCGGCTGCAAGATGGGCTGCTCGTTCTGCCACACGGCAAAAATGGGGCTGATTCGCAGTCTGAGCGCGCATGAGATCGTCGGGCAGGTGCTGGCGGTCGCGCGCCACACCGGCGTGCGTCCGCGCAATGTGGTGTTCATGGGCATGGGCGAACCGCTCGACAATCTGGATGAAGTCGCGCAGGCGGTGCGCGTGCTGACCGAAGTCAACGGCTTCGGCCTGGGCGCGGGGCACATCACCATTTCCACCGTCGGGCGCGTCGATGGCTTGGCGCGGTGGGCGGAATTGGGACTGGAGCGGGTGAACTTGGCGGTGTCGCTGACCGCGGCCGATAACGAGCTGCGCTCAGAACTGATGCCGGTGAATCGCAGTGCCGATCTGGCGACCTTGAAGCGCGCGCTGTTGGCGCTGCCGCTGGCCAAAGACGGACGGATTCTTTTCAGCTATGTGTTGATCCCCGGCGTGAACGACGGCGCGGCGCATGCGGCCGCGTTCCTGGCGTGGTTGGATGGCCTGCCGGCGATGGTGAATCTGATCCCGTTCAATCCGATCCCCAGCCGCCCCGCGTGGCGCGCGCCTACGGACGACGAAGTGTTCGCGTTCCGCGATGTGCTGGCCGCAGCCGGCATGTCAGTGCGCCTGCGCCTGACTAAGGGAGACGCAGTGATGGCGGCGTGCGGACAGCTTGGCGAGGTCACTGCGCGCAAACGCTAACTGCGTCAAAACTGCAGAAAAACCAGACGTTCCGCGCTCAGTCGGTGAGTCGCTTTTGCATCTGCTTCTCGATGCGACGATCCGGCACGATCCAGATCGCCGCGACCAACGCGAACAGCACCAGCGCCGCCCACGGCAGCGCCAACGCGAGCGGAATAGCGACCGCATAGACGGCCAACGAGATCCACCCTTTGCCGTCGCGCCCGACTGCCTGGGCCAACAACGAATCGCGTCCATGCGTCGCGATCAGCACGCGTACCAGGATCGTGTACGCCACCGCTGACAGCAGCAGCACCACGCCGTACAGCGCCACCGGGGTCGGTGCGAAATGATTCTCGCCCATCCATCCAGTAACGAACGGGATCAGCGACAGCCAGAACAGCAGATGCAAATTTGCCCACAACACGCGGCCGTCGACCTTGTGCACGGCGTGCAGCAAATGGTGATGATTATTCCAGTAGATGCCGACGTACACGAAACTGAGCACATAGCTGGCGAGCACCGGCAGCAGCCCGCGCAGATCCGCCAGAGCCGTGCCATGCGGGACTTTCAGCTCCAGCACCATGATCGTGATGATGATCGCGATTACGCCGTCGCTGAAGGCTTCCAGACGGGTTTTGTGCATGGTTTGGCGTTTCCCGCTTGGGGCGTTTACAGCAGCGTCATCACCGCGGCTTGCAGCAAGCCGATGACCGCGCCCAAAATGGCGCCCCACCATTCGATCGCGCGGAACTCGCGGCTGGCAACTTGCTTCACCACATTTTCCAAGCGGTCGAGTTCAAAGGCGGCCAACTGCTTTTCCGCGACCGCACCGATGTCGAGTTTGGCCGCGATCGCGGTCTTCATCCCGGCGCGGATCTGCGGCTGCGCGTTGATGAATTCTTTCAGCAGGCCGTTGCGCAGTTTGGCGACCAAGTCGTCGCTGATGAATGCGCCGACCAAAGGAATTTTGCGCAGATCAGCCACTTTCGCCGCGATCGCCTGATCCAACAGCGCGGTCAGTTGCGGCTCCAGATCGATCCCGTCGAGCGGCGCGAGCAGGTCGTCGGTCTTCACCAGTTCGGTGCCGATAATGCGGCCGATGTCCTTCGCCAACGCCTGCTGCCGCCGTGGCAGCAAACCTTGCAGGCCGAGCACCGGTTTGCGCGGATGGAACAGCATTTTGATCGCGACCCAATTGGTCGCCCAACCGATCAGCGCGCCAGAACCAGTGAGAATAAGAACGGAGGTAAGCGTCATGGCGCGGGAGCCTGCGGTGATCGCGCGGTCGTCAACGCGCGCCGCGTTCGTGAGGTCGGCCCTGCGCGCGCGTGCGCTGGCGGCAGGCGTCGCCGGTCTATGCTGCGCGCCCATGTCCCTTCCGTCGACCATGCCCGCTGCGCCTTCCGCTCCCGTCCCGTTGATCGTCCACGGCGCCCGTGGGCGCATGGGCTGCCGGATACTCAGCCAAGCGTTGACGCAGCCGGCGCTGTTTCGGGTCATCGCCGGGGTCGACCGCAGCGGCGGTACGCTGCGCGAACTCGGACTCGATAGCGACGCGCCGATCGTCACCACACTCCCCGCGCAAGTTGGCGCAGTGATCGTGGATTTCAGCCATCCCAGCGCGTTTCCGGCGCTCGCCCGACATTGTGCCACGCACCGTTTGGGCTTGGTGTCCGGCACCACCGGCATCGCGCCTGAGGTGCTGTCCGCGGAACTCGCGCACACCGCGACCGCCAGCGCCGTCCTGCATGCGATGAATATGAGCATCGGCGTGAACGTGCTGTTCAAGGTCGCGGCGCAGATCGCTAAGACCCTGGGCACTGCCTACGACATCGAGATCGTCGAAGCGCATCACAACCAGAAAAAGGACGCGCCGTCCGGCACCGCCTTCGGTATCGCCGACGCGATCCTGGAAGCGACCGGCCGCACGCGGGCCGATCTGGTGCACGGTCGCGACGGCGATGTCGGCGCGCGCCGCCCAGGTGAAATCGGCATGCACGCGCTGCGTTTGGGCGACGTGGTTGGCGACCACACGGTGTATTTCGTCGGCAATGGCGAGCGGTTGATGTTGGGGCATCTCGCGCACACCCGCGACATTTTCGCCGGCGGAGCACTGCGCGCGGCGACGTTCGTGGCCAACGCGAAAGCTGGTCGGTATGGAATGGCGGATGTGCTTGGGTTGTAATTTTTTTCATTCTGAGCGCACTCGTCACGCCGGCGCCCCGCGATGATCCGCGCGGTCACGCTCGATGCGCACCATACCTTGATCGCGCCGCATCCGGGCGTGGGCGCGGTCTATGCCGAGGTCGCGGCAGGCTATGGACTGCTGCGCGACGCGAGTGAGCTAGACGCCGCATTTCCACCGGCGTTTGGTGCGGTGCGGGCGCGGTGGCTGAGCGAACGGCGGGTGCCGTATGGTGAGACGTTAGATGACGCGCGGCGGTTCTGGGTAGAGGTGGTCGAGGCGACGTTCGCCGAGCCACTGCCGTATGAGATCGCGATGGATTGCTTCGATACGTTTGCGCTGCCGACGCGGTGGCGCGTGTTGGACAACGTGCGTGCGGGTCTGGCATTGATCGCGGCGCGCGGACTGCCGATGGCAGTGGTGAGCAATTTTGATGGGCGTTTGCCGGCGATTTTGCGCGGCCTCGATTTGGGACCGTTCGCGCACGTCATCATCAGCGCCGAACGCGGCGCGGCCAAACCAGAGCCCGCGCTGCTTCTGCATGCGGCAGAATCGCTGCGTGTCGCGCCGAGTGAGCTTCTGCATATCGGCGACAGTGAACACGAGGACGGCACCTGCGCAGCCGCGGTTGGCGCGCGTTGGCTGCGCGCATCCGCGGCAGGATTTCCGCTGACTGCATTGACGGAGCTGCTCGCGTGAGTGCCGCCGCAACGAATCCCGCGCCGATGCCGATTCTGGTGCGCCTCCCGAATTGGGTTGGCGATGTGTGCATGGCTTTGCCCGCCATTCATCGGCTGACGGCGGCCGGTTTCGCGCCGCAGGTGGTGGGCAAGGCGTGGGCGGTGGACCTGCTCGCCGGCATGTCGTGGCCGGTGCATGCACTACCGAAAGACCGGCCGATCGCAGCGCTGCGGGCGATCGTGCGCGAGCATCAGATCACGGCCGGGCTGCTGCTGCCAAACTCGGTCGGCTCAGCCTGGCAGCTCGCGCGCGCGGGCGTGCGCGCGGTCGGTTATGCGAAGGGCGGCGATCGCTGGCTGCGCCGGTGGTTGCTCAAACGAGCGGTTTCCGCCGAGGTTTTGGCATCCAGCGCGCATGAGGTGACCAGCTTTTGGCATCTGGCTGGCGTCGCAGCCGAGGTCTATGGCCGCGTTGAACACGCGCCGGCTTTGCCGACGCAGTTGGGCCTGACGCTGCATGCCCGGCATCACGACCAGGCGCGTTTCGCGCTAACCGCGGCCGGGGTCACGGGCGCGTACGTGGTGCTGTGTCCGCTCGCGACCGGGCTGATCGGCGGTCACAGCAAATGCTGGCCGTCGTTTCCGCTGGTATGCCGGATGCTGACCGACGCGGGTGTGACGGCGGTGGCAGTGCCGGGGCCGGGCGAGGAAGCCGCCAGCGCCAACGCCTTGCCCGGCGCGCGGCAATTGCCGGGCCTGCGTTTGGGCGCGTACGCGGCGGTTCTCGCCGGTGCGCGCTTGGCCTTGGCCAACGATTCTGGGCCGATGCATCTGGCGGCGGCGGTGGGCGTGCCGGTGGTTGGCGTGTTCGGGGTCAGCGATCCGTCGCGGACGCGGCCCTGGGGGGAACGCGCGGTGGCGGTCGGTTCGGCCACGGTGTGGCCGACGCTTGGCGAGGTGTTGGCAGCGATGACTGGACTCGGGTTCGCGCCGTAAGCATGTTCCGAGCGTGATTTACCGGCGTTTTTTTATCGGCATCTACGCCTTGCTGGTGCTGCTGTCGGCGCGGGCGCAGGCCGAAGATTTCGCGCTCGATCTGGACCTAGCGCCCGGTGCGACGCAGCAGTTTGCCATCGCGCCAGACGCGCTGCTGACGGTCGAGGCTTTGCGCGTACAGGCGCGGGTGCGGCCGACGACCCGCGCGGCCGAACGCGAAGTGCTGCACGCCGTGCTCGAACTGACGTTGACCACGCTTGACCATCGCGGCTTCGTTTCGGCCGCGTCGATACTGTTGAGCGGCGGCGACAGTCGGGTGCCGCTGACGCCGGCGATGTGGGCCGGAGCCGACGGGCAACTGGGCGCGGACGCGTTGGCCACCGTCACCAGCCTGATGGTGCGCGTGCATGGACTGAATCAGGGACATCTCACCGGCGCGATCGTGACTACAGCGCGCACGCCGACCGCGCCCACCGCGTTGACGCTTAGTGACGGTGGTCTGATCGAGCGTGGGCCGTGGCGCGAATTGGCGTTGGTGCTGTCGGGCCGCGAGGGCGAACGTGGCGATCTAGATCTACTGACAGAACGTGGGCGGATACCGTGTTTTCTGGATCAGCCCGGACGCGTGGTCGATGGCCGTTGGCGCGCGCACGGGCCGGCGCGGTGGCTGGCGCGGCTGCGGCCGAATGAGGATCTGACCGGCGCGATTCCGGCGTGGCGCTTAGGCGAACTGAGTTGGCGCGGGTCGCCGTTGCCGGCGCTGGCGGTGGTGCGGCGTGCGGCATTTTCGGAGGTGGTCGCGCAAGCGTTGCCCCTGCCGGAATCACCGGTGTGGCGCGCGGGCAGTGCCGATCCCGGCGTGCCGACGCTGCGTGACGAACGCGGGATTTGGTTACGTCAGCCGCTGCGCGAGTTGCCCGTGGCACTAGCGCCGGTGTTGGCCTGGCGAGCGGATTGGACCGGATTTCGTGGACCGGAACGCATCAGTTATCCGCAAGCGTTGGCATTCGATGCGGCGTTGGCAAAGGGCCTGACGGACATTGATCTGCTGCCGCAGACGTTGGCCGAAGAGCAAGGTGCCTTCCGTTTTGGTCTGTCGCCGTGGCAGGCCGCGGCCGGCGGGCCATGGGCCAGCGTGGCCGAACTGATGGCGCATGACGAGCCGTGGCGCGCATGGCCGGCACATGTGCGCAATGTGGTCGCAAGGGCGCGCGCGGCTCCGGGATTGCTGCGGTGGCGCATGGGCCTGACCGCACCGCTGTGGGCCGGGGCGGATGAAGCGCGCTTGAAAGCGATGCTCGATGCGTGCGCGGCCGCGGTAACGGCGATCGACGAGCGCGTGCTGATCGCGCTGCATCCGCATTTGGCTGCATACGGCTATGGCGACAAAGGTGACGGCGTGTGGTGCGATTTCGAAGCCGGCGTTGACGGTTGGCAGGCCGGGCCGCTGCCAGTCGCCGCATGGGTGCAGCAAGGCGCAGTCGCCAGCCACGGTGCGCATGGTTTGGATCTGATCGTCGCCGCTGCGCAGCCAGTGATGGGCCGCGCGGCTATCGGTCGCGTTGCGGGAGCATGGCTGCCACTTAACAGCAATTGGTTCAACTTGGACACGCTGCAATTTGACGCGCAGCTGTCGGCGCCGGCGGGTGCGTCGATGGACGTGTATGCGTGGCTGACTGACGAGCATTATCGCTGGTATCAGCGGCGGATCGGCGAAGTCCGTGCCGGGTCGCCAGCGCGCTGGTTGACGTTGGATCTGCCGTTTGCCGATGACGCGGCGTGGCAGCCGGTGGGGCACAATGTGCCCTGGACCACCGCCACCCGGCGGCGGGTGCGCGCCCTGGGCATTGTAGGTTTTTTGCATGCGGCCTCGGACGAGACCGCTGCCGGCGAGGCGGTGTTGCACCTCGATCATCTGCGCCGGCGTGGGTGGCCGGCCGAGGTCGCGCCAACCTTAGCGATCACCGCCTCGGCTGCGCCGGCCACGCTGCCGCGCTGGTCGACGCTGATGCTCGTCCTCGCGGTTAATCTGTCAGCGCGCAATCCGTACGATCCCGACACCATCGATGTCGGCGCCGAGATCGAAGGCCCGGATGGCGTGAAACTGCGCTATCCGGCGTATTGGTCTGAGCCGTTCACGCTGACTTTCACCAACGGAGTTGAGCGGCCACTGCCGGACGGCGCGGGTGGTTGGCATCTGCGTTGGACGCCGCCAAAGGCCGGCGTTTGGCGCTGGCGGCCGACGGCGCGGCTGCTGTATCGCGAGCGTTGGTTAGAGGCGCAGGGCGACTGGCAGACAGTGACGGTGTCACCCCATAAAGAGGAAGCACTGCCGCCGGTGCGAGTCAGTAAAACCGATCCGTTTTTTTTCGAGGACGCCGACGGCGGATTTTTTTATCCGCTTGGGCTGACCCTGCGCTCGCCGGGTGACGATCGTTCGCAGCGGGTCCTGGCAGAAGTCCTTTCAGCGCGTGATCGGACCATCACGCCGACGCGTCCGATCATCCGCAGCGAACCCGATTATCTGAAGATGGGCACCCGCGCGTATGAACGCTGGCTGCCGGAACTCGCGAAAAACGGCGGCAATTGGGCGCGGGTGTGGATGTGTCCGTGGTGGTGCGGACTGGAATGGAACGCGGAGGAGGGTGAAGGCTTCAACGGTCTGACGTGGTACAATCAGGCCAACGCGGCGCAGTTCGATCGCGTGTGCGAATTGGCCGAGGCGAATCGCGTTTACCTACAAATCGAGCTGCAAGCGCACGGCATGGCCGGGAACTTCGCCGACGGCATGTGGGATCGCAGTCCGTACAACCGTCGCCGCGGCGGCATGTGTGCGCCGGGTCAGCCAGAAGAATTTTTCACCCGCGACGATGCGTGGGCGGTGCATGCAAAGCGTCTGCGCTATACCATCGCGCGGTGGGGTTGGCGTACCGGCATCGCGGCGTGGGTGTTGACCAGCGAGATGGAATTCACCGGCGGTTATCGCGCCGACAGCGGTGGCAATGAGAGCCAGACCCATACCCCAATCGCGCGCGCCTGGACGCAGCGTTCGCTGGACTGGTTCGCCGCAAACGACGGCCTGCGTCGGCCCGTGTCGGTCCATTTCAGCCATCCGTGGGAAGGCGTCGGGGTGTGGGAATTGCCCGGCCTGGGCTTCGGCAATAGCAACGCCTACACCGCCTTTCAGGACGGGGGGAATCGCCTGGGTGGGCACGGACGCAATCTGCCGCTGGCGTTGGAACGCTATCTGGTCGATCACTTTCCGCCGTGGCGCGATCATCGTCCGACACTTATTGGGGAGTGGGGCGGCCATTGGGAGAACAACAATCACCGGCAATTGTCGGCGGAATTGCATTCCGGGCTGTGGGTGCAGGCGGTGATGCCGTTCGGCGGCAACACTGGTTTCTGGTGGAGCATTTGGCTCGACGGTGCTGATCGTTGGGACGAGTTCGCGGCCGTGGCAGCGTACCTGAAAGGTGATGATCGTCGTGGGCGCACGTGGACGCTGTTGCCGCGCACGCAAAGCGGCCGGACGCAGTTCACCGGTATGCGCGCTGCTGATTCGTTGCGCATCTATGCCTGGGTCGATGGCGCCGACCAAAGCGTACGGCCGGCGGTACTGAATTGGTCGGCGACGGTGCCTTGCGGCGCTGCCGGCGCGCATTGGCAGGTGAGCCGTTGGGACTGCCAACGCGGCGTGATTGCGGACACTGCCACACTGACTGCGGACGCGGTTGGCGCGGTCACGCTTACCGCACCGCGGTTGGATCCAGATGCGGCGTTCACCTTGACGTGTTTGGATGCGCGCTTGCCTGCGGCTGATCCTGGCTCTTTGCCTGCCTCGGGGCCTTCGTCGGCGCCTGCTTCCACGGCCCCGGCGTCGACGTCCGAGGTTCCACCGGCTTCCACGCCGGTGCCGCGTCAGTCGCGGTAGTTCCAGATTTCTTCCAGGCGCTTCCATGCTTCCATGATGCGGTTGAAGTCGTGGAAACACCGATACGAAAGCGCTTCCACATGTCCGAGAGCACCATCTACGACATCGCCCGCCACGCCGGCGTTGGCATCGCAACCGTCAGCCGAGTACTCAACGGCAGTGCGCGCGTGGCCGACACCACCCGTGCTACGGTGCAAGATGCGATGGCCGAACTGGGCTATCGGCCAAACCGTGCCGCGCGGCGCCTGGCGCTCCGCGGGCCAAACCGTCCGCGCGTCGCGGCGGTGCTGCCGTTCTTCAGCACCAATTTTTATTTTTCAGTATCGCGGCCGCTGGCGCAGGGCTTGGCCGCCGCTGGCATGGATCTGGTTTTTCACGACGTGCAAAACCGCGAGGGCAAGAATCGGCTGCTCGACCGCATCGTTGCTGAACGTTCGTGCGAAGGCTTGGTGATGTGCTCGATGGGCATTGGGCCCGAGCGGCAGCAGCAGTTCCAGCGCTTGGGCATTCCGGTGGTGTGCATCGACTATCCGCTGCCCGGCGTGCCGTCGGTGACGGTCGACAACAGCGAGGGTGGCATCATGGCCACGCGCTGCCTGAAAGATCGCGGCGCGACGCGTTTGGGCCTGATCACTGGGCCGGCGGCAGCGATCGCATTCCGACTGCGCGAGGACGGTTTTCGCCGCATTGCCGGCAATGGTGCGCCGGTGGCGCGGGCCGAACTGGTCACCCGTGAAGCCGGCCGTGCTGCCGCCGCGGCGCTGTTCGACGGTCACCCGCAGTTGGACGGCGTGTTTTGCACCAACGACCTGTTGGCGGTGGGTGCGATCGAGGAACTGCGCGCCCGCGGTCGGCGCGTGCCGGAAGAAGTGCAGGTAATCGGCTTCGACGATCAGCCGCTGATGGATGTGATCGGTCTATCGACCGTGCGGCAGCCAATGCTGGCCTTCGGTGAATGGGCGGCGCGCGCGGTTTCGGCGCTGATCGCCACGCCGCAAAGACCGGTCGATTCCGTTACGCTCAGTTTGTGGCTGATGGAGCGCGCGACCACGCGCGCGGAGCCAGTGCAGCGCGCGACTACGCGCGCGGAGCTAGTACAGCGCGCGACCACGCGCGCGAAGCCAGTGCAGCGCGCGACCGCGTCACCGAAGTCAGCGCCAAAAACTGCAGCGAAGACCGCGGCGAAAAGCGCTGAAAAATCCTATAAAAAGCCGCCCGCAACACCTGCTAGGTCGGCAGCCAAACCCGCAAAACCCACGTCAAAGGAAACCACATGATCCGCGTCACCGTCTGGGGCGAGAACGTCCATGAGAAAAAATCCGCCGCCGTGCAGAAGGTTTACCCAACCGGCATGCACACCGCGATCGCCGAATTCCTCAATCGCGATCCGGAACTCAAGGCAGTCACCGCCACGCTCGATCAGCCCGAGCATGGCCTGACGGAAGAACGCTTGGCACAGACCGACGTGTTGACCTGGTGGGGCCACGCCGCGCATGGCGCGGTGGATGATAAGATCGTCGATCGGGTGCAGCGCCGCGTGCTGGAAGGCATGGGCCTGATCGTGCTGCACAGCGGTCATTACGCGAAAATCTTCAAGCGGCTGTTGGGCACCACCTGTTCGCTGTCCTGGCGTGAAGCCGGCGAGAAGGAACGCCTATGGGTGTGCAATCCGGCGCATCCGATCGCCGCCGGCATCACCGGCAGCTTCTTCGAAATCGAGCACGAAGAGATGTACGGCGAACCGTTCGGCATCCCGACGCCCGACGAACAGATCTTCATCAGCTGGTTCCAAGGCGGTGAAGTGTTCCGCTCGGGCGCGACCTGGCGGCGTGGTAACGGCAAGATTTTCTACTTCCGTCCCGGCCACGAAACCTACCCAACCTATCACCTGCCGATGGTGCAACGCGTGATCATCAACGCGGTGAAATGGGCCAAGCCGGAAGGCGCGTGGAAAGACGAATGCCCGAACCGCCCTGTCGAAACGGCGTTGGAGCCCATCACGTCGTGGGGCGAACATATCCACGCGCCGGGCCAACAAGGCCTGCGCTAAAACCCATATAAATACCAGGATAAAGCTCATGAAAAAAATCCGCATCGGCATCGTCGGCACTGGCGGCATGGCCAACGGGCACGCTGACGAATATAAAAAAATTCCAGGCGTCAGCCTGGTCGCGGCCTTGGACGTGGTGCCCGGTCGCGCCGAAGCCTTCGCGGAAAAGCACGGCATGCCGCACGCATTCACGAAGCTTGAAGATTTGCTGAACGAGGTCGACGCGATCAGCGTAGTCACGCCGGACGCGCATCACGCCGCGTTGTCGCTGGCGATCCTGAAAGCCGGCAAGCATCTGCTGTGCGAAAAGCCGCTAACCACCACGCTCAAAGATGCACGCGCGGTGGCAGTTGCCGCGCAGGCCGCCAGTCAAAACGGCCAGATTCACATGGTCAACTTCAGCTACCGCCGGTCAGCCGCGTTTCAGAAAGCGATCGCTTTGGTCCAACAGGGCAAACTGGGCGACCTGCGCCACGTCCATAGCCACTACCTGCAAGCCTGGCTTGGCGCGCCGATCTGGGGCCATTGGACCAGCGAAGCGTGGCTGTGGCGTATCCAGGCGCTGAAGTCCGGCGGCGTGTTGGGCGATGTCGGCTGCCACATCTTGGACCTGACCACCGCGGTCTCGGGCGAAGTCGCGCGCGTGCGCTGCGACTTGCGCAGCTTTCCGAAAATGTTGAAGGGCAAACCCGTCACCGAATACCAGGGCGCAAAGTTGGACGCCAATGACAGTGCCGTGATCCAGCTCGAATTTTCCAACGGTGCGATCGGCGTGGTGCAGACCACGCGTTGGGCCATTGGCCACCCGAACCACCTGCGCTGCGAAGTTCACGGCACCGACGGCGCGCTGTGGTTCGACCTCGACCGCAGCTACGAAAAGCTCGACGTCTGCCTGGGCAAGAACGTCATGAAATCACAGTGGGAAACCCTGGATCTCAAACCAACGCCCAACATCTATCAACGCTTCGTCACCGCGATCAAAACCGGCAAACCCGGCCAGCCCGACGCCATCCGCGGCGCGCAGATTCAGGCGTATCTGGATGCGTGCGAGCGCTCGGCCAAATCCGGTCGGTGGGAAAGCATTTCGGCGTGGAGTTAATAACGCGTTGAGGCACTGACTGCACTCAGCGCGCGCCGTTCACATCCGCATTCATCGCGTCCAAAGCCGCGCGCGCTGCGTCGGTCCAGGTCATGCCGGCGAAGCGTTTATCCTGCCAGGCGCCAATGATGCCGCGGCTGGAATTGATCAGGACGCCGCGGCCGTCGGGGCGCAGACCGGCGAGGGCGTCGGTGGCGCTGCCGCCTTGGGCGCCGTAGCCGGGAACCAGAAAAATCGTGTCGGGCATCAGCTCGCGCAGGCGGCGGGCCTGAGCCGGATAGGTAGCACCGACTACGGCGCCGACGTCGTTGAGGCCGCACACGCCGCGGCGGTCGGCGCCCCACTGTGCGACCAGGCGCGCCATCAGCTCCATTACCGCGCCGTCGTGGGCGGGTTGGTCCTGCAGGTCGCCGCTGGACGGATTTGAGGTTTTTACCAGCACGAAAATGCCACTTTTACTTGATGTTTTACCGATGAATGGGGTAATGCCGTCACGGCCCAGATATCCATTCACGGTTAGCCAATCTGCGCCCAGACCGGACAGCACGCTGCCGTCTAAGCCCGGCGCGCCGCCGAACGCGGCCTGCGCATAATGCTCGGCGGTCGAGCCGATGTCGTTGCGCTTGCCGTCGGCAATCACCAGGACGTTCTTTGAGCGCGCGTACGCGACGGTTTCCTCCAGACAACGCCAACCCGCGGCGCCATAGGCTTCATAACAGGCGAGCTGCGGCTTCACCGCTGCGCAGGCGCCGGCGACCGCGTCGATCACGCCGCGATTGAAGGCCAGGAATGCCGCGGCCACGCCCGCGGCGGTGTCGCCATGCGTCGACAATGCAGCGCGCACCAGCTCTGGCGGAATCAGATTCGGGCGCGGATCCAGGCCGACGCAGGCGACTGAACCGGTGGTGGCGATGGCACGAGTCAGAGCGTCGGCGGCATGCATGTTCGCACCGTCGAATGCCTGTGGAGTACGTCAACTATCGCAGCGCCGTGGTGATCTCGTTGAGCACCACCTCGATCGGCAGCCGCGAGGCTGCTTTTGCCCCAAGGATGCAGGTGAAACCGAACTCGGCGGCGCGCGGGCGTGCGACCCAGGCGCAGGCATCGGTGGCGGTCAGGGTTTCGGCCAGGGCGGTCAGGTCGGGCCAGTGGACGTGCGGCCGACGCACGGTGCGCGCCCACGAATGGCGCGGCGCGTCGAGCTGGTAGGCGGTGCCGTGGTCGGTGGTCATCGCGAGCAGTTGGAAACGGCTGTCGGGAATCAGCCCGCCGAGCGCCCACAGGGGAAGATCGTCGGGCGCGTACACGGCGGTGTAATCATCCGGCGCGCGACCCAGGCGTCTGCGCCAACATATGAGCGCCACCCGTTGGCCGATATCGACGCGATAGTCGCAGGTAGCGGCTGCGGCATCCATACCCTGGCCGCGGAGCGCGGCGCGCACCGAAAGTACCTGTGCGATTTGCGCGTCGCGTTCAGCGTCAGGCGCTTGGCTGTTGGCGATCAATTCGTCGGCTGAATCCACGACCTGATCAAGAGCCTGTTGTTCCCACGTGCTGCCGAGCGTGCGCGCAGCGCGCAGCCGTTGGTGCAGAGTCAGCATCAGGCGAAAGGGGGCTTCGCCGGGCCAGGCCTTGAAATCACCCGCGGCAGCAGCGCCGACCAGCAGGTCGCGGTGCGCGGCTAAGTCCGGGCGGCAGGCAACCATGACGCTAAGCAGTCCGTCGGCATCCAAGTGATCGATGGCGACATGCGTGAACGGAGCAAGCCAGCGTTCCACATTTCCGGCGGCGTTGCACAGGATTTCAGTGCTGGTGTCGGCGATGATTTCGGGCGGCGTCGCGCGCGCAGTTGACCAATGCGAATACACCGCGGTTGCTGCGGGCAGGTCGCCATCAACGCCGAGCGAGTGCGCGGGCAGTGGGCCGATGCTGGTTGATGACGGCCCTG
>JBBROQ010000046.1:0-16714 GCA_038229115.1 Planctomycetota bacterium | reverse complement strand
TCGTGCGACTCCTCAATCTGCCCTGGCCGGGTCGCTGCATCATCGGCCGGGAAGGTGAGCCGGTGCGCTGCTCATCCCCGCCGCGCATCCTGACCATCGACCCCGAGGCTCGCCGCATCCTGTGGGCGTTGCGTGCTGAATTGGAACCGCGCTTAGCTGAGGGCGCAGACCTCGCGCCCGTGTCGGGTTTCGCTTCGAAACTGCCTGGGGCATGCGCCCGCCTTGCCCTGGCATTTACGATGCTGCGCGATCCCGGGGCCGAGGTGGTAGACGGCGAGGCCATGCGCGCCGCCTGCGCCTGGGCACCGTACTTATTGGCCCACCATCGGGCGGTGCTGGGCGATGCCGCCGAGAAGCCAGAAGCCCACCATGCGCGCCGGCTGTGGCGCGCGCTGCAACGGCGAGGGCGGGCCAGCATGACCGCGCGCGAGCTATTCGACCTCATACGGGATTCCGCCCTGCCGAGCATGGCCGACTTCCGCCCGGTGCTGGACCTACTGGCCGAGCATGGCGCGGTGCGTCCGGCATCCGGCGAGGCCAGCAACCGCGGAAGGCCGGCAGAGGTGTGGCAGGTGCATCCCGACCTGCTTCCGCGTGATGTGCGGGACACTTCCGAGCGGATGGAGGGGGCGGCATGAGCGATCCGCCAGACTTGTGCGTGTTTTGCGGGACACTTTCCAAGGGCGGGCAAGAATTCATCGGCCTGCTTTCCACTCTACACGTCACCCCAAAAGATAGTTCATGATGAAAGCCCCCGGGCCTGATTGGGTCCTCCCTTGGGCCGTGCGTCCCGCAGGTGGCATCGCCCATCATCGTGAAAAATCCCGCACCCTCTCAAAAATGTTAACCAAAGCATTTGCGGTCTTCTCGCGTGGCTATGAGCCTTAGTGGGATGGATGATTGGCAGCCAGCATATCGCGCGCGCGATGGCACCGGATACCTCCATTGCGCACTGTCGGCTTGAAGTTTCGGCAGGCCGTGGGTGTGAGCGCGGCTCCAACACCTAGGGGCCGTGCCGTGCCGTGGCGAGCGGTAGTTTCCTCGCGCGCACACCCCCGGGAAATTCAGGATTCGCGCTAAGCGTCATTTTTGAACGAGACGCCCATGCTTATGACCGCGTGAAAGGACAACGCGGCTGAGGTGATGACCCGTGCGCCATGGTCGCTCGCTTGGCATTTAACGCAGCAGTACGCGCGCGCGCAGATAGAAGGGTTGAGTCGCGCGCATGGCTAGGCGTACATCGCTGCATCTGCAGGCATGTGGAATGAGGGCCTGAGGCGCGCACGATCCTGAACGTGTCCGGTGAAATTGACGCACTGGCGAACTGCGAGAGTTGTCCGCGAACCCTAGATAGACCCTAGATAGGAAATCCATCAGGCCACGGCCCACAAAACAACAAACCCCGTAAGCTTTTATTCTTACGGGGTTTACACTGGTGGAGGTAAGGAGATTCGAACTCCTGACCTTTTGAATGCCATTCAAACGCTCTACCAACTGAGCTATACCCCCACATCCAGCCACCGCCGCGGTTGGCGCCGGTTTGTGACCGGGGTGCCAGCATCAGCGAGGCGCGGAAAATACGAACGAGCCCAAAACCGGCAAGGACTTTCCCAGGTCACTCTGGCGCTGATCGGCGCTGGCCGCAGCCTCCGCTGCCACGCGCTCAGACGCGGTATTTTCGCGAGGAATGTCGCATGGGTTGGCGCTTACTGTGGCTGTGTGTGCTGCTGATAACGCTTAGGCCGGGGCCATTGTTCGGCGGTGAGGCCGAGATCGCGTCCATCGCCTGGGTTCCATGCGCGGATTGGCTGAATGTGCGCAGCGGGGTGACGCCGGCGGCAGTCGGTGATGGGGTCGCGGACGATACCTTGGCAATTCAGGCCGCATTGAATCGGCTGGGCAATGGCGTGGGCGACCCGCGCACAGTGTATTTTCCACCAGGCATCTATCGCGTCACCGCGACCCTGATGGTGCGGGTGGAATACGGCGCGCAGCTTATCGGGCATGGTCGCGATTCGGTGCTGCGTTGGGATGGCGCGGCCGGGGCCGAGCAGCGTCTGCTGTTGATGGATGGCGCGGCGTATGCCCACCTGGTTGGCCTGACTTTCGATGGCGCACACCGGGCCGGCGTCGGTTTGGATTACAGTTCGGTCAGTCGCTTCATCACCGAAAACGATCATCAGCAATTAGCCTTTCGTGGCTTCATCACGGCTGGGGTCCGGATCGGTCAATCCCAGGTGTTGAAGTTGGATAAAAACCAGGCCAGTGCCGAGCTGATCTTCGCCGACTGTCTGTTTGCCGACTGCGCCTGCGGCTTCATGGCGCTGACCTTCAACGATTACGACAACGTCATTACCGGCTGCGAATTTCGTCACTGTGGTACCGGCGTTTTGATCGACACCGGCAGCAACGCGTATGTGCGCGATTCGCATTTTTCCGGCAGCAGCGTGAGCGATATCTGCGGCAGAAATCCCGAGCATCCGTGTTCGATCCGCCGCTGCACGTCGCAGAACTCGCGGCGATTTCTGGAGTGGTCGGGAGCGGTCGCGACCTTGGCAGTGCTCGATTGTCAGATCGATTCCTGGAGCGCCGACGACGGCGCGATGGTCCTGAACGTGGCGACGATAATGCGCGAAAATGACGCTGAAAACCCACCGAATGGCGCCAACGACGCATCGGAACACAAGCTTAAATCGAGCCTCGCGCCGGTACAGATCGTCGACTGCACGTTCACCCATGCTCCTGGCGACAGCAGGCCGATTCGTCACGTGGGCACGCTGTTGCTCTCAAACAATCAACCCAGCGACCCAGCCGTTTTGTTGCGCCATCATCAGCCCGCGGGGATGCGGTTGGTTACCGTGGTACCGCCCGGCGCACATGCGGCGAACCTGACCGATGCATCGCGGTCGTTTCTGCACCAGACCATGGCTACGCCGTCGAAAGTGTTCGACGCGCGCCGCGATTTCGGCGCGGTGGGGAACGGCGTGGCCGACGACACCCGTGCCATCCAAAACACCATCGATGCGGCGCAGACGCAGGGGGCCGGTGCGCTCGCGTATCTGCCCCCTGGGCATTATCGCTTAAGCAAAACCCTCGACGTTCGTGGCCGCGATTTTGTGATCGGCGGGGTGGGTAGCCATGCCGCGAACGCGACGGTGTTGGTGTGGCACGGCGCGCCCGACAGCAGCGCTATGCACATCCATGATGCTGATCAGGTGCGGGTGGAACGGATGCAGTTCGGCGACGATGGCGATGCGGGTAGCGCGTTGGCGCCAGGCTCCTCCGCAACCTCCGGCGCCGTCGTGAACCCCCGCGAGGGCGCAGATATTTTGTACGACGGCGTCAGTGCCGGTCGCGTGGATATTGAAGCGGTGAC
The DNA here is from genome assembly GCA_038229115.1 of Planctomycetota bacterium. Lineage (GTDB taxonomy): Bacteria > Planctomycetota > UBA11346 > UBA11346 > UBA11346 > JBBROQ01. Next base: position 13,338 of record JBBROQ010000046.1, on the reverse strand, counting down.
GGTCTTCGGAGCGTATGCGCAGGCACCCGGCCGCCGTGGCTTGCGCTTGACCGGATTGGGGCCACAGGCGTTGGTCCATCTGCGCCATCTCACCGGCAATCTGACCATCACTGACTGCGCCCGCGCGCGCATCCTCAGCGATGTTCATTGGGAGGGCGCGATCCTGGTCGCGGGCCGCGCCGACCGCGTGCGCGATGGTTTTTTTGGCGTCTCGACCCGGTTCAATTCCTTTGAGCCATTTGGCCTAAACGTACGCGACAACCACAGCGTGGTGGTGGCCGACTACTACACCGAAAGTGCCAATGGTTATCTGCATCTGAGCGGCGCGGCCGACCAGCCTGCGGGCCGCGTGACGGTCGCCGCGATCAAAGTGCAGTGCGCGGTGCAGCCGGAAATTCGCATCGATGACTATGCCGGCCAAGTGACGTTGTTGGGCGCGCAATTTTATCAGGCCCCTGATCCGCGCGTGCTGCTGCACACGGGCGCCAATCCCTGCCGACTGCTGTTCCTGGGCTGCAATAGTTACGGCACCACGGTGCAGGTCCGCTCGGATGCATCGGCACGGGCCGCAGCCGTCGCGTGTTATTGGGACGCTGCCGGACCGGCGGCTGACGTTGCGCCCGCGGCCGTTAGTGCCCCGGCGGATATCGCTCAAGCGGCTCTGGCATATGACGATTTGCGTGCGTTGGGCGCGTTGGATCTGTTGGTGAATTATCCGCTACCTGCGGACCGGCCGCCGGCGGTGCCCGAATGATTACGGAATTCTGAGCAGCACCGTTCATCGGTTCGGCTTGCACACCAGGCATCGTCCTCGACCAACCGCGACTGCCGATGGCCAAGCCGGCACGGATCGGGTACCTTCTGAGCGTTCCTGTCGACGCGTTCGGACGCGTCATTTCCGCGAGGATCATCGCATGCGTTGTCGATCGCTGTGGCTGTGCCTGCTGCTTCTTCCCGCCGGGCCTTGGTCGTTATCCGCGGCAGAAACCGTGCCGGCGGTAACGCCCGCACCCGCGCCACCTGCCAATACAGCAGGGCCATGGCAGGAAACTTTCACCATGCGGCTGCGCGATCAGGACCGTGCTTTTGCAGTTACCGGTGCCGTTACCGGTGCGGTGACTGGCACCGTCGACCATAGCGCCAGCAGTTGGTTGGTGCTGAGCGATGACGACTTCATCGAGCCGGCTTTTCTTATCGGCAAGGACGTGGTGTTGCTGGCCAAGTTCGAACGTGGCGAGGGCGACAGCGTGCGCCTGTTTGGCCATGCGGACATGGACATCCACGCCGCTAATGCGCTGTGGGCGACCAGAGTGGAAAGCGACAATGTGTGGTGTTTCGGTCACATCACTGCCGGTGCGGATGCAGACCATTTGCGCTTCGAGGTGGCGGCGATGACCGTCGCGCCGTCAGATGCACAATTGGTGGCCGCGCGCACCCAACCGCTACGCGCTGACGATTGGAAAGGACGCTTGGCGGTGGCGGCGTGGTGCCGCGAACAGGCCGGGGTGCAGGGCAATCGCGAGTGGTGGCTGGTGACCGCCGACGCGTTGATTGGCCAAGTCATCACCGACGCCGCGGCGCAGGCCGAGCGCAAGGCCGACCTCGCGCTGGTGCAGCAAGCGCTCGATTGGGCGATCGCTGATCTGCGCGATCCGCGCCGCGCGGCGGCTCTGGCCAGCGCGGCGTGGGTGCGCAGCAGCACCGCGCCGGCCGCGGATGCGATCGTGAAGCGCATGCGCACGCTCGACTACGCCTTCTACAAAGACCAATGGCGGCCGCGTGGCGAAGCATTGGAACTGGAGTTTGACGACCGTTTCGCCGTCATCGGCTGGAAAGATGCCGAAGGCTACTATCAGCTCGGCCGCTGGGCCGACGATCACGCCGACTTCCTGCCGCGCGCGAAAGACCGCATTTATCGCTGCTACGAAACCGGCTTCCGCGCCGATGCCAATCATCCGGGCATCCGGCGTGAGCTTGGCCTGGATCGGGTCAGTGCCGGTGGCGATAGTGCCGGCACGCATCTGGCCGATTGGCATGACGCAGTCACCGGCGTCACGGTGCGCGCGCCCGCCGGCTGGAAACGCGGCGAGGACATTGGCGGCGATGTTGCCTGGGTGGACCCCGGCAGCGACACCGCGTATTTGACCGCGCGGGTGCTGTCCCCGGACAAACCCGACTTGGCCGCGCTGTGGGCCGGGCAGTTGGCGGCACTCGCTAACCGTCCCGGTTTCACCGCCATTGATGACACCACGATCACGCTCGCCGAACGTCCGGCGCATCTGCTGAAATACACCTATCAGGAAGGCCGCTTCACCCGTGCGGCCACGTTGCTGCTGACCGTTGATGTGAACAGCAAGCTCGCCCTGCGCTTGGAAGCCAACGGCGACGCCGCCGAGCAGACCGCCCTGGCCACGGTGCTCAGCGCCTGCACCGAGCGGCTGTTATTCCCGGCCGCGGCCGCGGCGAAGCCTGCTGAAAAAACTGCAGTAAACGGCGTAAAATCGACCAACGCCAAGTCGGCCGACGTGCCCACAGCGCCGGCTGCGATCGCTCCGGAGCCGTTGCGAATGACCACGCCGGGAACTGGCGAAGCTGCGGTGACGGTGACCGGAGAGGGCGCGGCGCCGTAGTTCGTCAACGCGATAGGTGCGGGCATGCGTTCGTGCGAATGGATTAGGTTTTTGCCGCCTCTGGACCTTCGCTTGCCGCTTTGGACTCAAGACGGATCACTTTCGTTCCGGCAATCAGATCATGACCGCAACGGCGGTCGGAATGAAAAATGAGCAAAATGTTGATGAGGTTTAAATAACCACCGACCACTGGCACCATTAACAGAAGCCACATGGGCACATAACGTTTCAGTATTAAATGTGGGAATGCCACCGGAGTATTATTTACCGTGACAATGCGTATGCCGACCAATTTCTTGCCAATCGTCTGACCATATTTGGCCAGCAAATAACCGTGCAGCAGCAGGAATAAGGGAGTATGCCGCGAAAGCGGATAGACTAGATGGCATGGTTTCGCGCAAAGTTTCGAAAGTATATGAACTTGGCGTAATTGCCGATACACAAGAAGGTCGTGAGGAGCATAAAGAACGCCATCCACCACGCGCCTGAGCTGTACCAGAAAAAACCCATGAGTACCAAAAAGGCAGTATTTACGAAGACATTCAAGCCATAGCTCAGCACAAACCATTGCGTGAAAGAGACGGCGAACAACAGGAGGTCAAGGGTGCCGATAACTATGATAGCATAATCAGAAATGTAGTCCGGGTGAGGTGAATAAATTCCCAAAAGGCCGATGAGAATAAGAAAAATACCAACTGACAAATGCACCGTCCTCAACTGACGGATGTCGCGCTGTAAGAACTAGTCTATGCCGTAAAATTTCAATATGGCCAGAAATTCGACATCGCTCATCTGGGCTTTGAGCTTCAGCGGTTTAAAGATGACAACCTTCCTCTTCGTAAACACCATGCCGACTTTCGAAACAAACTTGTCATGATTGTTCTGTTGAGTCCGACCTTGGTGGGTCAGGTAAATGTGCCGTTCATTCTTGGCCAACGCAACGTCGCCTTTGGCAGTTTTGACAATGATTCTTTCCTCGGCCCTATCCGCCGAAGGGATGGATGAGATATCGACAGTAGGGGCGGCGTATGGATTCACTTGGTTGCTTTGAATCGGCGAAGGTTACGGGGTTAGCGAGCCTGATCCGAGCGCATCTTAATCACCACCACCTGCACCACCGTCAGCGCCATCTGCGCGCCGCATAATGGCAGCACGATCCACTGGCCGCCGCTACCGAAGGCGTAGGCGTGCAGGCCGGCGCCGAGCAGGAAGTTCACGCCGTACCAGCTCATCACCACGCTCATGAAGCCGAACACCGCCCAGGCGGCGAGGCCGGTCGGGCCGACCACGCCGACATAGCGCAGGTGCAGGGGGATCAGGTAGGTGAGCAGAATCACCAGCGCCCAAACCTCTTTCGGGTCCCAGCCCCAATAACGGCCCCAGGCCTGATCGGCCCAGATCGCGCCCAAGATCGTGCCGGCGGTGATCAGCACCACGCCGACTTGCAGCGCGCGATAGATAGCGCGGGATTCATCGGCGGTGACTGCGCGGCGCATCCAGGCGGCGCGCGCCAGCACCAGATTGCCCAATACCAAGGCCAGGACGAACGCGGCGTAACTGGCGACCACCGTTTTGACATGCGTCCACAGCCAGAACTTGCTGCGCAGCACCGGCTGCAATTGCGACAGCGTTGCGCCCATGCCGGGCGGCAGAGCTTCGCCGACCGCGGCGCACAGCCCGGCGCCGATGCCGCCGGCGACGGCGTAGAGGCCGTTGCCGGTGACGCGCGCAAACACCAGGCCCAGCACGCCGACTACCAGAGCGACATAGATCAGCGTTTCGTACAGATTCGTCACCGCACCCAAACGCGTGATCGCGACCCGCGCGCCCAGGCCGGCGACCGTGAAGCAAATCGCGGCGATGGTCAGCGTGGTGCCGAGCGTTTTCCAGAATGCGCGCCGATCGCGGCTTCCGGTCGCGGGTGCCTGGCCCAAGCCGATCGCGGTGGCGATGCCGCCGAGAATGAAACCAAGCCAGGCCCAGGTGAACGGCCGCGCTGCGGTATACATGCGCTCGACCGTCAACAGCGCCGGACTCGGATAAGCCACGTCCTGCTGCCAGCGCGGCGCTTCGTCGTGCAGCGTGATGGTGAGCGCCAGCGCAGCGAGGTTCAGGTCCTGATTCGTTTCCAGCGCATGCGCAAAATCGCGCGCCATCGGTGCGATCTGGCTGGGCCAATCGGCCAACTGGGGATCAGAGGCCAGCATCAGGTCTTCGCAGGTCAGCCACAAATCGGCGTGACGCAGCGCGTCGTCGGGCGCGCCGCCGTTGCTGTTCGCACTGGTGAACACCTGCACCAACTTGCCGCGCCATGGATGCGTTTCGTCCGGTGATGGAGTGAAACTTTGGCCGTGCGCGATTAGCCACGCGCGGGCATCGGGGCCGGCGGCCAGCGGCGCTAGGCCCAGCGCACGTCCGGTGAAGGCGTCCTGCGCTTCGACGAAACGCTGTGCCAACTGGTACGCGGCGGCGTCGGTCGGGCTCCACGCCAGGACTTCGCCGCTTTGATCGGCGCGGCGTTTTTGTTCGACCGCGGCACTGAGCACCGGCCACGCGCCGCGGCAATCATCCATCGACGCCCATTGCCCGCGCAGGCCCAAACGCCGCTGCAACGGCAGATAGGGGGCGTACAGGAGCGGCTGCGCGGCCCACGCCTGCGGCGCGCGCCACCACGCCAGCAGCAGCGCGGTTGGTTCATAGCTGCCCTCACGTTTCAGCGCCGGGCCTTCGCGGCTGGGCGTGTCGCTGACGGTGCCGAAGCGCGCGTAGCCGGTGATTGCGGTGACGATTTCCTCGGCCGCGATTGCCATCGGTTTGACCCGGCCCAGATGCAATACCGGCACCCGCCGAACGGACTCAGGCACTGCGGGCACGTCCAGTTTGGACGGCGCGGTTGCGGCCTCAGCAGTCCACAGCGCCAGCGGGAGCAGCAGCGTCGCCAACAACGACAGCGATACGCGGGAGAAGGTCAGAGCGCTCATGCGGTTCCCAGGTCAGAGGACTTTTTGCGCGGATGTTTGCGCAGCAAAAACAACAACAGCATACCTGCGACCAACAGCGCCGCGCCGGCATATTTCAGCCAGCGCCCGGGATCGGCGGCGACCGTGAAGATCGAAATCTGCCGGCCGGTTTCGTTGCCCTGCGCGTCGGTTTCGGGCGCGAAGGCGGTCTGGTAGATCGTGACGCCGCGCCAGGTCAGGGGCTCATTCATGCTGATGTGGGCGGTGAATGGCTGGCCGTCTTTGGGCAACACGGTGACGTCGCTGGCATAGGTCGCGCTGCTGTCGCCGCCGGGATCTTTACCGTGTTCAAAATGGTCCAGGCGCAGGGCGAAACCTTGTTCCTGTTCGAGGTCGTACGGCGCGCGGCCATAGGCCAACAGCACTCTGCCGGCGGCTTTCGCGGCGCTGTTTTTGAGCGGGATTTCTGCGCGTTCGCCACGGCGCAGCCACGCCTGACCGCGCGCGCCGTCGCGTTCGACCGCCAGCAGCAGCCAGCGCTGGGCGCGATCCTTGGCGTCGGGTTTCATCGCGATCGGTTCGGGCGCGGGCAGCGCGTGGGCCAACACGCGCACGCTGGCGTTCAGTTGCATCGGCGCCTGCGGGCCGCCCACCCAATCGCCCTGCCACGTTGAAGTGATCGCGACGTTCCCCGCGAGCCCGCGCGAACGCGTGAACCAACGTTGTTGCAGGCTGCCGTCCGGGGTCAGCAGCAATTGCACATACGCGCCCTTCGCTTGCGGATCGGTGGCGTGCAGAGCGGGATGCTCGAACAACAATTGCGGCCGGCGCGCGTCGTTTTGCGGCACCAACACGAACGCGGCCACGCCAGTGGGCAGCCACTGCCGGGTCGCGATCGAACCGACGCCAAGGTCGAGCAGCAACAGCGGGCTCAGCGGCTTGTCCTCACTGTCTTTTGGCTCGCTCAGGGCTGCTGGTTCGTGTGCGGCCTCGCCAGCAAACGACGGTCGCAGCACTAAGCGCCGAATGCGCAGCGAAAGGTCGTCCGCCAACACCTGTTCAGTGCCGTCCGCGAGTGCATCCAGATCCAGCCAATACCGCTGCCCATGCCAGTACACACCCAAGCGCCCACGCGTGCCCAAGTCGGTGTTCGTCGCGGCGAAATCGGCGGCAAACGCCGCTGAATCGGTGCGCGTCAGGCTTGCGACCACCGGCCCGAGTTCGGCCACGCTGTCGGCATCTGGCGTCAGCCAGCGCCGTTGCAGCGGCATCAATGCACCGGCGGCCATGCCGGGAAAACGGCCGTGCAGATCAAGCAACACCGCTGGCTGCGCACTAACTCCGGCCGAGACCGCGCCCGCGGCTACTTCAGCAAAACCAAGCTCCGGCCGGCCGGTGTCGACCAGTGCCAACGCGCGCACGCTCAACCGCCGCGTCGGGTCCAGCAGCAGCGGCTGCCCAGGTCCATCAAGCAGCGCCAAAGTCGACGCGTCGCGCGCCAAACGCTCAAACACGCCAGCGCGATGCGCGGGCAGCGTGACCACGCCGGGCGCGGGAACCGGCCACATCGGCGACAACAGGTAGCGCGCGAAGGATGGATAGCCGGCGAACGCGGTGGGCTGAAACGGCGGCGAGGCCAAACGGGTTTCGCCATCGACCACCGTCACTGCGTCGCTGGGAAGATCCAACCGCGCCGCCTTCTGCCCGGGCACGGCTTCCAACATCCCATCCAGGCGATGATTGCCGGCCGCGAAAAATCCGGCGATCGACAGCAGTAAACCCACATGCACCACCACAAATCCGTACTGATGCCGCCGCCATGGCCAGCGCACCGCAGCGGCGCCGAACACCGTCATCGCCATCAGCGCGAACAGCGTCGCGAACCAAGTACTTTGGTAGATCATCACCGCCGCCACGTCGCGGCCGTAGTCGCGTTCGTACACCGTCGCCACCGCGATCACGATGGTCACGATCGCGATTTGCGTTGCCGCCGCCCACACCGAACTGAGCCAGCCAAACAATCGCAGCGGCCACGATTGGCCACGGGTACGCGCCCTCGAACTGACGAAAGCATCGGCTTGAGCGTCAGCAAAAGTCGGTGGCGACGATGTCGATGAAGGCAGCGGCGTGTGCATCGGGCCGCATGGTGGTTCGGGGCGTCAGGGCGCTAGTCGCGCCGCTCATTCCCTGTCAGTCTGTGCTGGTCTGCATCGCTGCTATGCAGGTGCTGGGCACGCACTGGGAAAAAGCGGTATTTTCGCCATCTTGCCCCTGATGCGGCCGGGTCGATCCTGCGACGCATGTCAGCCACCAACCCGATTCTCGACTTCGCATTCGGTAAGATCGACCGCGACCTTGCCTTCGTCATGGGCTGTTTCCGGCAGGTGCTGCAGGAACAGGGCGAGACCGAACTTGCCGAACATTTGCCCTGGTCTGCAGGAGATAGCATGGCCGGCGAAACCCAACGCCTGGCCAAAGGCACCGCGAATCTGCGCGACCGCGATGTGCAGGCGCTCTCGATCGCGTTTCAGCTCCTGAACATGGTCGAAGAAAATGCCGCCACGCAGGCCCGGCGACTTCGCGAAAGTCAGCATGGCGTGTTGGAAGAATCCGGTCTGTGGGGCGGCAATTTGAAAGCCATCGCCAAGGCTGGATTCACCGGCGCAGAAGTCGCCGCGGCGCTGGCGTCGATCCGGGTCGAACCGGTGTTGACCGCGCACCCGACTGAAGCCAAACGCTCGACCGTATTGGAGCAACATCGGCAGCTGTATCTGTTGCTGGTGAAGCGCGAAAATCAGATGTGGACGCCGGCCGAACAGGACGAGATCAGCGCTGAATTCACGGTCGGATTGGAGCGACTGTGGCGCACCGGCGAGATCCGTCTGAGCAAACCTGACATCGCTGCCGAACGCCGCGGCGCTTTGCGTTATTTGCGCGAAGTATTCCCCGACGTGATCACGCGAATCGACGCGCGGTTACAAACCGCGTGGCGTGAAGTGGGTTTCGATCCGGCCCTGATCGCGGATGTGCGGCAACTGCCGAAGGTGACGTTTGGCACCTGGGTTGGTGGCGACCGCGACGGACATCCGTTGGTCACCGCGAAGGTCACGTATGAGAGCCTGCACGATTTGCGCCGCTCAGCGTTGGCGCTGCACGCCGGAAATCTGCGGCGTTTGGCCGAGAAACTCAGCTTAACCGAAAGCCTGCAGACGCCGCCGGCAGCATTGGCCGCGGCGATTGGCGCGCGCGCAGCCGCCTTGGGCGAGGCCGGCGCGCGGGCGCTGGCGCGTAATCCGTTCGAGCCCTGGCGGCAGTTCGTGAATCTTATGCTGGCACGCTTGCCGGACGCCGGCGACTTGCCCGCCAGTGAGTCCACGCGCTATGCCCGGCCGCAGGAATTGGCCGACGATCTGCGTCTGTTGCGCGCGTCGCTGATCGAACTCGGTGCCGGGCGCATTGCGGTGGGCGAGATCGATCCGTTGCTGCGATCAGTCGAGTTGTTCGGTTTCCATCTGGCCGTTTTGGACATCCGTCAAAACAGCGCGGTGCATGAAAAAGCGCTGTCCCAACTGTTGACCGCGGCCGGCATCGCTGCCGCCGATTGGCCAAGCTGGAGCGAGAAGGAGCGGCTGGCGCTGCTCGACACCGAATTGCGCACGCCGCGGCCGTTGGCGCATCCGGAAGCAAATCTCGGCGCCGAGGCCAGCATGGTGCTCGACTGTCTGCGCGTGGTCGCGAGCCATCGCAGCGCGCACGGTCGCGACGGTCTGGGCGCGCTGATCGTCAGCATGACCCGCAGCCTGTCCGATCTGCTGACCGTGTTCGTGATCGCACGCGAAGCCGGATTGGTGCAACAGGTCGCCGATCCCGCGCATGGCGATGGTCTTGCCAGCGAGTTTCCGGTGGTGCCGCTGTTCGAGACCATCGGCGATCTGGAAGGCAGCGCCGACATTATGCGCGCCTACCTAAGTCATCCGGTGACGCGGCGCAGCCTAGCGTTGCAGTCGAAGGCCGTGGGCGGCGTGCCGACGCAGCAAATCATGTTGGGCTACAGCGATTCGTGCAAAGACGGCGGCATCTTCGCCAGCCAATGGAACCTGCAGCGTGCGCAGGCGGCGCTGTCGGCATTGGGCCGCGAATTGGGCGTACGTCTGCGATTCTTCCACGGGCGCGGCGGCACCGTCAGTCGCGGCGCCGGTCCAACCAATCGCTTTTTGGAGGCGCTGCCGCACGGCTCGCTCACCGGCGATTTGCGTCTGACCGAACAGGGCGAAACCATCGCGCAGAAATTCGCGAACCAACTCACCGCCACCTTCAACCTCGAACAATTGGTCGCCACCACCACCGCTACCACCTTGCATCAGCGCGGCGATGCGCCGGATTTTAGCGACGTGTACCCAGTCCTAGCGCGCTTCGCCGAGCGTTCGCGCGCGACCTACGAAAGCCTGTTGGCGGCCGACGGTTTCATTACCTATTTCAGCGAAGCCACGCCGATTGATGTGCTGGAACACGCTGCCATCGGATCGCGTCCTAGTCGTCGCAGCGGCAAGCGCACGTTGGCTGATCTGCGGGCGATCCCCTGGGTTTTTTCATGGAATCAGTCGCGGCATTATCTGCCCGGCTGGTTCGGCATTGGCACCGCGTTGGAAGATATTCACCGCGAGGATCCCAAAGGTTTCGCGTTGCTGGTCGCGCGTACGGCGCAGTGGCCGTTCCTGCGCTATGCGCTGTCGAACATCGAATCAAACATTGCCTCGGTCGATGATGGCTTGATGAGCGACTACGCTGCATTGGTGAAAGACGAGACCGTGCGCACCCAGATCGGCGGTCGCATTGCCGACGAATATCGCCGCACCAAACGCATGCTCGAATTGGTATTCGGCGGCACCACGCTCACCGTCCGTCGCCCGCGCTTAGTGCAAACCCTCGCGCAACGCGATTCCTCGCTGCGTAAACTTCACGCGCATCAGATCGCCACGCTGCGCCGCTGGCGCGCCGCTCGTGCAGCCAGCGACCCCGGCGCCGAAGCGATTTTGCAAAGCCTGCTGCTGTCGGTGAACGCCATCGCCAGCGGGTTGCGCACCACTGGTTAAAATCCGGTGGCGTCTTTCGGCGGCAATCCGCAGCTGCGGCACACGCTTATAGGCGGACTCTTTTCAGGCGCAGTGCATTACTGATGACGGATACCGAACTCAGACTCATCGCGGCGCCGGCAATCATTGGACTCAACAGTATGCCAAAGAATGGATACAGGACTCCCGCAGCGATTGGGATGCCCAGAACATTGTAGAGAAATGCGAAAGCCAGATTCTCGCGAATATTCCACATGGTCGCACGGCTTAGACGAATGGCCTGGGCAATACCGCGCAGATCACCTTTGATTAGGGTGATACCGGCGCTGTGCATCGCGACATCGGTGCCAGTGCCCATGGCAATGCCGACGTCGGCAGCGCTTAGCGCAGGCGCGTCATTGACCCCGTCCCCGGCCATCGCCACGCGCGTATTCGTGCTGTGCAGGTTTTTAATGTAGGCAACTTTGCCCGCCGGTTCGATCTCGGCCTCCACCGCATCGATCCCTAATTCTTTTGCCACTACCGCAGCGGTGCGCCGATTATCACCGGTCAGCATGATCACTTTGAGACCAAGCGCATGCAGGTCGCGAATCGCTTCAGCGCTGGTGGCCTTGATCGGATCGGCAACTGCAAGGACACCCGCAGGTTTGCCAGCAATGGCGACAAACATTGCCGTCCGCCCCTGCTCCTGCAGTTTCATTGCCGACGATTCTAGTTCTTCCAAACCGGTGATTTTTTCTTGGCGCAGGAAATCGACTTTGCCGACCAGTACCTGCCTCCCATCAACCTGACCAGCAACACCACCGCCGGTTATTGAACGGAAATCCTGCACCGTTGCCAAGGCGATGTTTTGTTGTTTCGCGCCCTGAACAATCGCAGCGGCAAGCGGATGTTCGCTGTTCTGCTCTAATGACGCTGCCAAGCGCAGCAATTCTTGAGGGGCGACACCGCCGACCGGCAAAGTATCGATCAATTTCGGTTTTCCCTCGGTCAGCGTACCAGTCTTGTCGACCACTAGCGTGGTGACGGACTCCAGCCGTTCGAGCGCCTCGGCATTCTTTACCAATACGCCGGCCTGCGCGCCACGTCCGACGCCGACCATAATCGACATCGGTGTGGCCAACCCCAACGCGCACGGACAGGCGATGATGAGAACAGCCACCGCGTTGACGATAGCGTGCGCCAGCCGTGGCTCTGGCCCAATCAGCATCCAGGCCGCGAAGGTCACCACCGACGCCAATAGCACCGCCGGAACAAACATACCGGCAACCGTATCGGCCAAACCCTGGATCGGCGCGCGGCTGCGCTGTGCCTCGGCCACCATGGCCACGATCTGGCCCAGCAACGTGTCATTGCCAATGCGCTCAGCGCGCATCACAAAACTGCCCGGACCATTCACGGTCCCGCCGGTGACTTTATCACCGATGGACTTTTCAATCGGCAGCGGCTCACCGGTCAGCATCGATTCCTCGACGCTGGAATGGCCTTCGACCACCACGCCATCGACCGGTACCCGATCACCGGGAACTACCCGCAACCAATCGCCAACCTGCACAACTTCTAGAGGCACCACATGATCGCCACCCGGAGCAACCTGACGTGCGGTCGGCGGCGCCAGATTGAGGAGCGCCTTAATCGCATTGCCGGTGCGGCTACGCGCGCGTAGTTCCAGTACCTGTCCCAACAGCACCAGCACCACGATCACCGATGCGGCTTCGAAATAGATCGCGACCTTGCCGTCATGTTGCATGGAACGCGGGAACCATTCCGGCAACAACATGGCCGCCGCGCTCAAGAGATATGCTGCCCCAACCCCGATCGCGATCAGCGTAAACATATTCAGATGGCGTGTGATGACCGAGCGCCACCCCCGAACAAAGAATGGCCAGCCCGCCCAGACCACCACCGGCGTCGCCAACAGGAATTGCAGCCAGCGTGATACCTGACTATCAACCCATGGCTGTTTGGAGATGGCGGGAAACATATGCAGCATCGCGACTATCAGGATCGGCAAGGTCAGTCCGGCACCGATCCAAAAACGTTTCGACATATCGTTCAATTCGGCCTCTGCCGCGGGATCGCCGCCCGCGGACACCGTTTTCAATTCCAGCGTCATGCCGCATTTCGGACAATTGCCGGGATGATCCTGCAGCACTTCGGGGTGCATTGGGCAGGTATAGATGGCTTTTCCGGCCATGGACTGGCCCGAGATGGGCGCTGCTTCCGGATCGGCATTCGACTTCGGTGTCACCTTTGGCATCGCCAGGAACTTCGTTCGGCAACCCTCGCTGCAGAAAACGAAGGTCTTTCCACTGCGCTCGGCGCGAATGGGCGACGATAGTTTGACCGTCATGCCACATATCGGGTCGACCGCTGTCTCTAAGGTGAGTAGCGAAGGAATGGTCGGAGCGTCAGACATAAGATTTCTTTCTGATGATTTTGCTGCTTCACGTCATAACTGATCCTCCCCCGATTCAGCGTACTGGGGGTTAAGCGGCTTTGGCCCGCTGGAGTTCGAAGTCTATCGGGCTGATATTGCCGATGGAGGTGTGGCGTCGGGTGCGGTTATAGAACACTTCGATGTACTCAAAGATGGCGCGCTGGGCTTCGTCGCGAGTTTGGAATGTATGACGGTGAGTTAATTCGTTCTTGAGGGTGTGCAAGAAACTTTCGGCG
>JBBROQ010000045.1:0-17387 GCA_038229115.1 Planctomycetota bacterium | reverse complement strand
TAAGTTGCCTTCCGCCATCAAGCACCGCTTGGTGCAAGCCATCAGCAGCGGTTCGTTAGAGCTGCCGGTGCTGCCCGAAGTGCCGATGCAGGTTATGCAGGCCTGCAACAACAAGAGCTGCACCGCGAACAAACTCGCCGAACTGATCCGCCGCGATCAGGCGTTGGCCGCGAACCTGCTGCGCATCAGCAATTCGCCGCTGTATGCGCCGATAAATCCGATCGTGTCGTTGGATCAGGCACTGGCCCGTTTGGGCATGAAAAAAATCTGCGAAATCGCGCTGATCGTGTCCTGCCAAGGCAAAGTCTTTAACGTGCCCGGCCACGAGGCGCGGGTGCATGCGATGTTCGAGCACGCCCTGGCCACCGCCGCCTATGCGCAGGAAATCGCGCGCAGCCGGCGCTGGAATGTCGAAGAAGGTTTTCTGTGCGGCCTGATGCATGACGTCGGCGAACCGGTGCTGCTGCAAGCGCTGGTCGATCTGCACCAGGAATTGAACGAACCGTTGTCGCTGCCCGCGGTCGAACACGCGATCGCGATTCTGCATCCGCGCGTCGGCGCGGCGTTGATTACCGGCTGGAAACTGCCGGCGCGTTTGGGCGAAACCATTTTGCATCATCACGAACCAACGGTCGCCGAATCGTGCAAACAGACCGCGCTAATGACCAGCCTCGCTGACGACTTGGCGTACTGGACTCTTGGTGGAAAAATCAGCGATCAGCAGCTGATGGAGCACCCGACGCTTGAGCCGCTGAACCTCTATCCCGAAGAGCTGGACGCGCTGATGGCGCGCAAAGACGCGGTCAAAGCCAGCGTCCACGCGATCGCCTAATGAACACCGCAAGCAGCCCCGCAAGCAGCCCCGGAAGCAGTAACGGAAGCACCCCGCGCCCATGAATCAGGAACTCCTCCCACCCACGGTCAAAGACGGCGAGCACGTCGACGTACTGGTGATCGGCGGCGGCCCAGCCGGGCAAAACGCCGCGATTCAGGCCGCGCGCAGCGGCAAATTGGCGTTGGTGGTGGAACGCGAAATTTCGATTGGCGGCTCGTGCGTGCAGCGCGGCACCATCCCATCGAAGACCCTGCGCGAAACCGCGATGGCGCTCAGCGGCTTCAAAGCCCGCAGCGGCGGCGTGTTCACCGTCACTGCGCGCGAAGATCTCCAAGTCGCCAGCCTAATGACGCGCCTTGAGCAAGTCATCACCGGGAATCAGGGCGCGATGGCGGCACAGTTGTCGCGCGCCGGCGTCGCCCGCACTCACGGTCGCGCGCGTTTCATCGACGCGCACACGGTCGAGATTCGTGGCGTCAACCGCAGCCTGTGGCGCGTCACCGCCGACATCATCGTGATCGCCACCGGTTCGCGTCCGCGCACGCCGCCGGAAATCCCGATCGATCACCAACACCTGCTCGATAGCGACAGCATCCTGTCGATGACCTATCTGCCACGCACGCTGACCGTGCTGGGCGCGGGCGTGATCGCAGCCGAATACGCTTCGATCTTCGCCAGCCTGGGCGTGCAGGTGACGATGCTCGACAAGTCCGATCGCCCGGTGTCGTTTTTGGATCCGGAACTCACCGATCGGTTTGTCGCGTCATTCACTGCCACTGGTTCGCGTTGGCTGCCGAAAACCTCGGCAAAATCCGCTGTCTACAACGGCGTCGGGGAAGTCGTCACGCAGCTGAGTAACGGCGAAACCCTGCATTCGGAAAAGCTTTTGTGCGCCCTGGGCCGCATCGCCAACCTTGATGGCCTGGACGTGCAATCCGCCGGCATCACGCCCACCGATCGCGGCCTGTTGGCGGTCGACGCCAACTACCGCACCACCGTCGACAACGTCTATGCGGTTGGCGACGTGATCGGGCCGCCGTCGTTGGCTTCGTGTTCGATGGATCAGGGCCGCCGCGCGGTCTGCCATGCGCTGGGCCAGGATGTCGGCGTGCCGACCGAGCTGATTCCGCTGGGCATTTACACCATTCCGGAAATGTCCTCGATTGGCTTGAGCGAAGCCGAAGCGCGCAAACGCTACGGCGACTGCATGGTCGCGCGCGCCAGCTTCGGCGAATCCGCCCGCGGTCAGATCGCGGCGATTCCCGATGGCCTGCTGAAACTGATCGTGCATCCCGACGGCCATCAACTGTTGGGCGTGCAAGTCGTCGGCGAAAACGCTGCAGAACTGGTTTCGATCGGGCAGATGGCTCTGCTGCACCACGACGACGTCGACCTGTTCGTCAACCACACCTTCAATTTCCCGACCCTGACCGAGCTGTACCGGATGGCGGCGCTCGAAATCCAATACCAACGCCGCGAAGCCGCGGCCGCAGTTGGCGCCGGATAAAATCAGCAGCTTTTCGCGACCCGCCGCAGGCGCGCGCTCTTGACCACTTGATCGTCACCCAAGCATGCCCGCCTTCTCGCGGGCATCTTTTTTTGGGAGTGAGCAGATCATGGCCATTCGTCGCGCGTTGCTGTCGGTGTTCGATAAGACCGGAATCGTTGAGTTCGCGCGTGCGCTCAGTCAGCGCGGGGTCGAGCTGCTATCGACCGGCGGCACCTATTCCGCGCTGATGAACGCCGGCATTCCGGTGACCGAAGTCGCGGCCTATACCGGTTTCCCGGAAATGATGGATGGCCGGGTAAAAACGCTGCATCCGAAGATCCACGGTGGCTTGCTGTGCGTGCGCGATGATGCGGCGCACATGGCGTCGGCCGCGGCCAACGGCATCGGCATGATTGATCTGGTGGTGGTGAATCTGTACCCGTTCGAAGCCACCGCCGACAAACCGGGCGCGACCACCGCCGACAAGATTGAGAAGATCGACATCGGCGGCCCGAGCATGCTGCGCTCGGCGGCGAAGAACCACGCGTTCGTCACCGTGCTGGTCGATCCCGCGGATTACGCGCGCTGTCTAAGCGAACTGGACGCAAACGCCGGCGACACCACGCGCGCGTTTCGTGAACGCTGCGCGCGCACCGTGTTCCGTACCACCGCGCGCTATGACGCGCTGATCGCCGATGAACTGACCCGCATCGCCGGTTCGCCGGATGACGAACGCCTACCGGCGGAATACGCGATCCCGCTGAAAAAAGCCCAGGATTTGCGTTACGGCGAGAACCCGCATCAGCACGCCGCGCTGTACGATTTGCGTCTGCCCGGCGCGGCCAGCGTGGTGCGGGCGCAGCAGCTGCACGGCAAGGAACTCAGCTTCAACAACCTGATGGACGCCGACGCGGCCTGGGAATTGGTGAAGGAATTTCCGACCCCGACCTGCGCCATCATCAAGCACACCAATCCATGCGGCTGCGCCTCGGCCGAGACCTTGGCCGACGCATTTTTGCGCGCCTACGAAGGCGACGCGCAGGCGGCGTTCGGCTCGATCATCGCCATAAACCGCGAACTTGATGCGGCCACCGCCGAGCGCATCGCTGATCCCGGCCGCTTTGTCGAAGTGATCTTGGCGCCGTCGTTTTCGCCCGAGGCGTTCACGATTCTAACCACGAAGCCCAAGTGGAAGGCGAACGTGCGCCTTATCGCCACCGGCGCGCCGGCCGCGATTCCGCGCGACGGGCGCTATGTGAAAAACGTCCTGGGCGGTCTTCTGGTGCAGGACTACGACACCCTGGGCTGGGACGAAAACGCGCTGAAAATCGTGACGCAGCGCACGCCGACTGCGGCCGAACTCGCCGACCTGCGTTTCGCCTGGTTGGTGGTTAAACACCTGAAATCCAACGCGATTTGCCTGGTCAAAAATCAGGAACTGGTCGGCGCCGGCGCCGGACAGATGAGCCGCGTGAATAGCTCGTGGATCGCCGCGCATCTGGCCGGCGACAAAGCCAACGGCGCGGTGTTAGGCAGCGACGCTTTCTTCCCGTTTCCCGACGGCGTCGAAGCCGCGGCGAAGGCCGGGGTCACCGCGATCGTGCAACCCGGCGGCAGCAAAGGCGACCCGGCGGTGATCGCCGCGGCGGACGCGCACGGCATCGCGATGGTGTTCACCGGCGTGCGTCATTTTCGGCATTGAAGCGGAATTGAGACGTGAGTGCCAAAGCGGCATCATTGCTGCGCACATAGATGCCAACTACTCGATAAAAACCGAGAATCTCAGTCCACTGGCGTGCATCAGTCACCTGCGCGTCCGTCCCACACGCACCGGACTGACCATAGACTGACGCGCAGCGCGCAAGCCCGCAGCGGCTAGGTTGGCTCCATGACCCTACGTAACCCTATCGTCGCCCTCGTGTTGGTCCTGGCTCTGCTGTTGAGTGCCGCGTGTGGCAGCAGCGACAGCGGTTCGTCCGAGCCAGCCCCGGCGGCAACGCCGACACCGAGCCCAGCGCCAGCGCCGGCCCCAGCTCCCGCTCCAGCACCAGCTCCTGCTCCTGCTCCAACCAGCGGCATTTCGGCTGCCGCGCAGGCGATGCTGGATGCGGTTAATGCACAGCGCAGCGCCAACGGCTTCGCGGCGCTGACCTGGAACGCGAAGCTCGAAAGCGCCGCGCAGCTGCATTCGCAGGACATGAGCGACCACGGTGTAATGAGCCACACCGGCACCGACGGCAGCAGCCCGTCGCAGCGCGTCACCGCAGCCGGCTATGTCTGGCAAGCCACCGGTGAAAACATCGCTTCAGGTTTCACCAGTCTCGACGCAGTAATGACTGCCTGGATGAACAGTCCCGGCCATCGCGCCAACATCCTTGGCAGTACGTACACGCAAATGGGCGCGGCACGGGTCGGGAATTATTGGACGCAGGTGTTCGGCAAACCGCTGAACGGCAGTGGTTAAACGCCGCTCTGCGCGCCGTCTTCATCAGAACAACGTTGGCCCACGCGCGATTCCTGCGGTATCCACCGGGATGATCGCCCCGCGGACCGACACGATTTTGGGCAGCCTGCTGCTGGCCCTCGCGCTCAGCAGCTGTGGCACCCATGTCGATGCGTTGCCCGGGAATTCGCAAACCACGGTGAAAACCGCAGCGATAGAAGCTCCTGCGGATAACCTCAGCACGTCAGCGCAGACGCTGCTGACCGCGGTGAACACGGCGCGCGGCGCGCATGGTCTGCACCCGGTGCGTTGGAGCGCGAAACTCGCGGCCGCCGCACAGCGCCACGCCGACGATCTGCATTTGCATGAACTTGCTGGCCATACCGGCAGCGACGGCAGCACCGCGCCGCAGCGGGTCAGCGACGCCGGCTACATCTGGCAATCGACCAGCGAGAACGTTGCCAGCGGCGCCGCACATCCGCAGGCCGCCGTGACGTTGTGGCTGAACGAAGCCGGACCGCGCGCGAATATCCTGAGCGCGATCGACACCCAGATGGGCGCGGCGCAATCTGGCTCGGTGTGGGTCTTGTTGTTTGCGAAGCCACTGGACGGCGACGGCTGAAAAGCCGCAGATTTTTCCGGCGTTATTGCGAGCTTTGAGGCGTGAGGCGGAACGGAAAATAACTGGCCGCGTTGTGGTAACAGACGTCCGCAACTAACTGCCCGACCAACGCGTCGTCATCTGGCAGCAGCCCATCGGCCATCTCGCGGCCCAACACATCGCACAGGATCCGGCGAAAATATTCGTGCCGAGTGAAGCTCAGGAATGAACGCGAATCGGTGAGCATCCCGACCGAGCGCGACAGCAGCGACAGGTTCGACAACGCGCTCAACTGCCGTTCGATGCCGTCGCGCTGATCGTTGAACCACCACGCCGCGCCGAACTGGATTTTTCCGGGCGTGACGCCGTCCTGGAAATTGCCGACCATCGCCGCCAGCAGTTCGTTGTCGCGTGGGTTCAGATTGTAGATCACCGTTTTCGCCAAGCGCTCGTCGCGATCGAGCCGATCGAGAAACCGCGCCAGCGGCCGCGCAAAATGCGCATCGCCGATCGAGTCGCAGCCGGCATCAGCTCCGAAGCGCGCCATCAGCCGCGAGTTCAAATTACGGATCGGCCCCAGGTGAAATTGCTGCACCCAACCGGCGGCGTGATCCATCACCGCCCACGCATGCAGCAGTGCGGATTTCCAGCGCACGCCGGCTTCCGGCGACGGCCGCTGTCCAGCACGCGCGCCCGCGAAGGTCGCAGCGACCTCGGCCTCATCCCAGTCCTCGGCGTACATCGTTTCCAGTCCGTGATCGGACAGCCGGCAGCCGTGCGCGTGGAAATACGCATGCCGGATGCGCAGCGCCGCCAGGTAGTCATCCCAATCGCGGATCGCGACGTCGGTACACGCGGCCAACTGATCCAGCCACGGATTCAGCCGCGCCGGTTCGTCGATCATCAAGCCGCGATCCGGCCGCCAGGTCGGCCGCACCTGCGTGGCGAAACCGCTGGCCGCGATCGCCTGATGCGACGCCAGATCATCGACTGGATCGTCGGTGGTACAGACCACCTGCACGCGCATCTGCGTCAGGATGCCGCGCGCGGAAAACGCCGGCGTCGCCAACTTGGCATTGCACTGGTCCCAGATCCCCGCAGCGGTCGCGGGCGACAGCAGTCGATCGTTAATCCCGAACGGCCGGTTCAGTTCCAAATGCGTCCAGTGATAGAGCGGATTGCGCAGCGTGCGCGGCACTGTCGCGGCCCACGCATCGAACTTGTCGCGGTCGCTGGCGTCACCGGTGATCAGGTGTTCGGCCACCCCGTTGGTGCGCAGCGCCCGCCATTTGTAGTGGTCGCCGTCCAACCACACGCGGGTCAGATTGGCGAAGCGTGTGTCGACGGCGACGTCGGATGGCGACAGGTGCGAGTGATAGTCGATGATCGGCAACGACGCCGCGTGCTGGTGATAAAGCCGGCGCGCTTGCGGCGTGCGCAGCAGGAAATCAGGCGTGATTAGACCGGGCATGGGCGCTCTCCGCGCCGGGAAGTGTGCGGCGCATGCTTATTCAGCCAGCGCCACGGTCTGCCGGTGTTTCGCCGTGTTTTTTTTTGCAGTGGGCCTCGCGCCTTGGTTCACCTCAGACGGCGCTATCGTCCCGCGCCTCATGACCGACCCCCTGCCTGGAATCGCCGCGCCAGAATCGCGCGGCTGGCGTGCGCTGTGGCGACAGCCGTTCGCTTGGATTGCGGTTGCCGTGCTGCTGCTCGCCGCGCTGGGCGTGCATGGTTTCGATCAGGCATGGTCGGACGCCGCGCGGGCGCTGAACACGTACTTGTCGCTGTGGCAGGAAACGCTCGCCGTGTTGCGCCTCGCCGGCCGCGGCGAAGTGGTGGTGCTGGCGGTGCTGGCAGTCGGCGCCTTGGGTCGGCGGCGCGTGGCCGGGCGCATGCTGTTGGCGCTGCTGGTGACCGCGGTGGTGGTAACGACGCTGAAACACGCGGTCGGACGCATCCGCCCGAATGGCCAAGACCTGTCCTTCCCCGGCGGCGATGTCGCCACTGCGGCGGCGCTGATCCTGCCGCTGCTGACCACCGCGGGATTCCGCGCGTGGGGCGCGATCGCGGCGGTGTTGACCATCGGCGTGATGGCCAGCCGCATGCTGCTCGGCTACCACTTCCCCAGCGACGTGCTGGCCGGCGCCGCCGCCGGCATCGCCTCGGCCGCGATCGCCGACGCCCTGCGCTGGCCGCGGATTTTTGCACGGTTGCTTGCGCTGCCGGCGTGGGCCTACGGCGTCGGCGCCGCGCTGATGGCGGGCGTATGTGCGGTGCTGCTGTTCCCCGATGGCGGCGGCCAAGACCTGCGCCGGTTCGTGTGGCTGGCGGCACCGTTGTTGGTGTTCGCAGTGATCGCTTCGCGGCTGCGCGCGCGCGCGTGGCGCACCGGCACGGCGCTGCCGGCGTGGTTGGAAGAACGGCCGTGGTGGCCGCTGCTACTGATCGCGGGCTTGTTCCTGCTTATCACCACGCGCTCGACGCTGTGGGATCGTGATGAACCGCGCTTCGCTAAATCATCGGTAGAAATGGCCTATTCCACGCATGGTGCGGCGTGGTTGGTGCCGCATGTGAATGGCGACGAGCGGCTGCACAAACCGATCCTGATCTATTGGCTGCAAGCCCTGCCGGTGCGCGCCTTGGGCGTGACCGAACTTGCCGTGCGCCTACCGGCGGTGCTCGCGGCGCTGATCGCCTGCCTGACCGTGTGGTGGCTGGCGCGGCGCTTGTTCGGCCCCGGTCACGGCCTGCCGGCGGCGCTGATCCTGGCCACCAGTCCGCTGTTGTTGGTGTGCGGCACCGCCGCCACCACCGACGCGGTACTGTTGGTCTGCATCTCCGGCGCGGTGGCGGTGTTCGTCGCCGCGTCGATCCCGGATCGCAATGGCCGGGCGCTGAAAGCGTCGACCGCGACCGTCGCGATGGGCGTGTTGGTCGGGCTCGCGCAATTGGTCAAAGGCCCGATCGGCTTGGCGGTACCGTTGCTGACGGTGTTGGCGACCTGGATTATCCTAATCCGCGAACCCGGCGCGGTGCTGCGCGCGCGCTCGACGTGGTGGGGACTCTTGGCCCTGGCGGTGTTGATCGCGCTTGGTTGGTGGTTCCGCGGCGCGCTCGGCCACGGCGTCCTGGCCTGGAGCGCCAGCCGCGCGTGGTGGTTGATGCCAGTGTCGTTGTTGTTCATCGCTGCGGCGTTGGCGGAACGCCCGGCGCTCAGATTCGGCCCGCGGCATCTACTGGCGGTGACGCTGTTCTCGCTGGCGATGTTTTTGGCCTGGGCGATCCCGGCCAATAACGCCACCGACGGCCGATTTCTCAGCGAAGGTCTGGGCAAGCACGTCGTCAACCGCAGCGCTGTGGCCAGCGAAGGCCATTCGGGACCGCTGTGGTTCTATGTGCCGGTGCTGATCGGCGCGTTCATCCCCTGGACGTTCCTGCTGCCGGCGATCGGCGCGGCCCTGCTGCGCGGCTTTGGAAAAATCGGCGGCAGCGGTTTCGGCGCGCAGCCACGCGCGCTGCTGCTCGGCTGGCTGCTACCGATCTTCGTCCTGATGAGCGTGATCGCGACCAAGCTGCCGCATTACATTTTGCCGGTATTTCCCGCGTTGGCGCTTGCCGCAGTGGGTTTGCTGCCGCAGGCGCACATCCGGGCGCGCGGATGGTTCCGCTTCGGCAAAGGCGCGACGGTCGCGTTGCTGACGCTGCTTGGCGTCGTCGTCGTGATTGCGATCTGGCCGGCCACCACATGGCTGCACCTGGACGGCGTCGCCACCCCGGTCGCCGGCGTCGGCCTGTTGCTGCTGACGGTCGCGTGGTGGCTGTACCGCGGCGTGCGCTCCGACCGGCCGGGCCTAACCGTGCCGCTGCTCGCCGCCGGCATGCTCAGCTTACAGGTCGCCCTCGGCGCCTTCGCCCTGCCCGCGATCGAAACCTATAAACCCGCCGCCCTGATCGCCCACGCGGTGAACGCGGTAGTGCCGCTCACCACCCCGGTCTTCACCAGCGGCTATCAAGAACCCAGCCTGGATTTCTACCTCGCCCGCACCCCCGTGCAGCGCCTCGATCTCAGCCAACTCGCCACCTGGAAACACGCCCCCGGCCCCGCGGTGCTGATCGTCTCACGCGAAGAAGGCGACAAACATCACGCCGACTTTCACGGCCTGACTTTGATCGGCCAACGCGCCGGCTTCAATTATTCCAACGGCAAATGGGTCGAGCTGTCGGCGTATGGCCGACAGCTACCGTGAAATTTTTCGATGTATGTTATTTGAAATTTTTCATACCTTTAGAGCGTAATCATTTGTATACGCCTGAGATATCGCCTTTATTCAGGAAGCATTATATGACAGACAATATTCCAGAAAATGTAAATAATAGTCCAAAAACCCTATATCGTTTTAGGGGAGTAAATAAGTTAACATTTGATGAGATGCTAAATCGATATTTATTTTTTAGCCTCCCGTCCAATTTCAACGACCCTTTCGAATTCTTCTTTGATCGCTCATGCATTCCTTCAGTAGCACAAGAACTAGCTGGGCAGATCGTAGAAACTGAAAAGCTAACCCTGACAAAAGAGCAATTTTTAATTATGAAAAATAAGTGGGAGACTGAATTAATAGACTTTTTTGATGTCAAAAAGAATACTCTGTACGCAAAGGGCGTCTGCTGCTTTAGTGGAAAAAATAACAACGCCTTGCAATGGTCTCATTATGCCGATGGACACAAAGGCATATGCATTGAATACGACGTGTCTAGGTTTGAGGGGAAAATACATAAGGCAATTTACTCAGAGACACCAACGAAGATTCACTTACTTAATGGCGAAATAGACACGACGAGACTTCTTAGGGATTTTATCTGCACGAAACGCAGTGAATGGAGCTACGAAAATGAATTTAGAATCATTAATGGCGAAGGCTCAAAAAGACTTCATTTAGGCAGGGATGCAATCGTGGCTGTTTATTTTGGATTAAAGACACCCCAAGATGAGGCCAATGCAATTGCCAGGGCTGTGCTTACAAACAATAAAAATGCGAGGTGGTATTGGATGAGAACTGAAGGTGATACTTGGAATTTAACGTGTAAAGAAGTGTCATTTTCTCCGGAGCCTGAGTGATCTTTATTGAGGAGAAATTGACGGAAAGCCTAGCGCGCCATCATTAATCATATTTGTCTCTCCCCTTATCTGTGGTCGATAGGTCACGCATTCCGCCGACGCGGCGACCACCTGCGGTAGATCATTCCAATTCAACCGGCCGAGGCCGACCAACTGCACCAGCAGATTGCCGAGCGCGGTGGCTTCATCGGGGCCGGCGATGACGCGGCAGGCGCAGGCGTTGGCGGTGAGTTGGTTGAGGAACTGGTTGCGGCCGCCGCCACCCAAAATGTGGATGGTGTCGATGGTCTGGCCGGTGAAGCGTTGCAGGTCGTCGCGGCCGCGGCGGTAGGCGTCGGCCAAACCTTCGAGCACCGCGCGGATGATCGCGCCGTCGTCGGCAGGTGCCGGCAGCGAGCGCTCGCGAAACCATGCCTGCACGCGAGCAGGCATCGTGTCGGCGGCGGTGCCGGCGGTGAAAAAGCGTGGATCGTTCACCGCCAGCGTCGCGGCCGGCGCCGGCGCAGCGGCGGCCAGTTGGGTGAGCGTCGCGTAGTCGCGGTCGCGCCCGGCAGCCACAAACGCGCGGCGGCATTCCTGCACCACCCAAAGACCCATGATGTTGTGGTTCAGGCGTACGCGGCCATCGGCGGCGATCTCGTTGCCGAAGCCGGCCGCGCGCACTTCCGGCGACAATGCCGCGCGCTCGCGCACCGCACCCAACAATGACCACGTGCCCGAGCTCAGGTACGCGGCGCTGGCTGATACCGACGGCATCGCTGCGACCGCGCTGGCAGTGTCGTGCCCGGCCGGCAGCACGACTGGCGTAGTCGAGCGCAGATTCCAAACGCGGCGCAATTCCGGCCGCACCACGCCCAAGGTGCTGCCGGGCGCGACCAGTTCGCCGAACAGGTGCGCAGGCAAACCAAGCTGCGCGATCAGCGCCTGATCCCACTGATTTTTCCCAGCCGCCAGCAAGCCCGAGGTGCCTGCTTCGGTCAGTTCGTTCGCCGCAACGCCGGTCAGCCAGTGATGAATCAGATCGGGGATGAACAGCATTCGCCGCGCGCGGTCGAGCAATTCAGGATGCTGCGCGCGCGTGGCGACCAACTGATAGATGGTGTTGAACGGCAGCAACGCCGTGCCGGTGCGCGCGAACAGCTCATCGTCACTGACGAGCGAGCGCACCTGCGCATCGATGCCAATCGTGCGCGGATCGCGGTGACTGATCGGCGGATGCAGCAGCTCGCCGTCCGCGTCGAGTAGGCCGTAATCGACGCCCCACGTATCGACCCCGATAGCCGCAACGTCGCCGCCACACGATTCAGAAGCACGCGCAATACCGACCCCAATCGCGTCGCACAACGCCGGCAGATTCCAGCAGCGATACGCCCCATGCGTCAGCGGCGTATTCGGAAAGCGATGCACGCATTCGACCGCCAGCCGCGCGCCATCGAAGCGCCCCAACATCACGCGGCCGCTTTCGGCTCCGAGATCGACACCGATGAGATTGGTCATGAGGCCGTCCAAAAAAAAGTTCACGTGCCAAGCGAAAACCCCGGCGTTAACCGCTCGTTCGCAAGTCCAGGGCGAAGCCCCTGGACGAGTTCGAGATTCGAGATTCGAATTGCGAGGTGCGGGATCCAAGGGGCGAGAGCCCCCTTGGCGGGGCGTAGCGGGGCAGCGCCCCGCGATCAGCGCCGACCCGACGCGCCCGCAGGCGCGAGAGGCGTCGGCAGGACGCGCGGATCGCGCAGCGATCCCTGCCGGCAAAGCCGGCAGTAGCCCTGGCTCTCAGCCAGGGCGCGCGTCCGTCAGCGCAGCGAGACGGTATTTTTCATCGGGGCGGTTGACGATGTGGGTGATCTCGCTGCTCGGCAGCGTCCGAATCCCACCCGCCGCCAGCGCACCCAAGCGAATGCGCGCCGCCTTAATCGCCATCGCCGTGATATTCAGCGCCTCGGTACTGTTCTTCGCCAACGCGATCAGGCCGTGATTCTGCATGTACACGGTCTTCGGCGCGGCGCCGTGCTGCGCGAAAAATGCCTGCACGCCGCGATGAATCGCCTTCGCCAGTTCCACGCCCGGATCGATGTACGGAACGAACACTGCGGCGTGGCCCAGCACCACCGCTTCGTCGGGAAACATGCGGCCTTCCAACACCTGCGGAAAGTTCACCGAACACGTCAGCGCATTGACCGCCTGCGGATGCGTGTGCGCGATCACGTTCACGCCCGGCAGTTGCAGACAGGCGGCGTGAAACAGCGTTTCTACCGACGGACGGCGCGTAACGGTCGGGTCGACTTTCGCCGCGTCATAGGTCGCGACCAATCCGGCTTCGTCGACCGTCGGCCCCTCTAACAGTGCCAAAATGCGGTCAAAACGCAGGTGCACGAGCTGACTGAGTTCGATGGTCGCCAACTGCGAGCCGCTGCCTTTGACCAAGAACGTGTCGGCGTCGACGCGCATCGAGGTGTTGCCTTCGCCCAGGATTACCGCGTCGAGCGCGGGCTCGCCCAGGGCGCGCGACATCGTCTGCAACTCGACGCGCACGGCGTCGACCTTCGATGCGGCAGCAGGAGCGGCTGCGCTCATTGAAAGCCCCCGCCGCCGGCCATCGCCTTGGCGCCATACTTGGCCTTGCGCTCGGCCGTGACTTTTTCGGCGTAGCCACTGGCACGGAAGGCTTGCAGCGGCTCGACCGCGAGGCCCATTTCGGAGCGCACTTCATGCAGCAGCGGGCGCACGTCGGTGTTGTTGGCGTCCTTCAAAATTTCTTCGGCCTTCACCACGTCGCAGGCATTGCGCGCGGCGGTCAACGCGGCGCGGTCAACCAGCAACGATTTGGCGTAGGCCTCCTGCACCGCCATCGCGCTTTGGATGGTCGCCTCGATCGGATTTTTGTAGGCGTGGCACTGGTCGAACATGTACGCGACGCGCTTCGCGCAGGCCGCGACTTTCGGATCGACGTCGTCTTCGGCCCCGGTCAGTTCGTTATAGATCAGGAACAATTCCTGCGGATTGATCGAGCCAACGGTCAGATCGTCGTCGGCGTATTTGCGGCTGTTGAAATGGAACCCGCCGAGTTTGCCCGCGTCCAAAAGACTGGCGACGATCCATTCGATATTGGTGCCCTGCGGATGATGGCCGGTATCGACCAGCACCTGCGCGCGCTCGCCCAAATGCATGCACAACAACGCCGACGAACCCCAGTCGGCCAAGTCGGTGTGGTACCACGCCGGCTCGAAAAATTTGTATTCGACCAGCAGCCGCAACTTCAGCGATTCACTGCTGCGATAGAGCTCTTCAAAGGCCGTGAACAGGCGGCGACGACGCGCGCGGAAATCATCCTGGCCCGGATAATTGGTGCCGTCGGCAAACCACAGCGACAGCGAGTCTGATCCGGTGATGCCGCAGATTTCGATGCATTCCTGAAAATGCGCCATCGCCTTTGCGCGCACGTTGGCGTCCGGATGGCAGACCGAACCGTACTGATAGGCCGGGTCCTGAAACAGGTTGGGATTGATCGCGCCGATCTGCACGCCCAGTTCTTTCGCGAGGCGCGCGGTCGCGGTCCAGTCGCCGGATTTGTCCCAGGGAATGTGCAGCGCGACTTTCGGCAGGATGCCGGTGAACTTGTGCGCTTGGCCGGCGTCGGCGAGTTTTTCCTCGATCGAACGTGCCGCCCACGGTTGCGGGAAGGCGCCGAAGCGCGTGCCGCTGGAGGCAAAGCCCCACGACGGCGTCTCGACGGTCTGGGCTTTCAAGCGGGCTTTAATGGCAGTGCGATCCATGGCGTGCTCCTACCGCAGATCATAGGCACGCGCGCGTGTCCCAGACAGAAGCGGTTGGTCGGCGCTGGTTAGCACGCGGTTGACCGACAGCCGTGTTTTGCCCGGTTACGGCCGGTGTTTTCCGCGGTATTCTGCCGACATGGAACCGCTACAGCCGCTGCTGATTTCGCGCACCGAACTGTTCGCCGCCGGCGCGCCCGTGTACGTCAACACGCCGCTGCACGAAGGCGACACGCCCTTGCATCAGCACGACTTCATTGAGATCGCGTTGGTCGTCGACGGCCGCGCGGTGCATCGCACCATTCATGGCTTGGCGCCGATTTCTCGCGGCGACGTGTTCGTGATCCAGCCGGGCCAATGGCACGCGTATGAGCGCTGCCGCGAATTACGGCTGCACAATTGCGGCTTTGGCACCGACCTGCTGCACCGGCAATTGGCCTGGGTGCACAGCGACCCCGCCTTGGCGACCGTCCTGAGCGAAGACCGCGGCCAGGGCATCCGCCATTTCCACCTGAAGGAAGCCGCCACCGCGCACTGCGCCGCGCATTTGGCCGCGCTGCACGCGATTCAACTCGGCGCCAATCCGCTGCGTGCGGCCGCCGATCAGCTTGGACATTTGCTGCTGCTGCTGGGTGAACTCGGCCGCCAAGTGCAGCCACAGCGCAGCGCCGAACACCTCGGCAATCCCGCCGTCAGCGAAGCCATCAAACTGATGGAAGCACGCCTGCATCACGATTGGTCCCTGGACGAACTCGCGCAGCGATTGGAACTGAACCGTTCGTATTTGGTGCGCCTTTTCCGCCGCCGCACCGGCTTCACCCCGATCAATTGGCTGGCCCGCCGCCGCGCCGAAGTCGCCGCCGTGCGCCTGCTGACCAGCGACGATCCGATCGCCGCGATCGGCAAATCCGTCGGATGGACCGATCAGAATTATTTCGCGCGCCGGTTTCGCGGGATCTTTGGCCAGACACCCTCGGCCTATCGGAAGCAACTGCCGCGGCCGGCGGTGCACCACCATCCGGATGACTGGATTCAATGGTAGAAAGCGGCAGGTTCCACCCGGAGCTACCCATGCTGACCCGCAACCAATTCATCGTCAAAGAACACGTCGGCCTGCTGAAATTTTCCGACACCTACGACATTATCGACCCGGCCACCGGCACGCTGATCGGGCAGGCGAAGGAAAAAGTCGCGGCCTGGGTCCACCTGCTGCGTCTGGTGATGAACAAACAGCAACTGCCGACCACCATTCAATTCATCAATCAACCCGACGATCGCGGCGCCGGCGAGGTCGTACTGTCGATTCGCCGCGGCTTTACGTTCTTCCGCGCCAAAGTGCAGGTCTTTGACGCGAACGAAAAAAGCCTCGGCTATTTCAAAGCCAAGTTCCTGTCGATTGGCGGTGGCTTTCACATTTATGACCCCAGCAACCGCAAACTGGGCGAGGTCAAAGGCGACTGGAAAGGCTGGAATTTCAAGCTGCTGGACACTGCCGGCCTGGAACTCGGCACGGTTACGAAGAAATGGGCCGGCCTGGGCAAAGAGCTGTTCACCTCGGCCGACACCTACGTGATTTCGCTCACCGCCGGCGCCGATGGGACTACGCGCGCGCTGCTGTTGGCCGCCGGGCTGGCCATCGACACGATTTACAAAGAACGCTGAGCGGACAGCGCCCACGCTTGGCCGTCTCGCAAGCGCTCCAACCGACAGGCCGTTCATGCGCGCACCGGCACGCGGCACCGTCTCAGGCTCCTCAGGAACATTTTCATGCTGAACCTCGATCTCACCGATCGCATCTGCGTCATCACCGGTGCCACCGGCGATCTGGGCCGGGTGATGGTGCGCACCCTTGCCGCCTGCGGCGCGGACATCGCCATCGTCTATCTGCGCAATGCGGATAAGGCCGCGGAACTGGAGCGCGAGGTGCGCGCCCTGGGTCGCCGCGCGCTGACGGTGCAGGCCGACGTCACCGACGAAGCCGCGGTCCTGCGCCTGCGCGACGCGGTGGTCGCGGGTTTGGGCCATGCCGATGTGATCGTCAATAATGCCGTCATCCAATATCAGTGGGTCAGCGTCCTGGATCAAAGCGCGGCCGATTTCGAAGGGCAGTTTCGTTCCAGCGTTTTGCACAATGTGTTCATGGCCAAAGCCTTCGTGCCGGCGATGGTCGAACGCAAACGCGGCCGGGTGATCGGTATCAGCAGCGAATGCGCGATGCAAAATCACCCCGGCCAAAGCGCCTACGTCAGCGGCAAACGCGGCATGGATGGCGCGCTGCGTGTGCTTGCACGCGAAATCGGCCCACATGGCATCACCGTCAATCAGGTTGCCCCCGGTTATACCGTCAGCGACCGAGACCGCGCCAAAGGCACTGAAGTGATGACCGGGTACAGCGACAGCGTCCCCCTACGCCGGCGCGGCACCGACCAGGAAATCGCCAACGCCGTCGCGTTCTTGGCCAGCGACCTAGCGGCTTTCATCACTGGTATGTATTTGCCAGTCTGTGGCGGGCATGTGATGCCGACGATATGAATCGTATCCGAAGCTAATTCGAGACGGGCGACACCGGTTTGGCTTCAGGCTTTACTACTGCCGGCACATCGATCTTCGCCGGATCGCCGACCGTCAATTCAGCGGGTTTCTTCTGGCCAGGAATATCGGCACGCAGACGAAAGCCGGAGTCGGTTTTCTCAAATGTGAATGGTTTTCCGGAAAGTGGATTGAGATGAGCAGACAATCCAACGTCGCCGTCATCAAGATACGCAAGCGCTGCCAATAATTGCACACGCATCAATTCGACTCGGGCTCCCTGCAATGCGATTAGCCCTACCGCAGGAGCAATGCAATTGGTTAGATAATACGGCGACCGTTCACCGTTACAAAAAGCAGGGACTTGTGGAATTACCAGCGCCGGCAAGGGTTGGCGCATATACGCCTGCCATCGCGCTATCTCCAATGGATATTCTCGCATCATTCCATCAAGTTGTTCATGATCCTCCCCCGATTCACCGTACTGGGGGTTAAGCGGCTTTGGCCCGCTGGAGTTCGAAGTCTATCGGGCTGATATTGCCGATAGAGGTGTGGCGTCGGGTGCGGTTATAGAACACTTCGATGTACTCAAAGATGGCGC
>JBBROQ010000044.1:0-17447 GCA_038229115.1 Planctomycetota bacterium | reverse complement strand
GGCGCGATGTCGAGCATCGACCATGGCGCTGACTTCGCCCAGGCGCGTTTCGACCCGATGATCACCGGGCCTTGTTCGTCATCGAGCTGGCCGCGGCCGTGGCTGCCGCGGATAGCGTGAGGATCGCGGCCGATCGCATTCATGCGATAGCGCAGGCCCAATTTTTTTCGCAGCAACGCGACCGCGGCGCGGCGTTTGCCGCCGTTGGGATCGAACAGCAATTCGCACGGGTCATAGCCCGGTTTCTTATGGATCTCGACACAGCCGGCGAAATCCGGGGCGCATGCCGCGTCTAACCAAAAGTCGTAGGCGAACCACGCGCCCCGCGCGGCAATCGCGATCAGCTCGCCCGAGCGTTCGTGATCCAAGCCGATGGTGCGGCGATCGGCGCCGGAATAGATGCGCTCGATGCCGTCCAACTGCCCGATCACGCGCTGTGCGGCGATCATCGCCGCCTGATCGCGGCAATAGACGTGCGCAACCTGATGATCGCAGACCGCAAACGCGCGGCTGGCCCCGGGGTCCAACAGTTCGCCGGTGGCGTTCACGCTGACTGCCAACAAGCCGGCTTCGCGCAGCGCGCGATTGATGAACACCGGCTGATCGACGGCTTCGATGCCGTATTCGCTGACCACCAAAACCTCGGCGCCGCGTGCGTGTGCGTGGTCGATGACTTTGCCGGCTTCTGCGTCCAGCGCGGCCAGATTGCCGGCCAGATGCGCGCCCTCCGGACCGAAACGTTGCAGGTCGTAATCCAGGTGCGGTAGGTAGCACAGGCCCAGGTCAGGCGTAGTCGCGTCCCACGCGGTGCAGAAACTTTCGGCGATCCAGCGCGTAGCCGCGATTGAAGTCGTCGGGCCCCAGAAATTGAACAGCGGAAAGTCGCCGTGCTTGGCCCGCAGCGTTTCTTTGAGATCACTCGGAAGCGCGTAAAAATCCGGCGATTTCGCGCCGTCTTGATGATAAGCCGGACGCGGCGTCACGGTCGCGGTGACGTCGGTGTTCATCGCATACCACCAGAAATGCTTTAGCACTTTCAGGCAGGGTTTGGTTTGCCGGGCGATCGCCCAAGCGCTGGGCGCCTGCACCAAACCCTGACTTTGCCGCCACAGCCAGACCTCGCCAAGGTCACGGAAATACCAGCCGTTGCCGACGATGCCGTGCTCCTGGGGCAGTACGCCGGTGAGCATTGAGGTCTGCGCGCTGGTGGTCACCGCCGGCACCACGCCACGCAGCGGTGCGGCGAAGCCTTTCCCGGCCAGCGCGGTCAGGCGCGGTGTCGCCGAGCCGAGATGCGCCGGGGTCAGGCCGACGCAGCACAACACACACAGTGGGGCGCTCATGCGCTGCGCCCGGCGACGATCGACCGGCCGATCATGTGTAGCTGAAGTCGCCGTGCGCGGTGCGCACGGCGACTTCGCGTTGCTGCGTTCCCGTGCTTTCGACGTGGCCGACGACCTGCGCGTCGATGCGGCACGCGCGCGCGACCGCGAGGCACGCGTCGACGTGTGCTGGCGGCACGATCGCCTCCAAGCGATGGCCCATGTTGTAGACCGAATGCATTTCCGCCCACGACTGGCCGGTCGCATCTTTCAACATCGCGAACAGCGGCGGCACCGGAAAAAGCCGGTCTTTTACGTAGCGATTGCCGGCCGCGCCGAACTTAACGATCTTCGACTGACCGCCGCCCGAGCAGTGGATCAGGCCGTGAACGCCCGCACGCGGTATCGCGCTCAGCAGGGCTTTCATCAGCGGCAAATAGGTGCGCGTCGGCGACAGCAATGCGCTGCCGACGGTGAAGCGCGCATCGCCAGGCAGGGGGTCGGTCAGGGCAAAGCGGCCGCAATAGGCGAGGGCAGGATCGATCTCGGGCGCGAAGGTTTCGGGATAACGCGTGCGGTAGTCGGCGTGCAGCGCTTCGTGCCGGGCGCTGGTCAGGCCGTTGGAACCCATGCCGGCATTCGGCGTGTCTTCCCACGCTGCCTGGCCGGTGCTGCTGAAGCCGACGATCACGTCGCCCGGCACCATGCGCTCGGCATCAATCACGTCGGCGCGCGGCAGCCGCACCATCACCGTGCTGTCGACAATGAGCGTGCGCACCAGGTCGCCGACATCGGCGGTTTCGCCGCCGGTCATGCGGCAGGGCAGGCCGAGGTCGCTCAACTGATCACAGACTTTCTGATAACCCTCGACGATCCCGGCGATGACTGCGCCGGGCACGCGCTTGGCATTGCGACCGATGGTGTTCGAGATCAAAAACGGCCCCAACGCGCCGATGCAGGCGCAATCGTCGAGGTTCATCACCAAGCTGTCTTGCGCGATGCCGGCCCACACCTGCGTGCCCAAACCTTCGGCCCAGGCCAGGTAGGCGAGGCTGGCTTTGGTGCCGGCGCCGTCGGCGTGCATGGCCAGGCAGAACGCCGGATCGCCGGTTAGATCGTCGGGCACCACTTTGCAAAATGCGCCCGGGAACAAGCCGCCGTCCTGCTTCGCGATTGCCGCGTGGACCTCGCCTTTTCCCGCAGAAACACCGCGCGCGCGGTACCGTTCGTCATGGCGCTGATCGGTCATGGGCGGGCATGCTGGATCGACGCGTGATGACGCAAGCTCGCCGGGTTGCCCGCGGTCGACGTGCGCCCACGATGCGTCCATGCGGCTAACTCTGCGCCTGATGCTGTATCTGCTGGCGATGGCCATCGGTGCGCTGTTGGTCGCGAACAACGTCTATCCATGGCTGGCCGATTTGGGCGCGCAGTACCTGAAGCGCGATGAAGGCATGCTGATGTCTTCTGGCGTGGCGACGATCCTGCTGATTACGCCGTTGGGCCTGTTTCTGCGCTGGCTACAAGTGAACCGCCGCGCGCGCGAGATCAGCTATGTCACCGAAGCCGGCCGCATTTCGGTGAATTTGGTCGCGATCGAGGAAGCCCTGACCCGCGCGGTCGAAGGCGAACCCGAAGTGAAGAAGGCGCACGTCAAAGTGTTCGAGGACCGCGTGCGTCGCTCGATCATCATCGACGCCGCGTTGACCATGTGGGAAGTGCCGAATGTCACCGACCGTAATCGTTTCTGTCAGCGTTTGCTGCGCCGGCGATTTGCCGAACTGATGCCGGAACAAACCGCGGTGGAAGTGAACTTGAACGTGCATCGCCTGAATGTGCGCCGGCCCGACCCGCGCCCGGCCGAAGCGACCTCGGTTGCCGCAGCACCGATTGCGGCCACACCAATCGCCCCTGATCTCGGTTCCTCTGCGCTGCGTAAAGCCGCCAACGGTGTCGGCACCTCAACAGATACTTTTGCCGAACTGGCGATCGCGCCGAACCCGGCGCAGCCAAGCGAAGACGATTTGTATGTTGGGCCGTCGTATCCAGTGATGAAGGATGATGACGAAGAGGGCTCGCAGGTCTATTTTGCCAATAAGCCTGCGTCGAAGGGCAAGCCAAGCCCGCCGTCGAAACGCTGAGGTTCGGGTCAGTTGCCGTTGAGCGCAGGCGGCAGCGCGCAGGAACGATCACGTAGCCCTGAAACAGCAACGCCCGCGATCATCGCGGGCGTTGCTGTTTCAGGATTGGCCGGGCGTGCGCGCCCGCAGTTGGCGGCAACTCAGAATAGCTTTTGCTGCTCGTCGCTCGGTGCCGACTTGTCATTGCCAACAACTTTGTCGCTGCTGGCTGGCTTGTCGCCTGCGGTCGCGGCGGTCGGCTTCGCCTCAAGATCTTCATCGAGCACATCAGGGCGGGCCCAGGCTGGCGTGGTTGGTTTCTCGGTCGCGGCAGGAACGGGACTCACCGCGGCAGCTGGCGCCGGCGCGATGATCGCCGCGCCGTCAGTCGGTGTCGGGGTCGAGCCATCGGCCAGCACTTTGTCGATGCGGCGTAGGATGTCGTCGAGTTCGGCGGTCTGCGAACGTGGCACGGCGGCAGCGGGCGTTGGCGTGTCGGCGGCCTTACTCTCAGCCACCACCGCGGCTGCCGGCACTTGCGGCACCACTTTGTCACTTTCGATCTGATGGTGGAAACCGATCTCTTCCATGCGCGCAATTTTGTGCCGGATGACACCTGAGGCGCTCGGATCACTGCCGTCGGGTTTTTTACCTAGGCCGCTGAACAGGCCTTCCGTGCTGTCATCAGACTCGGCAAAGGTGTCGTCTGATTTTTTAGCCTCGGCGGGCTTGATGGTCAGGTCGCTGGCCGTCATCAGCTCGGTTGGCTTGTCGCCGAAGGACGCTGGTTTCGGGGTTTTTGGGGTGCTGGCACCGACCCGATCGGTCTTGATGTCGGACGGCTTGCGCGGGTTGGTATTGCTGCGCGCACCGGCCGGGCGATTGAGATTGTTGCTCAGCGGTGATGCCGGGCGCGGTGGGTTCAGCATGCCCCACAGGAAGTAGCCGCCGGAGAGCAGGAATCCGACCACCCACAGCCACAGCAGGTCATGGATAAGGGAAATCAGGGTATCCACGATGATCCTCCGCCCAAGCAGGGCCACGGCAC
The DNA here is from genome assembly GCA_038229115.1 of Planctomycetota bacterium. Taxonomy (GTDB): domain Bacteria; phylum Planctomycetota; class UBA11346; order UBA11346; family UBA11346; genus JBBROQ01. The sequence continues at coordinate 12,957 of JBBROQ010000044.1, read as the reverse complement.
TATCAAGGTCACATTACGGCCGGCAATGGCCTCGGCGAAGCCGTCGCGGTCAGCAGTTGCGCCGCGGATTTTGAGGCCCGCGGCGCAACGAGTTCAGCACCTCAGGGCTCAGCACGTCCGGCGCGGTTTCGCGCGGTAGTCCTTTAAGCGCTTGGCCAAATCTTCGAAGCCAGCGCGACCGAACTGGGCGAAGCTCGATTGCTTGCCGAATTCCACACCGGGCTGATCGAACGGATCGATGCCATACAGTTCCGCGCTCATGGTGGTCGACAGTTCCAGCATGTACGCGAGGCCGGCGATGTGCGCTTCATCGACCTGATCCAAGTGGATCGCCATGTTCGGCCGGCCGCTGGCGGTGATGTGCTGCTCGCAACCGATATAGGAGTATTCCAGGATGGTGCTGAACTCGGGCGAGCCGAGATACGCCACCGGCTCCAGCTTCGGGAAGGCCGCGACGGCTGTGATTTTCGCGCCGTGATCCTTGACCGTGATGAAGGTCACGACCTTGTCGAACGGACCTTCGGCGAACAACTGTTGCTGACCGTGTTGGTCGAAACTGCCCACGGCCGACACCGGCGACGGGCCGACATGCACCGCCTTGCCTTTGCGGTTGAGCATTTTGCCCAAGCTGACGCCGCACAGGTGCGAATACCATTCGCCCATCGCATGCACGCGGTTGGAAAAGCTGAACGTGACGTGGATGGTTTTGCGGCGTTTGCGCGTCAGCAAATAGTGGATCAGCGAATGCATGTACGCCGGATTGCGATGCGGATCGCCATGGCGGCAGCGCTTGTCCATTTCAGCGCCGCCCTTCAGCAGCGCGTCGACGTCCATGCCAACCATGCCGGCCATGAACAAGCTGTTGTTAGCGAGTACGCCAAAACGCCCGGTGAGATTCGCGGCCAGCGCCAAAGTCTCGATCTTTTCCTGTTTCGCGATTTCGTTCAGTGGGCTCTTGTCGCGTTCGGTGGTGATGACGATTTGCGCGCTGGGCGCGGTCTTGCCGGCTTTCTTCTTCAGGAAGTCGAGCAGCCATAGCAACGCAGCCGTGGTTTCAACCGTCAGGCCAGATTTGCTGATCACCTGAAACAGGGTCTTTTTGAGGTCGATGACATCCAACAGTTCGGTCAGCGCCTTCGGATCGGGATTGGCCAGGAAAAACACCCGGGGTGCGTTCTTGCGCGCCTTGGGCTCCAGGATGTTGTGCTGACTGTGGGCCAGGGCGCCGAACAGGCTTCGCGGGGCAAAAATGCTGCCACCGGTGCCGATCAGCACCAAGTTCTCCCACTTGCCCTGATGCTTCTTGAGCATCGCTTTCAGCTCGGACTGGTCCTGGTACGGCAGGTCGAAGAACGCGCTTTCACCATTGGTGCGCAGTTCTTCGATGTTTTCGTGATGCTTCGGGAACTTCGCGATCAGCGTGTCGACCTCGGATTTGGTCAGGCCATGGGTAGCGCCGATGGCTTCAGCGAGGCAGTTGGTGAAATCCAGGTTCAGGCTCATGCGCGCTCCAACGGGCCTGGCGAGGAAAATGCCGGCGCCACCGTGATCGGCAGAGCTTGGGCACCGACCTCTGGTCACGGCTGCTGCGCCGCGCCAGGTTTGCGTGGGGGGCGAGCATAGGAGCGAGGCAAGCAGCTTTCAAGACCGCATGCCGCTTGAGGTCGGCGGAAGCGGTCTATAGCTCAAGGATTTCCGTCTTGATACTTGTTCAGAACAGCCACCGCCGCACACCTTCCCAACAGCCGCGGACGCTGGCCGGCTCGGCGCCAAAGGCACTGGCCGCCGCCGCCAACGCCAGCAACAGATGCAGCAGCGTGCACGGATTTCGGCCGCCGTGGCCGCGCGCCAGCCACAGCAGAAACGCAGTTTTCGCCGCCCCGCGCGCGTCCGGCGTTTGCCGATCGTGGCCGTCACGGCGATGCACGGCGCGCAGCGACTTGGCAAAGCGTAAGCCGCCAGCGCGCCGCGCCGTCAGCCGCAGGCAGAAATCCAGATCCTCGCCCAGCGCATAGCCCGTCCGGCGCGCATCGAAACCGACCGTCAGCGCGGCCCCTCGGTGCACGGCAAAGCAGCACCCGAACAGCGCCGTGGTTGGCCGGTCGCAACGAGCGCTCAGCAATCGCCGCGGATCGGCGAATACCCCGAACTGCGCTAGGCGATGGAGCCACTGCACGCGTCGCGGGCGCACCTCGACCACCGGTCCCCAACCCAAGCCATCTGGTTCGCGCGCGGCCAGCCGCAGCAGTTCGCTACCGAAATCCGCGGCAATATCCGTGTCGTCATCGAGAAAGCACACGATGTCGGCGGTGGTCGCGCGCAGCAGCGCATTGCGCGCCGCCGGCAGGCCGGACAGCTCTGGCCGATGTAGGATGCGCACACCGGCCGGCGCGACGAACGCATGCGGCGACTGGTCGCAAATCAGCACCTCGGCGTCGACGCGCCGCGCCGCGGTCAGAACTCGCACCACCGTTCGCGCCAGCGACGCGTGCCGATGCTTGCTCGGAATCAAAAACGCGAGCGTGGCTACCGACATGAGGCTCGTTTCGATGCGGTTGACGTGCGCGGTTGTCGCCGCAGCAGCATGTTCAGGCAAGCCGGCGGGCTATTGGCCTTCCCGCCGTGATTCCTAGCGTGCGCGCCCCCGGGAGGCGTCATGAGTGCCAAGGAACTGATCGAGCAGGTGCAGGCCGAAGCGCTGGCCGCGTTCGCCGCTGCGGACACCGCCGCCACGGTCGAGGCCGCGCGCATCGCTTTCCTGTCGCGTGGCAGCGGGCGCATGAATGACGTCGACGCCGCTTTCCGCGCCGCGCCTTCCAGCGACAAACGCGAACTCGGGCCGCTCTACAACGCGCTCAAAGAAGCGGTGCAAAGCGCGTTGACCGCCGCGCAAACGCGGGTGCAGGCGCAGGCCGCCGACGTGCCGATCGACTTGACGCTCCCTGAACGCGCGCGGCGGCTGGGCAGCATTCATCCGTGCAGCCAAGTCGCGGCCGAGGTCGAGCAAGTCTTTACCAGCATGGGCTACGAAATCGTCGACGGGCCGCACGTCGAACTCGACGAATTCAATTTTGGCCGCCTGAACATTCCGCCCGACCATCCGGCGCGCGATCATCAGGACACGTTCTGGCTCTCGAACGGCAAACTGCTGCGCACGCAAACCAGCGCCGTGCAGGGCCGCATTTTCGAGCGCACCCAGCCTCCGTTTCGCAAAGTCGTGGTCGGCCGCGTGTTCCGCTATGAGGCGGTGGACGCCACCCACGACAACACCTTCACCCAGGTCGAAGGCTTCGTCATCGACCGCGACATCACCGTCGCGCACTTGGTCGGCACCATCCGCACCATGCTGTCGGCGGTACTCAAACGCGATGACGTCGAGGTGCGGCTGCGGCCCAGCTTCTTCCCGTTCGTCGAACCCGGCTTCGAAGTCGACGTGCGCCTGACCAGCGCCGAGCCCAGCAGTCGCCTCAGCCGTTGGATGGAACTGCTCGGCTGCGGCATGATCCATCCGAAAGTTTTAGAGATGAACGGCATCACCGATCCGCAGTGGCAGGGCTTCGCCTTCGGTTTGGGCCTGGAACGCTTGGTGATGATGCGCCACGGCATCACCGACATCCGCGTCATGCACGGTGCCGACCTGCGCAGCCTGCACCAATTCGCTTCGTGAGCGCGCTGGCCATGCTGCGCCCATGGCTTTAACCGACGAAGACTTGGCCGCGCTTGGTGCTCTTCTTGAGCAAAAGCTTGACCAAAAGCTTGACCAAAAGCTGGATCAAAAACTCGGCGTGATGCAGCGCGGTGAGCGTCGTCGTCGGCGCTTGTGGTTCTGGTTCTGGGCGCTGCTATTCATCGCCAGTTCGTTGTGGTCGTGGTGGTATGTGCAGCGCTGGATCACCAAAATGCAGGACACAGTCCAGGCGCAGGACGCGGCCTTTCGCGATGCCAAACGCGAATATCAGCAAGCCCTGGCCGACAACGCCCAGTTGCGCGCCGAACGAGCGCAGGCCGCCACCGCCGCGAATTACCACAGCGAACAATCGCAGGGAAAATACGAGGCCAGCCTGATCGCTGGCCTGATGAAGATCTACACCCAGGCGAAGACCGGTCAGACGCAGGCCAAGACGTTGAACCTCGACGATCCGGAACAGCTCGACGCCTTCGCCCAACAGCAGAGCGACACCCTGATGGGCGCGACTGATATGTTGATGCGCATGCTGCTGCGTGAAACCGATCCGGCGCACAACGACGCGCAGGACAAATTGCTCTCCGGAGGCGAAGGCGCGGCTGCTGCCGCGACGACGGCGGACGTGCCCGCGACTGCGCTCGCATCAGGGAACGCCGGCCCGACTTTGGAGCTGTCGCCCTCGTCATCGCACGCTTCAGCGCCGTCGCCCGTGCAGCCACCAGCACCAGCGCCATCGCCCTGACATTTCCCGCGCGCGGCAGCGCACGAGTTTGTCCGAACATCGCGCGACCCTTGAACCGTCCGCCGGTGTTCGCCACCATGCGCCGCCCCACGGAGGCAGCTCATGAAAATCACCATCTTCGGCACCGGTTATGTCGGCCTCGTTTCGGGCACCTGCTTCGCGGAAATGGGCAATTCGGTCACCTGCGTCGATGTCGATCCGAGCAAGGTCGCGCGCCTGACCAAAGGCGAATGCACCATCTATGAACTCGGCCTGCCGGAACTGCTGCAAGACAACGCCAAGGCCGGTCGCCTGCGCTTCACTACCTCGGCCAAAGAAGGCCTGAGCGGTTCGGAAGTCGCGATGATTTCCGTCGGTACGCCGATGAGCGACAGCGGCGAGGCCGACCTGCGCTTTGTCGAAGCGGTGGCGCGTGACATCGGCAAAAATATGGAGCGCTACTGTTTAGTAGTGACCAAAAGCACCGTGCCGGTGGGCACCGCCGACAAAGTGCGCGCGTGGGTGCAGGACGAACTGACCAAGCGCGGCGTCAGCATCGCGCTCGATGTCGCCTCGAATCCCGAATTTCTGAAAGAAGGCTCGGCGGTCGACGACTTCATGAAGCCCGACCGCGTAGTGGTCGGCGTCGATTCGCCGAAGGCCGGCGCGCTGTTGCACGAACTCTATTCGGCCTTCATCCGCAACGGCCTGCGCTTTTACACCATGGACATCCGCTCGGCGGAAATGACCAAATACGCGGCAAATTGCATGCTCGCGACCAAGATCAGCTTCATTAACGAGATCGCCAACATCTGCGAACGCGTCGGTGCCGACGTGCGCCAGGTGCGTTTGGGCATCGGCGCTGACTCGCGCATCGGCCTTCAATTCCTGCACCCGGGCGTTGGCTACGGCGGCAGTTGCTTCCCGAAAGACGTGCGCGCCCTGATCCACACCGCCGCCATCCATGACTACACGCCGCAAATCCTGCAAGCCGTCGACGCGGTCAACCAACTACAAAAATCCGTCCTGCAAACCAAGCTCTCTGCGTGGTGCGAACTCACCGGCCGCAGCCTGAAAGATCTGACTGTTGCGGTGTGGGGCCTGGCGTTCAAACCCAACACCGACGACGTGCGCGAAGCCCCAGCATTGTTCCTCATCCGCGAACTGGTCGCCGCCGGCGCGCGCGTGCAGGCCCACGACCCGAAGGCCATCCACGAGTTTCAGAAGATGGTCGGCGACCTGCCGAACGTCACCTACACCGACGACGCCTATGTCGCGACCGAAGGCGCCGACGTCCTGTGCCTAGTCACCGAATGGCGCCCGTTCCGCCGCCCCGACTTCGCCCGCCTCGCCGGCCAATTACGCGCCAAAGTCATCTTCGACGGCCGCAACCAATACGACGAAGTGAAATGCCGCGAATATGGCCTGACGGTGTATCCGATTGGGATCGCGCTGACCGGGGTTGCCGGGCGATAGATATCGACTAGGAAAAATTGCGCGGAAATGGCCCCCTTGATAAATTTAGTTCGAACCAGATCGGGATAAAATGATTGAAGCGCTCAAAGAGTTCATTCCAAATGCCAAAGCTGGCAAGTTGGCTATTGTAGTCAAACATGTCGCGCTGGCGGCAGTTGTTTTAAGTCCATTATATATAAATAATGTAAAAATAAGCACATTTGTAATGACATTAGTAATAGCATTAATGTGTTATATCGAGATCCGTTCAATTCGTCCGGTCTTAAATACACACGACCGCAACTTTTGGTTAAAAATTAAAAGAATATTTGACGACAAAGATCTCAGAAGAAACCTGCACGACCTGGAGGCATATTCTGGATTTTCGACTGCGGTTTCAGATGGACTTGTTGAGCTTTCATTCTTATCAGAGGAAACCGTAGATTATTTCATGGACAGGAAGCTTAATAAATTATTTAATAAGATGATCGAAGAGCATCGAATAATCAACTCACTCATCGCATTATGGCTTTTGCCGGGAGAGATTCCCGGCCGATGCCACTTTGCCCAAAACACTAAAGATGAAATGAAGGTTTGGATGAGGGAAAGGTCCGGAATAAATGAGGCCTATGACGCAATGACGGACATAAACAAACATTCAAAATTAATGGCAGATCATTATGTCTCTATGCATAAATATGTTAATATAGCTGAAAGCGAATTCAAGGAGAAGGCCGCAAAGTGACTTAATGGAGATAGTTAATATCCAAATGAATAAAGAATTTTGTCTCGTTAGAAAATTTACTAAAGATAACTGTTACGCATTAGTCTCGCCTATATAGAAACGGCCCGCTTATTTTTTTATCGCATCCTTTTGTAATTAATTATTAAAAAATAATTAACAATAGTGACCCATCCGCAACGACAACTCGTTGATTTTCTAGAGGTCGTCTTCTGCCTCAACTCGCCCACAACGTCACCCCAATGCGCTTCAAGCACGTCAGCCAGGCCTGTCGCTCTTTGCTGCGGCAGGTTTTCAGGACGCATTGGATCTTTTCGTCTTCGGTCAGCGGGCGCGGGCGGGAACGCAGGTGCATGCCGGCTTGTTCGGGGGTGCGGTCGGCTTTGCGGCTGTTGCAGGATTTGCACGAGGCGACGACGTTGAACAGCGAGTCCGGGCCGCCCTGCGCGCGCGGGATGACGTGGTCGCGGGTGCCGGTGCCCATGGTCAGGCGCACGCCGCAATATTGGCAGGCGAAATCATCGCGGATGAACACGGCTTTTTTCGTCGGCATCTGAAACAGGTTCTGGCGTTTGCGCACCTGCACTTGGTAACGCATCACCACCACCGCGGGCAGGTTGAAGGTGCAGTGCTCGCTGCGCACCACGTCGGAGTAATGCTCGATCGGGTCGGCTTTGCCTTCGAGCACCAGCATCAGCGAGCGGAACCAGTTCTGCTCGACGTTCAGGTATTCGTAGCTGGCGTTGAGGACCATGCAGCGGGACATGGGAGGAACCTTGGCCGGCACCGTAACAAGCGAATGCGTGGTGGAAACCAGGCGTTGAGCATTACCACAATCTTCAAAAAGCAGCTTAACGATGCAGCGGTAGCGCGGCTGGAGCGAGCGGCGCGGACGGCAGCCAGCGCGTGGCCGGCTTGGCGGCGTCGCCGGGGTGGTGATGCTGCGCACGCTGGGAGGCAGTCATGGTTTTCGCCAGTGTCGGGCGCGGAGTGCGCACGTTTTTCTTTGGCGACGGCAAGCCACTGCATCCGTTGTGGGTGCTATTGGCCGGCTTGGCGCCGGGCTTCATCATCGGCGTGTGGTTGGCGGCGACGCAGCCGGAAGTGCGCACCATCGTGCAATACATCATGAAAGTGCGGCAAGCCGATCTGCCGCGTCCGGTCACGCCGCCGCCAGTCGGCCAAGCGTGGACCTTGGTGCAAACCACCGGCTATTGCCCGTGCGCGATCTGCTGCGGGAAAGCCGACGGCATCACCGCACTGATGCGTGACGTGCGCCAATATCCGTTCGGCATCGCCGCCGATTTCAGCCTGATCCCGCAACGCACGACGGTCGACGTGCCCGGATACGGATGGGCGATCGTTGACGACACCGGCGGCGCGATGCGGCAGTCGGCGAAGAAGGGCATCGTGCATATGGACCTGCGATTCCGGTCCCATCCCGAAGCGCGTTCGTGGGGCGTGCGACGCATGTGGCTGGCGCTTCCGGCGGACAGCGCCGCGGCGAAAATGCCGGAAAAAGACGGTTAAAAGGAAGCGTTTAGGAAGCCCCGGAACATCGCTGCCGGCATCAGCGGTTGAGTAAGCGTGCTTCTGCGCGTGAGCCTTTCGTGCATGTCGCAACTGTGATCTTTCTATCGCAGATGGGCCCGTTACATCGTCGGCGCCGCATCAGCCGATGTAGCGCCCACCCATGGAAAGAACGCCATGCCCACTGCCATCTCACTTCACCTCGGCCTGAACGCGGTTGATCCGAAACATTACCAAGGCTGGGACGGCACCCTGGCCGGCTGCGAAAACGATGCGCGCGACATGAGTGCGTTGGTGAAGGCTCGCGGCTTTAAGCCGACCACGTTGCTAACGAAAAAGGCCACCTCGGCCGCGCTGTTGGACGCGCTCGCGAAAGCCGCCACCACGCTGCACACCGGTGACAGTTTCGTGCTGAGCTACAGCGGCCACGGTGGTCAGGTGCCCGATCGCAACGGGGACGAAACCGAGGACGGTCAGGACGAAACGTGGTGCCTGTATGATCGGCAAGTAGTGGATGACGAACTGTACGCGGCCTGGAGCCGCTTCGAGGCCGGCGTGCACATCACGGTGCTGTCCGATTCGTGCCACAGCGGCTCGGTGACGCGTGAAATGCACGCCGAGCTGTTGAACTTGCCCAGCGTCAGCGCGGCGTTCGGCACGGGCAAGGCGGGCGCCCCACGCTGCATGCCGCGCGACCTCGGCGCGAAGGTGTATGCGAAGAATCGTGCGCTGTATGACGGCATTCAGAAGTCTTTGCCGGCCGGCACGCGCGCGGGTATCGGCGCCGGCGTGATCCTAATTTCGGGCTGTCAGGACAACCAGACCTCGGCCGATGGCGCGCGGAATGGTCTGTTCACCGAAAAACTTTTGCAGGCGTGGAACGCCGGTGCATTCGTCGGCGGCTTCAAGAAATTCCATCGCGCGATCGTGACCCGCATGCCGCCATCGCAGCAGCCGAATCTGTTTACGGTCGGTGCGGTCAGCACCGGCTTCCTGCGTCAAACCCCGTTCTCGGTCTGAGCGCGCCATGCCTGCTTTATTCGATGCCGGTAATGCCGGAGTGCGCGTGTTGGCGGTGCGGCCGGATGACGCCGACACCCGCGATTTTCTGTATCGACCGACTTTGGCGATCCTGCCACAGCGCCTGCTGCCGACGCGCGCGTCAGTGGTGATCCAGGATCAACAGCTGGAAAATAGCTGCGTCGGTTTTGCTTTGGCCGCGGTGGTGAATCAGAGCCTCTATGCGCGGGCGAAACGGCCGCTGCGCGAGGACGAACGCGCCAGCGAACGCATGCTGTACGAAATGGCTCGGCGGTACGACGAATGGCAGGGCCAGCATCACGATGGTTCAAGCCTGCGCGGCGCATTGAGAGGCTGGCGCAAGCACGGCGTGACCAGCTGCGAGCGTTGGCCCTATGTCGTGGATCGCCCCGGGCGCTTGACCGATGCCCGCGCGCGCGACGCACGTAGTCGGCCATTGGGCGCATTTTTTCGTCTTCATGACGAAGACCTTTCTCATGTGCAGGCGGCGTTAGTCGAAACCGGCGCGGTGTACGCGAGTGCGTGGATCACTGCCGATTGGGCGGCTGAACGTTTGCAGCCGGCGACCAAGTTATCGGCCGGGCTTAAACGCATTCGGGGCGGAGCGCGCGCCGAAGGTCTGCATGCATTCGCCATCGTTGGATACTGCTCGGCGGGCTTCATCGTGCAGAACTCGTGGGGCAATGTCTGGGGCACGCGCGGCTTGGCGGTGCTTGGCTACGACGAATGGCGGCAGGCGCGGCAGGACGCGTGGGTTGCGCGTCCGGGGCCGACGACGCTCGACTACGACGGCAAAGCCACGCTTTTTACCGGGGGTTTTGCTGGTGATGCCAGCGCTGCGCGCAGCACGCCGGGGTTGGCCGGCGCGGCGGCGAACGGCAGCTTAGAGCGGCTGATCTTCACCATCGATCGCGGTGCGCTCGATCGCGAACATCATGGCGACGCGCCGCTGGCTCTGCTGGCGGCGCAGGCGACGCGCGCGCTACCGCGTAACGGGGTGAAAGATCTGGTTATCTACGCCCATGGCGGATTGGTGTCAGAGAACGATGCGTTGGGGCAGGCGCGGGCGCTGCGTGCGGCGCTCGAAGCGCGCGGTTTGCTCGGTTATTCCTTTATCTGGAAGACCGGCGCGATGGAGACGATCCTGGGCCTGGTCGACAGCCGCAACGACGCGCAGGGGCCGCCGACCGCGGGGTGGAGCTTCGGCGGTTTCGGGCGCAAGATGCTCGATGGGGCCGCGCAGGCGCTGAAGAAGACCGAGCAGGCGATGTTGGATGCGCTGCACGCCGCGCAGCGGGGAGTGGGCGCGGCGGTGTCGCCGTTGGGGCGCAGGCTGTGGAGCGAGATGTGCAATCGCGCTGCCGGTGCGTCCACGCCCAACGGCGGCGCGACGCAATTTGCCACTGCGCTGATCGCGGCTCTGGATGCCGCGATGGTTGCCGATCCGACGCCGTACCGCATCCATCTGATCGGGCACAGTGCGGGCTCGATCTATTTGGCGCAGTGGTACGCGAACGCTTTGAAGCCGCTGCTGTCGAAGCGGCCGCAAATCACGGTTGCCAGCGTGCGTTTGATGGCGCCGGCGATCAGCATCGCCGACGCGGCCAAGTTGTTTTACAACGGCAGCGCACCCGCGCCGACCGTGACCGTGCACAACCTCGACCCGACATTCGAGAACAGTGACAGCATCCATGTCTATCCGAGTTCGCTGCTGACCTATGTCGCCGATCATCTCGATAGTGCCGACAAACGCGTGCCGATCTTAGGCCTGATGGGCGATCTACTGCCGGCGCAGGCGCTATTCCCGGGCATGAAGATCCACACCGCCACCGGCGTCGCGCACCACGGCGATGCGGACAACCTGCCCGGCGATCCGGCACCTGGGTGTCTGGGCGAGGTCCTCGACGCTATCGCACGCGGCTGAGTCGCTTCATGGCCACGCGCGGAACTGGAACATGGTCGTCCATTCCGCGCTTTGGCCGGGTGCGAGGGAAAGAACGATGAAGTTCTCCGGGCATAGGGCGGTGCGCTCGCCATAGAGCACCGCCTTAGCGATTGGCTGGTCGGTGGTGATCACGACCGCAGCGTGGGCAGCGGTGTTGGCCACCGTCATCTGATTGTCGGCGGCGGCATGCGCGTCGGGCGCGGTGCGATGGCCGGCGAGGATCGCCCACTGGGTGGTGCCATTGGCGATGTCGTCGCCCATGGTCAGCATCATGTTTTTGGCAGTGAAATGCGCGGCGCCCTCGCGCACGGTCGGCGTGAACGGATACACGACTGCATAGGAGCTATCGATCGGTCGCGCGTCGATGGCGATCATGTTGTGGCTGTAGTGATCGGTGCGGAACGCGGCGGTGCCGGTGTTGGCCAAGGTGTGGATTAACGCGAAGCCGTCGCCGCGCGGTAGCAGCGCAATGCGCTCGTCATAGCGATAGGCAAAATCACCAAGTTTCTGCGTGGTGCTGAAGTCCAGGCCACCGGCGCTGGCGGCGCTGGTCCAGCTCGCGGCTTCGCGCAGGGCGTAGTCGCCGTGAAAGGAATACGCGTTCGCGTCCGGTTTCACCAGCATTCCAACACCGATTTTCAGGAACCCTTCGCCCGGCTTGGCGGCGGCATAGCCCAGCGGTTCATCCATGCCGAATTCCTCGGCCGGGCCAGCGACGCCGTCGTGGTCGGTAGGCTGATGCGGCTGCTTCAGTTCGCTGAAGAAGGTGTGTTTGTTCCAGGTCGCCTGCGTCACCATGCCGGCGCCGTCGAAGCGAAACCCACGGTAGTAACCGTGTTCGCGATCAGGCAGCGCGATGGTCAGCGTCAGCGCTCCGGCGGTCAGCGTGGTGAACGGTACGCCATCAACGGTCGTCACTTTTATTGGCGTCACGGTGGCCGGCCGCGGTTCGGCGGCGCAGGCGGTGAGGCCGAGGAACAGGACGACGGCAAAGAGACGGATCAGGTGATGGCGGTGCATGCGGCCGGACTGTGCGGCGCAAAACGGTTCGGCAACCGCAGGGGGGACGCATCGGCCATCGGCGCAGGATGCACCGGAGCAGCGTGCATAGTCGAGGGAAGGTTCGACCCCGGCCACGGTGCGCACCGGCAGATCGATCCGCCCCGGCGCGCGCCCATGCGCCCGCGGATCAGAGCACTGCTCGTCGAAAATCGCCTGCATCGCGTGTTCAACCAAAGCCGGGGCCGCGAACGGCAGCGCCTGGGGCCAATGCGCTGGAAAGAGGAAGTGGTGGTGACGCACAAATGGGTTGAGCTGCACGGACCAGCCAAGACCAGCGAATGCGCACGCACAGGCTGAAGACGAGATCGTGATGCCGGTCCGGATTCATGCGTGAACGTGTCGCCCACCATTCGAACCAAGCCGGAAACATGGACATTGTTGTGGTCGCAGGTAACTCATCGCGGCGTTGAGGCGCGGCTTCGCCGGCTTCACAGCACATCGCTGCCTTCACGTTTACGCTCCGCGTCTGCACCGTCGCCGCCATCACCTCGGAACCGAACCATGCGCCCATTTCTCATCGCCAGCACCACGCTCACGTTGCTTGCCTGCGGCGGCTGTGCGCAGAATCCGCGCGCCAATCTAGCTGAGTCCGCCACGCACGGCGTTGGCTCAGGTCTGCCGCTGCCGGGGGCGACCGGCGAAGTCGATGCGGCGAAAATTCCGGCCAAGGCCTATGTCCAGGCTGACCACGACGGGCACCTGATGCTGAACGGTGTGCGCCAACGCTATTGGGGCGCGAGCGGCGGCCTGCCGGTAGACCCAGCGATCGCAGCCGG